>NZ_JBQKFT010000019.1:0-52628 GCF_052119185.1 Bilifractor sp. LCP19S3_H10
GCGGTTCTTTGCAGCAGCCGCATTTTTTCCGCATTGTTGTGGACCGCTTCTTTCCCTTCCCTGTGGTGTTTCAGGCAAAGTCGTACGGTCAGGCCATTTGCTTCACTGATTATTCTATTTGGTCCGTCGAATATGTGATGAAGTTCGGTGTATTTCTGTGAATAATCTCCTTCCAGCTCACACAAATAGCATGTCCCCGGAGCCTGAATAAATATGCTCTTTGTGTGCCGCTGCCGTCGTTTTTTCTTTGGGCGCTTCGGATAGATCATGCCTCTGCCTCCACCACCGTAATCTCTTTGGCTTTGATTTTTAATTTTCCGGTTGTTGTCCTGCGGATTGCAAAAACGACACCGTCCTCCGTTGTGATCTGGATGCTCCGGAAGGAGTTGCGCTGGATGTTCTCCACCTGATCAATCAGGACCTCCCTCACCGTTTCATTTGCGCAGCATTCTTTTATTTTTGCTTCTGCGAATGCCTTCTGATCCTGCATTTCCTGCCATTCCCTCGCTCCTTCACACTCGCATTTATCCGTGGCAAGGTTATTCAGTTCCTGTTCGGTCGCGTCTTCCTCTGCCTTTACCATAATCACCTGTCCGCAAAACCTGCAGATTCCGAAATTTTCTTTTAGCTTTCCTTCCTGCTCGCCCATTCTATTGCCTCCCTTCTGATTTTTTCTTTTACGGCTTCCATCATCTCTTCCATGATTTTCAGGGCGCCTTCCCACCTCTTGTCACAAATTGCATTCGTCAGCCTGCTATCCAGCTCGAGGATGTCGGTTATTTCTTCGTTGTCTGACAGCTTTCCCCCTTCTTCTCGAGAGGCCTCCGGATACAGTAAGTTCCTGTATCCCGCGGGTTTTTGCGCCGGCGCAATTGCCGGATTGCTGGTGGTTTCCGCTTCCTCTTGGTATTTTCCCGTGTTTTCCGGTACTTTTTCCTCGATTTTCTCCAGATTTTCATCCTCTTCAGAGCCTTCCGGATACAGTAAGTTCCTGTATCCCGCGGGTTTTTGTGTCTGTTCATCTGGATCCGCTGCCGTTTCGGGCTCTTTTGTGGTCTTCGGAATAGCTTCATCCTCTGAAATATCCGCTTTTTCAGTCCTTTTTTCGTTGTCTGCCTGCTTTTCTTCCTCTTCCTCAGAGCCCTCCGTATACAGTAAGTTATTGTATCCCGCGGGCTTTTGCGCCGGCGCAACTGCCTCTTCTTCGGATTTTTCCGTATCCTCCGGATTTTCCTGGTATTTCCCCGCATTTTCCGGCACCTTTTCTTCCGTATTCTGCGGTTCTTCAGAGCCCTCCGGATACAGTGAGTTCCTGTATCCCGCGGGTTTTTGCGCCGGCGCAACGGTCTTCTCTTCTGGTCCTCCTGTTGTCTCTTCTTTCTGCACTTCTTTGATGTCTTCGAGGTGCTGTTGGATCCAGGCAGACAGCTGGTCCCAGGTCAACGTCTCCGGATCCTGGCCGAATTTCTTGATCTTTACGTCGTAATCGTAGAAAGCCATGAAGAACTTTCCTTTCCGGTATACCCGGCTCCCGGAAGGATTCAGCGCCTCTTTCAGTTTATCTGTGTCCAAATCTGTGTATATCCACTCTTCGCTGCATCCGGCCAGGAATTCCATCAGGAATCTGTCTCGGTCTGCAGTGCCTTCTTCTTCCGTTTTGTTGAAATCCTTCAGCTCCCGAATGGCTTCTCTCGGTGTCTCCGGTTTGATCATGGATAGATCGGAATCCGGCAAGGCAAGCATTTCGGAAAGTTTGCTGCTGCCAATGCCTGCAAACTCCGACCGGAGTTTTTCGGAATATCCATCGATGGAATATCTTCGGTTGATTGCCATAAACCGCGAAACCGTGGATGAGGACAAGCCATATTCATTTTTTGCAAACTCTGTAACGGAAGAATATCCGTCTCTTTCGTATAGTTTTTCGTCTTCGATCTTCCGGAGCGTGTATCCGATCCGCACAAATGATGCGGCCACTCCGTTCAAATCATTCTCTAATTTCTTTTTCAGGCTCAACCAGTCGTCGAGCGTCATCTGTGTGTACTCCATTTGTTCTCCTTATCCGACCGCTGCCCGCAGTTCCAGTCTTGCTCTTCGTTTCCTTACTTCCCTAATCCATTCCTGCAGAAGTTTATTTACCATAGTCCAGTCCGGTTTGCGGTCGTATGCGCCGTATGCCTGGATAATCCTCGTTCCATCTGTCTCTATTGTGTAATAGGGCACCTCCGGTTCCTCCTGTTTCCGCAGGAAGATGATGAAGCTTTCCCGGTTGTCCATTTTCTCGATGTAGCCTGCGCGGCCTACGCAGTGATGCTGAAGCCTTCCCTCGTTCCGGATGTCCGAAGCGCGCCGGGGAACCAGAAAAACATATCCTTCCGCTGCCGCCTGGAACTCCCGGCAATTCTCTTCGTAATCCTTGCTGATGTTCTGATATTTCCGATCGATCTCCTTGTCTTCCTCTGCGTCTTTTTCCTCTATATACTTTGCGTGGAAGGTTCTCCACTTCTTATTCCGGTAAACAATTTCGTCCGAGATATTCATTCCTCTTGCCCTGGCCATGTTCAAATAATCCCGGTATTCCCTTATTTCTTCTTCCTTCAGGGATCCCGTCTTTCTGAGCAGCGTCAAGACATGATTCAAGTTCAATCCTTCCGCTGCCCGGATGATCAGGTCTTTCTTGTTCCGGTTCCTGATCGAAGTTAAAATCTTCAGCGTTTCGTTGGTAACCTCCGGATGATTCAACATGATTTCTGCTTCGCTTATCCCTCCATTGATTGCGGCGATTCTTCTGCGCTGCTGGACAGACAATGCTGTGATTGTTTTCATGTTGTCGCCAAAGGTCTTTCCGTTTTCGTTCATCGCGATGTCGCAGGTCAGATGTTCTAATCCGTTCTTGATCATCCGCTCTGTCTCCGGATACTTCCGTGCCATACCTGCAAGGAATGCGTAATTCATGGGCGCATCCATCGCCTGCAGGGTCTTTGTGATATATTCCGGCAGTTTCAGTTCCCGCAGATTCTTTTTGTACAGGACCATTCTGATCGGGCATGTGTTTACCTGCGTTCCGCCTTTTCTGTCCCACCATAACTGCTCGCGTCCGATTTTCCCCCGAATCACTCCGTAATACCAATTTTCCCACCTTCCCATCGGGGCAGAGCTGAAGGCGCGGATTATTTCTGTGAGGTTGTAGGAGGTTCGCTCTTTTGTGACCTCGTATTCGATTCGGAAATTCCTCTCGATATACCAGACGTCCGCACACGATTGGAACATCTGGATGTATTTTCTTCCGTGCAGGTGTCTTTGTCTTTTCCCCAGTGTTGGAATTTGCTTCCTGCACCATTCCCTAAAGTCTTTGGGAAGTGGCGGCGCTTCTCGTGCTTCTTTTGTGATTCTCTCTACCCGGCGGACTTGTGCCTTTTTCCACTTTTTATAATCGATTGCCTCTTCGTAATTCTTGATATCGGTATCTACGTCTATGCATTCTGTTCCTGTGAACCGTGAAACTTCTTCTCTGTCGTGTTCTTTGAATCCGTATCTCTGAAGCCAGGCCCCAATATTCCGATATGCCTGTCGTGTCCATAGATTTATCCCCGGATAGTACGTCAGATATCCGGTGCGCCACATAAAATGCACGACGCTATGCACGTCTTGGTATCCAACCGTCAATCTGTGTTCCGGCAGGAGAATTACCAGAGCCTTACCGTCTGTGGTTTTGATGGCCTTTGCGGTGTTCTCATCCGGCATTTCATCGGGAAGCGCCGCAAGAAGTTCTTTCTTTTTCATCTTTTTTCTCCCATGTAGTACTTTCTTATGGCTTCTTTTGCCTCCCGCATATTGGGTACGTAGAATTCCACACGCGAAGGTTTCGGTTTTAAATTCACCATCTCAAGAATGTCTTTGTCTACTGGCTCTCGGTTTCTGAAGGACAGCTCCATCAGGGAAGCGATGCACCCCTTCAGGCTCTTTCCTTTCTTCCTTACTGCTTTTGCCACTCCTTCGTCTTCGAACGTCTCGGCCTCGATGTAGGAAAGCCAGTCCTGCATAATTCCTTTCGGTTTCAGGGCTTCTCCTTCGATAAACAGCTTTCCTTCCGCTGCCATTGTGGCATCTACGAAGATTTCACTGTCACCATTTGCAAAATCGAGAGCATATTCTTCTTCGATTCCGTTTTCTTCCGCTAATTTCTTTAACGAATCAATATCTCCTTCGTTTACCAGATTCTCCGCCAGAGTATTCAGTTCTTCCGCGGATCCCATCTCTCCGAAAATGTCATACATGTTTATCCCTCCATCCGCTCTTTCATCCATTCAGTGAACTTATGTGTCCCGGTCTCTGTGTTCAGGTCATGTTCCTTCGATGTCAGCCAGATCTGCATCCACTCCTGCTGCAGATGCATCGGTTTCCCCTTTTTGTCCCGGAATCCGTTCTTTGCCCATGCCGGCATCTGTGTGGTGATCATATTCATTGTCCAGGAATCCTCCGCGTAGATCGTGACCCGGCACGGCCCGGTGATCCGCTTCAGCGCACGGCTCACGGCTATAACCGTGGCACCGTGATAGGTTTCGGTCACTTCTTCCGGCTCTCCTCCGCGGGTTTCTTCTTTTCCGTCTTTTTCGCAGGACAGAAGATAGCAGATCTTCCGCTGCGACTTCTTCGGGCTTTTGGTCGATACCCCTATGTAAATTCTTATATCCACTTAAATCCTCCTCGTTCGCAATACCGTATAGCTCCGGTATTCGTAACCCATCCGGTTTATCCCTTCTTCGATGCTGTCCTTGTCGATGTAGAACCCTTTCGGGCACCACATCTTTGACGGCCAGGTCTTCCTCTTGCAGTCTCTTTTCTTTGGCGCTGGCGTGGGCAGATTCCTCGAGGTTGAATAACTGGCGTCTTTTAATCTCGGGTCCGATTTTTCATCTTTCGTCACATATTCGGCCAGCTCCCGGAACTCTCCCCGGTCGTGAAGCAACTCGTGCCATACCCTTCCGTGTGTCCAGCACTTCGCAAGGATGATGTCCGTGTCTGGGATCCGGTTCATGATCAGGTGCGTGTGCCAGGCTCCCCGGCTTCCCACCTCTATGTTCCGGATCCATTTCAGATCCTCTCCCCGTTTTTTATATTCTCTCCTGACTTTGGTTATGAACCGCTGCCAGTCTTTCTTTGCCTGCTCCATACTCTCCGGTCTTTCTTCTACCCGGTATGACAAGCAGACAAAATAATCGTTGATATCAAAATTCTGTCTCAGTTTATGCCGGCAGGTCTTTACCTTCAGCCGGTGGTTTATCTTTTCCATCTGTTCCGGAGTCGGTTTCTCTTTCGGGCTTCTCCCTCCGGGAGGTCCGTACCTCTGCGAATGGTACTGCTCCACCTCAATCGCATTCCGGAACTCATATTTCCGTTGTCTGTATGCCACTGCCCTGTACCTATCTTTAATAACCTAATCGAGTTTGAAAGGGCCTTTCGGGCCCCTGTTTTTATTGACTTTTTGAGTGATGTGGCATACAATTAAATTGCAGATAAATTGATACCACCCACACACAGGACGCCGCTTTCGCAGCGTCCTTTTTTTACCAGTCTGTCGGTCTCTTTCCCCATCTAACCGTTTCCGGTTTTACTGTTCCGCGGATCCCGTTCTTGTATGTCAGGTAGGTATCCCCGTTGAAAAAGATCTCATACGAATACTCTCCGACCGCTGCCGTTGCAGAGACTTCGCCGTCTTTTCCGATGCAGGTTTTTATTTCGACCTTTTCGTCGATCCTCCCACTCAGGTCCCTGACCTTAGCGGTGATTTTTTCCAATTCTTCTACCAGTTTCACATCCGGATTAATCACTTTCATCCTCCCGGTTTCCGTCCGCAACTGAGCAGGTGATCAAATAAAAAAATGACACCGCCCCGACCACGATAATAGCCTTTGACGGCCGCTCGAGCCCGATCATCGATATCGGCAGCAGGAACAAATAAGCGGCCAGAATCCTGCTCATGATCTTCAAATACAGCATTTTCATTTTCCCCCTCTATACAGATCAGTTCTGTCATGCCGCTGCCTCTGTAAATCTCTTTGATCATGCCAACCGCTCCCAGATAACTCTTGTTTCTTTGTCCTGGAATGGCGGAGCTACGCCACAGTCTATAGCGTCTCCCCATGCCAGAAGATCATCAAACACGTCCGACCGGATCCGCACGATTCTTCCGCAGTGCGTCACCGCGTCCCTGGGATACCTGACCCCGATCAGATCCCTGATCCGGCTGAGCAGACCGTTCACGGTCGATACCGATATGCCGTATCTTGCGGCAAGCTGTCTCTTGCTTTCGTATGTTTTCATATTCTTCCCCTTCCTGGCTTTTCCTCTTTTGTGTATAATCACATTAGGAGGACAGTGCCATGTTACTTAATAAGGAATGTGTTCAACTTCTTGAAATTATGTACGATCACCCTGAGAATGTTCTGGATGAATCTCATTACGAGGACTGCATGCATACGCTCTCTGAACTCGGCTTCGTATCTTCTCATCTTCACTATGAAGACGATGACTCCTACTGGGGAGTTTCTGCCGTTCGTTCCCCTTACAAAATTACGAACAGTGGCAAAGCATATGTTGAAAACGTCCGTAATATCCGTATAGAAAACGCAGAGGCAAAGAAACAAGCCCGCGAAGCAAAGATTATCTCAATCGTTGCACTTGTAATTAGTGCATCTGGCATAATAGCTTCAATCGTTCTGCACTTCCTTTAGAAGAAGCGGGCTCCGATCGCGAGACCTATTCCGAATGCGTCTATCGCTATGGCGATAATTGCGCAGATATAGGCTATGTTTATATCGTCCCAAATACTGTCTTTGTCGTCTTTGTCATCTCTCTTTTTCACTTCTTATTGCCCCCTACGCGGATTAAAAATCAGCGATACGATGATCGCCGCTACAGCTGAACTAATAATTGGATATACCCAATCTCTCCAATCCATGTATTTATTCCCTCCCTATCTTGTTTTGATGGTATAATTTGAATAATTTCAATTTTTGAAAAGGACATTTCGTATGAAGCTAAACTTGGATACAATACGCACACTCCTTCTCTATCTCGAGGAAAACCTGGCTGTTTCCGAAAATGGATTCGAGGAAATCGACTATACTCAAATTTCTGAAGATACTAAAATCTCTATTCCGGAAACAATAAACACACTTAAAGTTCTTGACGAAGCCGGATTTATTCAAACGATCGGTAATTATGGTGATGATTCTATTGATGAACTCTGCGTTTTTCGTATTACGTATGATGGATATCAGTTCATTGATAGTATTCGCCCTGTGCCTCGATGGAAAAAGGTATTAAAAATTCTTGCAATTATTGGATCCTCTTCCTTGAATCTAGTTTCCCCTATCGCCTCGCAGTTAATTGCCTCCGAACTTTCAGAAGTTTTTGAAAGCTTTTCCAAAAACAGCAGAAGCTAAATCGTTGTTATCGATAGAGGCAATGCATTCGTCAATTTCTTCCTTTGACGGAATATCGTAATTGTGCCGGTCAATGTATGCTTTAAAAACCATAATTGCCTTATGCATTGCTACTTTGTAAATAAATGCTCGTATCGCAAAAATAACTGTTAATGCTGCGAATAAAACTGCCGCTATTGTCGAAAGCATCTCTACTCTTTCACCTCCCAACATCCCTCAAACCGCTCCGCGCCGAACTCCTCGCGGAGCTTCGCCTTTACGGTTTCGTCCGGCACCTTCTCGCCAGTCTCGATCTTCCGTAGAGCCGGGATGCTGATGCCCAGGTAATGAGCCAGTGTGTTCTGGCTCATGTGCCGTTTACATCTCTCGTAAATTATGAGAGAGCCTGACATTGCCGCATTCACCGTGATCGCCTCCTTTCGTCTAACATGTTAGACATCATTCTCAAAAAAAATATCACTTACCGCAACTCCAAGCGCGTGCGCAATAAGGATAAGGGTTTTTGTTGTAGTCGTCTTTGATGTGCCATTTTCAAGCCCTGAAATTATTGCTCTTGAGACTCCGGAAGCCTTAGATAATTCTTCTTGAGTCATGCCTTTCCGTTCTCTCAGTTCCTTGATTTTGTAAGACAAAATTATTCCTCCTTTCGTCTAATTTGTTGTACATGCGAAGTCTAACATGTTATACGCAAATTGTCAATAGCTTTTGTTTAATTTATTTGACGTTTCTTTTATAATAGTGTACAGTATATTGTACATATGTAAATGTGAGGTGATGAAATGTCATTAGGAGATATTATTAAAAAATATAGGAGTGAAAACGATTTAAGTATGTCTGAATTTTCAAAAAAGTCAGGTATCAGCAAAGCATATATAGCTCTTCTCGAAAAGAACAAGCATCCCAAAACTGGTAAGCCCATCATTCCTTCTATAACAATTATTAAGCAGGCGTCAGATGCAATGGGAATGGATTTCAATAAGCTTTTCGAAATGATAGACGGCAGTGTTCAAATTAACACAGATAATGCGCCCGACGCTTTCCGCACTGATATCCCGATCGGTCATTACCGCATCCCTGTCCTGACTACTGTGGCTGCAGGAAAGCCGATCTTTGCTGAAGAGGATGTCCTGCAATGGATTGATTACGACAAGGAGCCCGGAGATCACGTCCGCGCCTGCCGGATCGAGGGCAACAGCATGATTCCGCGGATCCAAAACGGGGACACCGTGATATTCGATAGTGAACTTGGGTGGGAAGATGGGGATGTGGTGATCGCCACCGTAAACGGGGATCACGCCACCTGCAAGAGGATTAAGAGATATGCCGATGGAATCGCCCTCCTGTCGGACAATGCCAACATTGCACCTATGTATTTCTCTAAAAAGGAAGTCGAGGAGCTGCCGGTGAAGGTTATTGGAAGGGTTACGGAGGTGAGGGGAAAGCTGTAAAGGAAAATGTCAAATTTTAACAATTGACAAGGCCTATTTTTGTGATACAATGAGTTCAATTAGCGAATGGCTGCTGAGCGGCCGCTAGAGGTCTTGAGACGTAAAGTTTCAAGGCCTCTTTGCTTTATAGGGAGCTGTTATGGGTGACACGATTAATTATTCAACCATCGAATACCAAATTAAAAAATTAAAAAGTCAAAACCTGATTATATCGGATGATGTGTCTTTGTCGCACGCGTTATCCTTGTACGGATATTCGAATCTTATAAAGAGCTATAGGGATCCATATATTATAAGATCCGATCACGGGATTCGTTACCGTGATGGCATCGATTCTAAGCAAATAGTTTCTTTATATCTCCTCGATAAAAACCTCAGGAATGCAGTTATAGCCGCTATGCTCGATCTGGAAGAACATATTAAAGAAGCTACCGCGGATGTCATTGCAAACAAATACGGAACAGATCCTAACAATTATTTACAATTTAAGAATTATGCAAACAAAAGAAAGAGAAAACCAAGGTTCTCTTTAGCATCCATTCTAAACACTTTAAACAAAACTTTATGCAGCGACAAAGATCCGATCAAGTATTGCCGCGAAAATCATGGTAGCGTTCCTCCTTGGATTCTTTTTAAGGGAATTTATCTCAGCACGATAGTCAATCTAATTGACCAGTTGAAACCCGTTGATCAACTCGCGTTAGCTCACAAAATATATCCTGATAATTTATGGGAAATCGGAGACGCGATTCTTCGGCAGTTTATGCGCGATACATTGTTTTTATCTCTGGATTATAGAAACCTATCCGCTCATGGCGGACGCATTTACAATTATTCGTCCGACACGGAACTTAGAAACAAAGAAATAATAGCGCCTAACGCCTATATAGATACCGGTTTTAGCCAATTACTTTTCGCTTTGAGCAAATTATCATATCGTTCGCCAGAAAGAATATTGTCCACCGCTCTTAATCAGGAATTGAGCCGGCACTGTTCTTTGTATCCTCAAGATGTAACGTATTTGGGACAAATCTTAAACGTTAACATTGAGCCTTGCGATGACGTATATGTTACAACCTCAAGCAAAATCTATCATACAATCCCGCATTGTAGTGGAATGCAAAAGTTCACAAGGATCTCAAAAAAAGATGCACAGGATGCAGGATACAGACCTTGCAAAAGATGCTGCAAGCGTCAATAAAACGTGATATAATTAATCCGAATTTAAGGACTGGTCGATGTGTCGACCTACCTAAAGGGTTCGGAGCTTTGGTTCCGGGCCCTTTAGTGTTTTAGGGGGTAATAATAGTTAAAGAAATCCCTCGGGGCACTGGCATACCCCGAGGGAAGCATGAAAGACAAGGGATCATGCACCCGCAACTCAATTATAGCATTGATCCCGGAAGGGAGAAAGCATGTGGAGTCAGAAATTAAAATCGGGAAGCATCTGTTACTTCGAACGGTACAAGGACCCGCTGACAGGGAAGACGAAGACAGCTACAGTGACGTTGAAACCGACCGGACGGAAGTCGGATGCAAGAGTGGCCGAGGATGTCCTTCGGGAGAAATTACAAAAAATTATGGCGTCCGGAGACCCGGTTATCAACAGCATCACATTTAAGGATCTGTGTGAAAAGTATGTGGAGTATCAGCATAAGGAATTGAAGCTGCAGAGCGCAGAAGCCACGAGGAGACGTGTTTCTACTCTTATTCGATTAATTGGCCACGATACCATTGCAAGCCATCTGAGCGCGCCTGTAGTGGCTGACAGGCTGTATACCGGAGATGATATTACGTTTAATGAGAGGCTTACTCGTTATAAGGCTCTCATGCGCTGGGCTTATCGTGCCGGCTATGTGGATGATGTGGCCTATCTGGACCGGATCCAGAAGAAGCGCGTGCCATCTACCCGCGTTCGGGATGCGGAAAAATATCTGGAGCACAACGAGATAGACAGGCTGTTGTCAGGCATGAAAATCGAACGCTGGAAGCTCTTCACGGAATTTTTGATTCTTTCCGGCCTGCGGATCGGCGAAGCTATCGCCCTGAATGATTCGGACGTTAACCTGAATACCAGGGAAATATCTGTTACCAAAACCTTTTCCAGGGAAATTCGGCAGATCAGCACGACAAAAACCGAAATGTCGGAACGGACCGTGTTTATTCAGGACGAGCTTTTGGACGTATGCCGTCGAATCAAAAAATTCGAGAGGGAACGGCAGCTGATGTATGTATATCGGACAGATCTATTCGTATCCGACGATTATGGAAAATATGTCAATTATGATGCATATGCAAAATATTTTCGGGAAAACACGGAGCACCTTCTTGGACGGAGGCTCACTCCTCACAGCTTGCGGCATACGCATACCGCTCTTCTGGCAGAGGCAGGGGTCCCTCTCGAAACGATCAGCCGCAGACTTGGCCACGCAAACAGCGGCGTGACCCGCGATGTATACATGCATGTAACAAACCGGATGAGAAATAGTGATGCCGAAAAGCTGAAATCCGTGAAAATGCTAGATATTTGCTAGATGAAAAGAGAAAAGATCCCAGGGAACCCTTATAAATAAAGGGTTTCCGGGGATTACTATACTGCCGGTGGTGGGACTCGAACCCACACGCCATTGCTGACAACAGATTTTGAGTCTGTCTCGTCTACCGATTCCGACACACCGGCGTTTGTCAGAAAATAAAACAGAGTGCCTTTTTCGGACACTCTGTTAGTGTAGCATATCGGGTATTTAAAATCAATGCAAAGTTCACAGCTCGTCGCCAACACACAATGCCTGCCTGCGAGGCATGACGGTTTACTGCTCTCCGAACATTTTACGGTATTCCGGGGTGAAATCGAGAGTTGCAAAATAATCCTTTGGCGTTTCAGGACGACGAATCATCTCGTAGCTGCCATCAGCCTTCAGAAGGATTTCCGCAGACCAGAGCTTTCCGTTGTAGTTGTATCCCATGGAGAAACCATGTGCTCCTGTGTCGTGTATATACAGAATGTCGCCCTTCTTGATTTCCGGGAGCATGCGGTCGATTGCAAATTTGTCGTTATTCTCGCAGAGCGAACCCACGATATCGTATTTGTGATCGCATTCCGCGTTTTCCTTGCCCATTACTGTGATGTGATGGTACGCGCCGTACATGGCAGGACGCATCAGGTTGACCGCGCAGGCATCCACACCGATATATTCCTTGTAGATATGCTTTTCGTGAATCGCGCGGGTGACAAGGGCTCCGTAGGGGCCCATCATGAAACGGCCCATTTCGGTGAAGATCTTGACGTCGCCCATTCCTGCCGGTACGAGGATCTTGTCGTAGACTTTGTGCACACCTTCGCCGATGACGTGGATGTCGTTCGGCTCTTCCCATGGCTTGTAAGGGATGCCGACACCGCCGGACAGATTAATGAATCCGATGTGCGCGCCGGTTACGTTCTGAAGCTTTACGGCGAGATTGAACAGGACTTCGGCAAGCTTCGGATAATACTCGTTTGTGACTGTATTGCTTGCGAGAAAAGCATGGATGCCGAATTCCTCGACGCCCTTCTCCTTCAGAATACGGAATGCCTGAAAGAGCTGGTCTGTCGTCATACCATACTTGGAATCCCCGGGATTGTCCATGATTCCATTGGAAAGCTCGAACAGCCCGCCGGGATTGTAGCGGCAGCAGATCCGTTTCGGGACATATCCCAGTGCTTCCTCGATATCCGCAATGCTGGTGAAGTCGTCCAGGTTGATGATGGCATGGATGTCATTCGCCTTCTTGTATTCCGTAAGCGGAGTGTCGTTTGAGGAGAACATGATATGGTCTCCGTCAAACCCCATTGCCTCGGAAAGCATCAGTTCAGTCATAGAGGAACAGTCACAGCCACAGTCGTACTCTTTCAAAATTTTGATGAGTGCGGGTGTCGGGGTTGCTTTAACGGCAAAATATTCTCGGAAGCCGGGATTCCAGGCAAATGCTTCCTTCACCGCCTGTGCGTTTTTACGGATTCCTTTTTCGTCGTAAATATGAAAAGGAGTCGGTACATCGCGAATGATCTCTTCAAGTTTCTCCTTTGTGACAAAAGGCGTTTTCTTCATGGGTAGATCTCCTTATAATGACTCCGGCAAACAGATCGGAGGTGAACTTATACAGTATGTGGAGCCCCATTCACGGGACACCGGGTTTCCTGTACCATTAAAACATACTCTGATTAAAATGTAAAACACTTTGTGACTTTACAAGACTAAAATGTACTGTATAAGCTCTTCGAAAACGCATACAGGATCGTCACGCGCGAAGCGTGTGAAAGAGACTGTATGCGATTTCGAAGGCAACAGGTATGAGCACGAAGTGACGCAGGAGCGGCACGGAAGTGCGAATACCTGTAGGATTGCGGGAGTGCGAAGCACGGAGCAATCCGTAGCTTATACATTTTGTGGCACGATTTATCGTATAAGGGTTTATTGGATATGCTTATGATTATAAAGGTGATCCTGACAGTATTCGTAGTTTCCGTTGCATTTGGAACAGAACCGGAATTCGAGATTCGGGTCATCGAGTTCTGTTCGTCCGCACACGGCACAGCGGTGAATCGGCCGTCGGCCGCTGTTCGGATTGCCCTGGCCGGCGCCGAAGGTGCTGCGATCAATTTTATCTCCTCTGTTTGCGCTGTTTCCGTAAGGGGAGCTGTTCTGCCCGCTATTGTAGGGAGAACTGTTCCGGCCGGTGTTGTAGCCGTTCATGTAGCGGCGGAAATTTCTCCGCGTCTGCCGCTGGCTTTTGCTCATCCCCTGCGTGCCATGTGTGAGGAAGAAGAAAATAATCGTGCCGGCGAGTGAGCAGACAATCATGATGATCCTCGGAAGACGCATTGACGCGGGGGAACTGATGACGTCATAGATCAGATAAATGATGTCAACGATGGCCAGGTATTTGATCCGGATCGGTATGATGAACATAAACAGCATTTTCTGATCGGGAAAGGTCAGGGCGAATCCGAGGAAGATGGACAGACTGACATAGTACGTGGAGAACATCATTCCATAATCCACACCGGTGAAGGCGTACAGGACGAATGCGCCGATGACAGTCATGATCAGGCCGAAGAAAATGTATACGTCATAGAGAAAATCGCCCCAGGTCCGTTCCAGGAGTGTTCCGAGCTGATAGTAACAGATCAGCATGATGATGGTCCAGATATTCAGAGATGACGGGGGAATCAGCCACCAGGATACGAGACGCCACACCTGTCCCTTCAGAATAAGAGATGGTGAAAGCGTCAGATAGTTAAAGACCGTTCCATATTCCGGATTCATGAGGGCCATGAAGTAGAGGATATATCCTGCTACATAGGTCATAATGATGTAAATGGTCAGATGATGGATTGCATACTTTCCGATTTTCCGTTCCAGTTTGTGTAAAAAATCCATGGATCCTGTCCTTTCTTTCCCGTATTAAGACGGATGTCAGGTGAAACAGAATATCCTGTCATCCGGTGATACGATATTGCCGGCTCTCTTGTTAATTTCTACAATTATAAGGGGCAGCCGAAGGGTTGTCAACGTCGCACAATGCCGCAGCCCTGGCGTCGTACAATGCCTCAGCCCTGGCGTTGGCTGTCTGCAATATTTGACGCATCTTTCTCGTATTCTTCGTTGATAACAATTTAACAAAATGACATAATATGGAATTGTAATCCCGGTTGGATGAAGGCGGATATTAGGACTTTTCAGGCCGGGGTTAGGACAGAACATCGGAATCACAGAGGATTCCGGAACGGTCTCAGAGAATTATACAAGACAGATTCCATAAAGGAGGATACTATGGCTAGATTACGTTTAATGAGAGCACCGCTAAAGTATGTTCAGGGAAAGGATTCGCTGCTTCATTTCTGTGAGCAGCTGCAGGATCTCGGATCAAAATGGCTTTTTATCTGTTCACACAGCGGATATAAGAATTGCCATGATAAAATCGAGAAGAGTTTTGAGGGAACAGATAACGTCCGTCATTATGAAGTATTCAGCGGCATCTCCAGTATCGGCGAGATTGAAAAGATGCGGAAGATTGTCCGTGAGGAAGGCATCGATACGGTAGTAGGCGTAGGCGGAGGATCGGCGATTGATACCGCCAAGGCAACCGCATACTATGAGAAGATCCATGATGTCTCCTGCCCCACTGTCTGCGCGACAGATGCTCCCTGCACAGGACTTTCTGTTATTTACAACGATGATCATTCGTTTAACAGCTATCTCTTCTATCCGAAAAACCCGGATGCCGTAATAGTGGACAGCGCGGTTATCGCAAACGCGCCGACCCGTTTTCTGATTGCGGGCATTGGTGATGCGCTCGGAACATATTTCGAGGGAAGAGCCTGCGTTCGTACCGATGCGCCGAGCCTTGAAAATGGTGGAATTACCCGTTCTGCCATGGCGCTCTGTGAGCTTTGCTACAAGACACTGCGTGACTACAGCGCGGCAGCAATTCGCGCTTGTGAGAATCATGTGGTAACACCCGCCCTGGATGCGATCATTGAGGCAAATACCTATCTCTCGGGTGTAGGTGCGGACAATGCCGGGCTGGCAGCTGCGCACTCCTTCTACAACGGGTATACCGGTCTCGAGAACCATCCGGCACAGCACGGATTATGTGTTGCATTCGGTACGCTGGTTCAGCTGCAGCTTGAGGGCGCTCCCCGTGAAGAGTTCGTTGAAGTGCAGAACTTTTGCCGTGAGACGGGGCTTCCGGTTACGCTTGCAGAGCTCGGTGTAACTACTGATGAACAGGTCAGAAAGATTGCAGAGCTGGCTTGCGTTGAAGGGGAATCCATTCACAACATGGTTGCGGATGTTACGGCGGAGCAGCTGTATGACGCAATCCTGGCTGCAGATGCACTTGGAAAAGAACTGCAATAAGGAATAAAGCGGTTCGTTTCCGGTTCGTGTGTGAAGCGGTGAAGGAGGTGCGGGGGATTGAAAGGACAGCTCCCCTGTGCTAAAGTGATTTATATTGGAGGCGGATGGACTGTTTCGCGGCCATCCGCCTCATATTTTTACCATTCAGTCAGGAGAAAAAAGCATGGCGGGATCAACTTTTGGAACAATCTTTCGCGTCACTACCTGGGGAGAGTCGCACGGCAAGGGAGTCGGCGTTGTCGTGGACGGATGTCCGGCGGGGCTTCCTCTTAAAGAGGAGGATATACAGCCCTTTATGGACCGGAGGAAACCCGGCCAGAGCCGGTATACAACGAAGCGTGCGGAATCCGACAAAATTGAAATTTTATCCGGCACTTTTGAGGGGATGACCACAGGAACGCCGATTTCGATGATGGTACATAACACCGATCAACACTCGGGGGATTACAGCAGCATCATGGATAAATACCGCCCCGGACATGCGGATTACGGATTTGACAGCAAGTATGGCATACGGGACTACAGGGGCGGCGGGCGGTCCTCAGGCCGGGAAACCATCGGAAGGGTTGCCGCGGGAGCAATCGCTTCTCTTCTGCTCAAACAGCTGGGAATCACGATCACTACCTATGTCAGACAAATCGGGCCGATACCGATCCGGAGTTTTGATGAGAAGGAGATCATGAACAACAAGCTGTATATGCCGGATGCTTCCGCGGCCGCAATGGCTTCCGCATACCTGGAAAAATGTATGTCGGAGAAGAATTCGTCCGGTGCGATGATAGAATGCGTTGTGAAGGGAATGCCGGCGGGAGTCGGGGAACCGGTCTTTGACAAGCTGGATGCGGATCTGGCGAAGGCGATCATGTCGATCGGAACGATAAAGGGAGTGGAAATCGGCGACGGCTTTGGTGTTGTAGAGGCAACCGGTGCGGAGAACAATGATGACTTTACCATCGATGAGAACGGCAGAATCACGAAACAGACCAATCATGCCGGCGGAATCCTGGGAGGCATCAGCGACGGATCGGATATTGTGATCCGATGCGCGAGCAAACCCACTCCGTCTATCGCAAGGCCGCAGCAGACGGTCAGCCGGGACGGGAAAAAGGTTGAGATTGAGATACACGGCAGACATGATCCGATTGTGGCACCGAGAGCGGTTGTGGTTGTCGAAGCGATGACGGCCATTACGATTGCGGACAAGCTTCTTGTTGGAATGAGCAGCCGGATGGAAAATGTGCGCCGGATATGGATGCCTGAGCGCTGAGAAAATTTCCCTGGTTTTTAGCCGTGTTCTCGTTCTCGCGTTATTTCCACGGTACCATGTTCGTTCATATCTGTCGCCGCCACAAATGTTCTTGCCCACTGGTGAGCAGGCAGGTCATGTGCCAGGAACAGCGTGGCTGGAATTATTTGGCAGATATAGCAGAACCCCGGCTGGTTTCCAGCCGGGGTTCTGCTATACAATATATGATTGCCGTGTCCCCTCTTCTCTGGGACGGCATGTGACGGCTGCGAAAGCTGAAAAGCAACTCTGGCAGCTGTCTTCATACATATTCATACATATTGTAACGCCCCGTCTGCGGGGCATGATGGTTTACTGAGCGCTCTTTGCAAGCTCGGCGAGCTTGGTGAAGCCTTCCTTATCGGTAACCGCCATGTCAGCCAGTACCTTGCGGTTCAGATCTACGCCTGATTTCTTCAGTCCGTACATGAACTTGCTGTAGGAAAGTCCGTTCAGTCTTGCTGCGGCATTGATACGCGCGATCCACAGCTGACGGAACTGACGCTTTCTCTGCTTGCGTCCCGCATAGGAAGAGGTCAGTGCGCGCATAACGGACTGCTTTGCGACACGATACTGTTTGCTTCTGGCTCCTCTGTAGCCCTTAGCCAGCTTTAATACTCTGTTATGTTTTTTCTTAGCGTTTAAACCGCCTTTAATTCTTGCCATTTTCGATTATCCTCCTTAACCAAATGAACCAAAATGAATCAGATTCGATGAAATCTGTCGTATATCGGCAGAATGCACTGTCTGCCTCTCGTCTGCCCTCCGAAACTTTAGATCTCGGAAAATTTCTGCGATGGAAACCCCATTACATGTAAGGCAGGCATCTCTTCATCTGACGAACGTTTGTCGCATCCAGAACGGCTGCTTTTCTCAGATTTCTTTTTCTCTTTGTGGTCTTCTTGGTCAGGATGTGGCTCTTGTAAGCCTTATGTCTTACAATCTTTCCGGTTCCTGTAACTTCAAAACGTTTTGCCGCTGCACGGCGTGTTTTCATCTTTGGCATTTTTAAAATCCTCCTTGTGTGTTATTTCCTTTTCTGTCCCAGCACGATGCTCATGTTGCGGCCTTCGATCTTGGCCGGCTTCTCGAGAACAGCAATATCCTCCACCTGTTTTGCAAAGTTGTCCAGAACAGGTCTGCTTGCGTTCATGTGAGCCATCTCACGGCCTCTGAAACGGATGGTGACCTTTACCTTGTCGCCTTTTGTAAGGAACTTGCGGGCTGCACCAACCTTGGTGTTCAGATCGTTTGCGTCGATATTCGGGGACATACGAATCTCCTTGATATCTACGATATGCTGTTTTTTGCGGGCTTCCTTCTCGCGGCGTGCCTGCTCATAACGGTATTTGCCGTAATCTACAATCTTACATACCGGCGGCTTTGCCATTGGGGCTACCTTTACCAGATCCAGTCCTGCGTCCTGAGCTTTCTGAAAAGCCTCTCTAGAGGACATGATGCCTAACTGCTCCCCGTTTTCACCGATCAGACGAACCTCGCGGTCGCGGATCTGCTCGTTGATCATCGCTTCGTTATTAATTTCCTTACCCTCCTTCATGAGATCCTACCGTTCAACTCCGGAAAAGAAAAAAGTGAATAACCAGACGGCTATCCACTCTATACGCTGAGAAAAACATTGGACTGCTCACAATCCTGCTTTCTCGTACGATATAAACCTGAGACACGCCTCCGTGATCAGGTGAGAGTGGAAGCTCTTCTTTCTTTTCAACTTCACTAACATACCATGATCATGAGGCGCTGTCAATATTTATTTGCAGAATTCTTCAAAGCTATTTATTTTCATGACGGTTTCCTGTCCATGCAGCATGTATGAATGCCGGGCCTTTGAAACCGGCTGTCATCGGTAACACAGTCGATGGGTATCTGTTACTGTGCCTCGGAGGCAGACGCGACCGCGTTGCTGTCAGCGCTTTCTGCGGAGGTCTGTGACTTCAGGTAGCCGAGACTGTTCAGCTTGTCGTAAATCGCCTGCGCGATCTCCTGGTGACCGGCGTCATCAAAGGCAGGCTGATCAAGGATGTCTGAGGTGAGCGCAAGGTAATGATCGCCGAAAGCGTCCGTCATGGCCTGATCGTAGGAGGCAGTGTCAACTTCGTTGTACGGATACATGCCGACAACGACGTAGTCGTTTTTCTGTGTGTACGTATCAAGGATCTTCTGAATCTGCTCGGCAAGCTCGTTCGGATCATTGTTCCATCCGCCGTAATAACCCATGCAGATCACCGGAATGGCGTCAAGATCATCGCGGTCCTTCTTATACTGGCTGAGATCATCGCGCACGATGTATTCGGTCGCGTCCAGTTCCGCTCCATTCGCGTTGTTCTGATGCGCGGTGATGTAGGTATTGATGTCATTGTCGCTTACGCCGGCAAGTGCCATCTGTGAAAGGGTTCCGGAGTTGTCCCAGGTGTTGTTTTCTACCGTGTAATTGGTGTAACCGTTCTTCTCAAGCAGCTGTGACAGATAATCCGGATAGCTGGTATCTGTGGAGCCGTCTTCATCCAGAATATCTCCGCGGATACTGATCATGGTCTTTGCCGCAGGCGTCGGTGTCGGCGTCGCGGTTGCTTTCGCGACGACACTAGATCCCGTGCTGGATGACGATACGGAGGATTCTCTGACCGATTCAGCCGGAGCCACAGAAGAATCCGATTTCACGGCTTCTGCCGAGGCATCTGCCTGTGATGCGCGATACGTGGATGCCTCCTGCTGGACCCGTACGATCCGGAATCCGATGTAGCCGGCTACACCGATTGTGAGCAGAAGGCTGATTACAAATAATACGAAACGTCCCTTTTTACCCAATTTTTTCACACTCCCTTATTAAATTCTGAAACGGATATCGGTTCCGCTGCAATTCAAGGCGCAGAAGAACAAGCCTATGATAACACAATCATTCCGGATTTTTCAATATATACCCGTCAGGAAAGCGCATGTCTTTGACCCGGTGCCCTGCTGTTCCCGCACAGCGGAAAATAGTCCGGGATCATGGTTTTTACTGCGCGGGAGAAACGCAGATGATCAGCGCATATCCAGAGAGCGCCAGAAGGTCTCGACCTTTTCTCCGGCGGTCTTTAGTGTAACTCTCTGCACATCGCTCCATTCACGCGGAAAAAGTCTGCGGTACTCTTCCGTGAGAAAGCGGTCATCGAGAAGCGCGATGATCCCGCAGTCGCGTGTGGTCCGGATCACGCGCCCGGCAGCCTGGAGGACCTTGTTCATTCCGGGATACCGGTAAGCAATATCAAAGCCGTTTTCCTTCTGCGTGCCGTCATGCTTCCGGTCATAATATTGCCGGAGCAGCTCTTTTTCTGTTCCGATCTGAGGAAGTCCGGTTCCGACAATTATCACCCCGATCAGCTGCTCTCCTGCGAGGTCAATTCCTTCCGAGAAGATTCCGCCCAGAACGCAGAACCCGAGCAGCGTTCCGCTACGCTGTTCCGTGAATTTTCTCAGAAATTCCTCGCGCTCCTGTTCGGACATCTGCGGGGTCTGGCTGACACAGGAGGCAACGTTTCCATCTGCACCGGAATTGGTTTTGTCCGTTTCGTCACAACCGGTCGAAGCAGGTTCGCCGCCGATGTCCGCAAATGCTGTCATATAGATCTCGCGGACATCGTTCATCATTTGATAGGATGGGAAAAAGATCATATAATTGCCGGCCCTTTTTTCGGTGATGATCCGGATGTAGGAGGCGATGCGGACATACTCATCGTGACCTCTTCGCCGGTACCGGCTGCTGACATCGGACCCTGCGAGGATCAGGCGCTTTCGGCGGTCAAAAGGAGAAGGTATGTATATGGCATAGGTGTCATCTCTTGTGGTCAGAAGATTGCGGTAATAATTGACCGGGATCATCGTCGCAGAAAAAAAGACGGCTGAGCGGCCTCTGTCCAGGCAACGCTGCAGGTTTGAAGCCGGATTCACGCACAGGAGCTTCAGATGCAGATCCTTCGGGGCAGTGACCTCGTCATAGATCAGATAATTTTCATCTGCCAGATCCGCGATATTGAGAAAGGAGTATATCTGAAAATAAAATTCCAGAGTATCCTTTCTTGGGCCGTCTTCGCGAAGATCCTCCAGGAGGTCCTCGAGTCTTCCGCTCAGATTCATCAGCTGATTGAGAAAATCCCCCGGAAGGGAGAGAATCTCCAGATTTTCACAGGATTTTTGATATTTGAGAAGTGTTCTGATACAGGCGGACAGGCTGCGGACAGACTGCTTCAGCTTTAACGGGAGATCCTCGGAGACGCCCTTCCCGGCGGGCATTGAGGGAAGGGTATCCGCGAAATCCTTCAATTTCTTTCGCATTCCCCGGAAATCGCTCAGAAAAAGACCGGCGCTGAACATTTCTCTTCCGCGTTCTACCAGGTTGTGAGCTTCATCAATCAGAAACAGATATTCGCCTCTCCGGCTTCCGTCGCCAAAGAAGCGTTTCAGTCTGGCATTGGGATCAAAGACGTAGTTGTAGTCACAGATCACAGCATCTGCAAAAAGCGCCAGATCCAGCTGAAATTCGTGTGGACAGACCGACCATTTTTCTGCCTGCTTCTCTATGTCGGAGCGGCTGTATTCCGTTTCTCTGGTCAGCATCTCAAAAATCGCGTCATTGACGCGGTCAAAGTGTCCTCTGGCGCGGGGACAAATCTCGGGTCTGCAGTCCGGCTCGTCAAGGACACAGATTTTTTCCTTCGCCGTAAGCGTCAGGGATTTGATGCGGAGACCACCGGCCTTCAGCCGCGAAAATGCATCTTCTGCGACAGTCCGGGTGATGGTCTTGGCTGTCAGATAGAAGATTTTGTCGGCGAGATGCTCTCCCAGCGCATGGACCGCGGGAAAAACTGAGGAAATAGTTTTGCCGATCCCGGTTGGGGCCTGAACAAAGAGTTCCTTCTTGCGGAGAATGGTGCGGTAGATATCTACAGCAAGCTCACGCTGGCCAGGGCGGTATGTGTAAGGAAATTCGAGACCGTGGATGGAACCATTCCGTTCCCTTTCCCATGAGACCTGAAAATCTGCCCATCTGTAATATCGTGAGAGAAGATCCTGAAACCAGTCCGCAAGATCCTGGATGGTGTATGCAAAAAGAAACTGCCGGAGCTTTTCCGTTTCCAGCCGGACATAAGACATGCACACGTAGAGAACAGGCTGGGTGGAGATATCGCGGGACTCTGGAAATAATTCCGGATGATGAAGCGCATACAGAAAGGCATAGCATTTTGCCTGTGCCAGGTGTACCGGCACAGGCTGGTTCAGATGTGCGGGATCCTGCGAGATCCCCTTGATTTCTTCAACGATGGTGATCGCCTTGGCACCAGTTCTGGGCTTGCGCCTGTGTCGGGGAGCGGCCGTCTGGACAGTGCCACCCTGCGTTGTCTCCGTCCCGATCTCCCTGCTTTGCGCTGTGTCAGCCGAAATGCTGCCGTTTTGCGGTGCCCCGGATGCCTGAACTGTCGTATCGCTTTCCCTGCCGCAGAACTCAGCTCCTGAGAAATCTGCCCATCCGGAACCGTGATAAATACCGTCTGCGCGGCCCTCCACGATGAGTGTGAATTTTTCGTACTCCTTCTCATAGGACAGAGGGACCTCCGCCTGATAACCGGCTCGGCGCTGCTTCTGCAGTCTGCGGTGAATCCTGCTTCCCTCCTGCATGGCCTCACGGTCAGCAAATCCCTCCCGCGCACCCTGAAGGTCTCCGCTTCGCAGAAGAAATTCCACGAGATTACGCACGGAAATCCGAAGAACTTTTTTCTTCGGGACATTTTTCTCTTTCTGTTCGGTTGTGCTGTTTTCCCTGCTTTTCTGTTTCATCTGCCGCGGATTCCATTCACAAACTTCAGCAATTCTGTTCAAAGACGGGTTTCATTACTCATCGTTTAAGGGTACGCCCAGAAACTTGCGCTTGACCCGGGATATTTCGCAGTCAATTTTCGTTTCTCATGATTTACGCGAACAGTGAGCCGCAGCCGAATGCGAAGTATTCGTGTGCGGCGAGCGTCGCGATAGCGAGATAAAACTCGCGTAGCGTGTTTTATCTCGTTTAAGGTACGTCCGGTTAAGGTACGTACGGAAGGCTCCTGCTCAGGCCTTCTTCCCTGCGCTGCGCAGAGCAACGGCAGCTTCATCGATGCTGGTATTGTTCACAGCGGCAAAATCGCCTGCGTCTGATGCCTTTGCGTATTCCGGGTTCATCGGTATCTTTCCGAGAACCGGTACGCCGAGCTCCTTAGCAATTTCATCGATGTGGCTTTCGCCGAACGGGTAGATCTTTTCTCCGCAGTGCGGGCAGTTCATATAGCTGTAGTTCTCGACAATACCAAGAACCGGTATGTTCATCATTTTGGCCATGTTGTATGCCTTTGTGACGATCATGCGCACGAGATCCTGGGGAGAGGTCACGATGATGACGCCGTCAACGGGAAGTGACTGGAATACGGTGAGCGGCACATCGCCGGTCCCCGGAGGCATATCCACGAACAGGTAGTCGAGCTGGCCCCAGATCACGTCGGTATAGAATTGTTTTACAACTCCCGCGATGACCGGACCTCTCCAGATCACCGGATCCTCCTCATTGGGAAGAAGAAGGTTTGTGGACATGATTTCGATGCCGTTCGCGGCCATCTTCGGATAGATGCCGTTGCCGTCTGATTCGGCACTTCCCTTGATTCCATACATTTTCGGGATGGAGGGGCCTGTGATGTCTGCGTCGAGAATTCCTGTGCTGAATCCCTGCAGCGTCATCGCGTTTGCGAGGGATGCGGTAACCATAGATTTTCCGACACCGCCCTTTCCGCTGACAACGCCGATGATGTGGTCGATGTTGGAAAATGCGTTTTCCTCAATGCGGAAATCCGGCTTCTGCTCATCCCCGGAGGACTGGGCGGATTCTGTGGATTTTACGTTTTCTTCTGCCATACTAATCTCCTTTTTTTATATTGTTTCGGTTACTATCGGGACTCCGATGCAGCTATTATATACCATGATACGCGAACGACAAAGCACACAGGTTACGGATTGCTGTGCGATATGTGAACCGCAAAATCACGCGGGCTGCGGATTGCTTCGCACCACACATTCCCGCAGTGCTGCCGGTTTTCAAATTTCTGTAAAAGCTGTAGTATCTATCACAATTACGCATCCATTGCTTACAGCATGCTGTCGGTTTTCAGATCTCCGTAAAGCTGTAGCGCTGCCGTATGCCGGAGGTGACGATGTCAAAGATGATGGTACCGTCTTCCTGCACGGTTTTCTCATAGGTAAAGACCTTATCCTTAAATTTGTTGCGTATGAATTCCTCCGGGTCGTCGGTCCGCACTTCATCGATGAAAACATCCCTCATCTGGTTGTTCGGGCATTTATTGAAAATTTCCCAAACGGTCTCATACTCTTTCATAAATTATATCCTTTCGGCTGTTGTGGGCGGAAACCCACCTGCCCCTGGGCGGTGGGAGGAGCCTAGTAAATTCGTAGCCATTAACCCTGGTTCTTGATTTGCTTAACATCGCTGCTGTCGTTTAGAGGGGATACAGGTAATCCGCGAAAGCCCGGTCGGTCCTGGTCTGCGCGGCATCCGGCTGTGTCCGTATCGTTATGTTTTTGTATAATGATCAGCTAATAATCAGGTCATACATCCTTCAGAATCTGCCATGCGTCAATCAGCCGGGGTAACGACCACGCTGCATTTGCCGGGCTGGTTGAAGGCATTTTCAAAGCTTCTCTTCCCGTCTTCGGGTAGATGTATTTCATATACAGGTTATAGGAGGTGGTCCCGTTGCAGAAGATTTTGCGGATTGGTGCAGCCTTCAGGATGCGGTCGAGATCATTCGGGACAACATCACGAATACTGCTGTCGCTGGATCCGGTAATCGTGCAGGATTGAATCGTGTCCCACATAGCGATGTGATTTTTCCGGAGAAACTTCTTTTTTTCTTCTATGGTTGTCAAAGGATCTGAGCCGAAGATAGCGGCAACGACCATCCAGTAGCGGTTTCTGGGATGGCCGTAGAAAAAACCGGCTTCGCGGGATTTCACGGACGGAAAACTACCGAGGACCAGCACAGTGGATTTTTCGTCAAAAAATGGCGGGATCGGATGCACCTGCATCTGCGGCTGCTGCCGTCTGGTCTGCGGCTTCTGTTTTCCGGTCTGGGGCTGCTGGCGCCTGGTCTGGGGCTGCTGTCGTCCGGTCTGCATTTCCTTCCGAGGATTTACAGAATGGCCGGATTTTTCTGCACTCATGAGACTTCGCCTGTCTTGCCGTCTGCCTGTTCGGCCGGTACACCGGCTGTCGATTTGTTATCTTCTCTGTCTCTCGCGAGCATCTTCTGAAAGTCCTCCTCGGTCTCGCCTTCGATGCCCTCCTCATCAAAGGCGGTCACGACGTAGAAGCCGCGCGGGGTATCGCGGATGTCAACGACTCTTCCGCTTCTGGAATGAATCCGCTCATAGGGAGCATAGTTTCTGCTCATCGCGATCGCCGGGATGATTGTGTAGTAATACGAGGATGGAAGCTGACTCTCGGTGATGGTTACTTCATCTCCAACCCGGACGAGATTTTCCCGCTCCATTTTAAATTCTGAATAACGCATGTGTATGACCTTCCCTGAATAAGTCCTGTTTCAAAGAAATCCAGTTTCCTGCACGGACAGACTCCCGGAATTACGGGGGAACAAGATAAAACACGCTGCGCGAGTTTTATCTCGCTATCGCGACGCTCGCCGCACACGAATACTTCGCATTCGGCTGCGGCTCACTGTTCGCGTAAATACAGAACGTCTCCCGGAACTGCGCAGATGTTCCGGGAGACGTTTTTCAGAGAATCCGGAAACAGTCCCGGATATCAGTGATGGAAGAGGCGGATTCCGGTGAATGCCATCACCATATTGTACTTGTCGCAGCACTCGATGACAGCGTCGTCGCGGATGGAACCGCCTGGCTCGGCGATGTACTGAACACCGGATTTCTTCGCTCTCTCGATGTTGTCGGAGAACGGGAAGAAGGCGTCCGAACCGAGGGTTACGCCCTCCATTTTGTCAAGCCATGCTCTCTTCTCTTCTGCGGTGAATACCGGCGGCTTCTCTGTGAATACCTTCTGCCACTCACCGTCCCGGAGTACGTCCATGTATTCGTCGCCGATATAGACGTCGATGGCATTGTCCCGGTCTGCCCGGCGGATGCCATCTTTGAACGGGAGGCTGAGAACCTGCGGGCTCTGCCGTTTCCACCAGTTGTCCGCCTTCTGACCGGCCAGACGGACGCAATGTACACGGGACTGCTGTCCGGCACCGACGCCGATGGCCTGTCCGTCCTTTACGAAGCAGACGGAATTGGACTGTGTGTATTTCAGCGTAATCAGTGAAATTTTCAGATCGCGGAGTGCAGATTCCGGAAGATCCTTGTTCTTTGTCACGATGTTCGAGAGAAGTTCATCGTTGATATCCAGCTCCTGACGGCCCTGCTCAAAGGTAACGCCGAAGATCTGGCGTTTCTCCAGGGGCGCCGGCACGTATTCAGGATCGATCTGAATGACAACATAATTCCCCTTCTTCTTCTGATGAAGAATCTCAAGCGCTTCATCCGTGTAGCCCGGAGCGATGACGCCGTCGGAAACCTCACGCTTGATGACAGAGGCGGTGCTTGCGTCGCAAACATCCGACAGGGAAATGAAATCACCGAAGGATGACATGCGGTCTGCTCCTCTTGCGCGGACATAGGCACAGGCAAGCGGAGAAAGCTCCGGCATATCATCGACAAAATAGATCTTCTTCAGCGTGTCGGAAAGCGGGAGGCCTACCGCGGCGCCGGCAGGAGATACATGCTTGAAGGAGGCTGCTGCCGGAAGACCGGTGTTCTTCTTCAGATCACGAACGAGCTGGTAGCCGTTGAAGGCATCCATGAAGTTAATGTATCCGGGTCTGCCGGAAATTACCTTGATCGGGAGCTCACTGCCGTCTTCCATATAGATGCGGGAAGGCTTCTGATTCGGGTTGCATCCGTATTTTAACTGTAATTCTTTCATCTGCTTCACCTCGTATTAATATTTGAAGATCGTAAATATGTTTCGGAAAACATCAATTCCTGCGGAAACATGTATGCGGCCTTCTGTACCGGCCGCATATGCGGTGCTCCTGTATGTTTTCTAAAGAACGTACACGGTTACTGATTTTTGTTTACAATCCGGGTCTCGAAGCTTCCGCTCTGAATATCAATGTAGCGCACAAAGAGAGATACCTTATTGTCCTCGTTCAGGCTGCTCCAGATCATGCTGGTCCAGGCATCGATATCGTCCGGGACATCGACAGGCTTCGGCTCGCCCTCAAAGCTTGGAAGCGGATTACCGTCCGTTATATAGGTGGATATAAAGTGGCCTTCTCCTGCCGGCGCATTCGGATAATCGAAGGTAAATCTCAGACATTGATCCGGATTTCCGCTGTCGCTTTTCAGAATAGACATCGTGTAGCCAAAGACACCGTTCTCCACGGTCAGAAGTCCTGAGATCCGCGGGGTGTAGTTCGGTCCGTCAGGCTCAAATTCACGGGAACGAAGGCTCTGCTCGAAGGTAAGTCCCTTTGTCATACCGTCGAAAATGGTGTCGGTCTGGTCACCGTTGGTAACAATGGTGTGTGCTTTGTCGAGCACGCGGACCGGCGCATAGATGATCAGACTCGGGTCCTCCATTTTGGAAGGATCAAATGCCTGAGTACGGATGCCGTCCCCCTCTTTGACAAATACTCGGTTACGGCTATTTGCGCTTCTGCCCATGATAAAATAAGCCGTGGCTGCATATCTTCCGTTGGCTGAACGTCCGATTACAATTCCACGGCCGGGGTAGGCGTTGCTTTTCAATTCGTCTGACAGATTGATCTTCTGCATCAATAGCTTCCTCCTGTGATTCCTGGACACGACATGAATCCGCGGGATTCCGGAGGATAGCCGGGGAGCGTCTGGATAACATGATGTGCCGCCTGCGTCATTTCTGACCACTATATATAGTTTTCAAGAGTCACTTTTTATATTACGTAGCAGAAAGAGAATTGTCAAGCCTTTCCGTATAAGTGCCTGACGCCTTTCCGTATAAGCGCCTGACAGCCCTTCCGTATGAATGCCTGACAGCCTTTTCCGCATTTGTGACACTGACACCTGCGGCACGTCTTCACGATATCAGAGCTCAATCAGTTCTCTCGGGGAATGCGAGAGATCATCAATGCCGTCCTTTTTGATGACAACCAGATCTTCAATCCGCACGCCGCCGAATCCCGGAACATAGATGCCGGGCTCCACGGAAATCACCATGTTCTCCTGGATGACGGAGCTGTCAAGCGGAGAAAAGCGGGGCTCCTCGTGGATGTAGAGGCCGACACCGTGACCCAGTCCGTGTCCGAAATTGTCTCCGTAACCGGCATTCCGGATCACGCTTCTGGCAAGCTCGTCACACTGCTGTCCGGTAAGTCCTGCGTGGATTCCGTTGAGGGCGGCGTTCTGCGCCTCAAGAACCGTTGTATAGATTTCCTTCTGCTTTTCATTTGCCTTTCCGACAACAACGGTACGTGTCATGTCTGAGCAGTAACCTTCGTAGGTGCAGCCGAAGTCCATGGTTACAAAATCTCCGCTTTCGATCTTCTTCGAAGAAGGAACTGCATGCGGCATGGAGGAGTTGATTCCGGATGCCGTGATGGTATTGAAGGAGAAGCCCTGTGCGCCGTGACGCTTCATCTGATACTCCAGCTCTGCCGCGGTTTCCAGTTCGGTGACGCCGGGCTTCAGGAACTTCAGAATTTCGGTAAAGGCAGCGTCTCCGATGGATTCTGCGCGGGCAATCAGACGGAGCTCCTCGGGAGTTTTGATCTGCCGGATCAGATCGATGCTTTCATCGAGCGGAAGCCACTGCTGAATTTCCGGGAGAGCGTTCGTGAGACGGCTGAATTCATAGCAGCGCATGAATTTATCTTCGTACCCGACAATTTCAGCACCATCAACCGCCAGCAGCTCACGCAGAATCTGGGTTCTCTTGTGTGTGCGGTTCTCCTCGATGATGGTGAAGCTGCTCTCCTTTCCTGCCGCTTCGGTATATCTGGAATCGGTGATCACCACCTGCTGTTTCGGAGATATGTAGACCATACCCTCGCCCCCGCGGAATCCGGATATATACATCATATTGTGAGGATCCGTGATGAAAAGAGCCTGCGCTCCGGTTTTCTTGAAAATGTCCTGTATCATTTCTCTGCTCATGTCAGAGCCTCCTTTGGATGAAATACTGTTATAGTTTTCCGTAGATTTCCTGCGGAACATATGCTTCGATGCGGATCCCCTCTGGAAGATATTTTTCTTCCAGAAGTGTTCCGGACTGGCGAATCAGCGCAATTTTTCCGGCATCGCCATAAGAAAAAGTTCTCTCTATGTGAATCTGGTCCTCCCTGATGATTTTTTCCAGAATCTGTCTGAGGGAATCCAGTCCGTCCCCGAACTTAGCGGAGACCGGTATGACATAATCGGCGTGGTGATCATGCATGTGGACGCCGGGAGAGACCATGTCCTGCTTGTTGAAGAGGGTGATGATCTTTTTCCGGTCCGCGTCCAACTCATGCAGGGTCTGGTAGACGACCTGCATCTGCTGTTCCAGATGTGGACTGGAAGCATCTGCCACATGGATGATGTAGTCGGCAAGAGCGGCCTCCTCCAATGTGCTGTGGAAGGCGTCAATAAGGGTATGCGGGAGCTTTCGGATAAATCCTACCGTATCGGTCAGGAGAATCTGTCCGCCCTCGGGCAGGCTCAGAAGTCTTGTTGTGGGGTCGAGGGTTGCGAACAGCGCGTCTTCCTCCAGAACACCCGCATTCGTGAGGGTATTGAGCAGGGTGGATTTTCCTGCGTTGGTATAGCCTACGATCGCCGCGGTTTTAATATTTGTCTTTTTTCTTCCCTGACGGAGCACCTCCCGATGCTCTTCGACCTTCTTCAGCTCCGCTCTCAGGGCGCTGATTCGTTCCGCAATCAGCCGTCTGTCAATTTCCAGCTTCTTCTCGCCGGGTCCACGGGTTCCGATACCGCCGCCAAGGCGGGAAAGGTAGGAACGCATTCCTACCAGATGCTGCTGACGGTAGCGGAGCTGTGCCAGCTCGACCTGAATTTTTCCTTCGCTTGTCCGGGCTCTTTGGGCAAAAATGTCCAGAATGAGCATTGTGCGGTCGTATACTCTGCAGTTTAATTCTTCTGCCAGGTTGTTCATCTGTGCTGGGGAAAGCTCGTCGTCTGTAATAATGGCGTCTGCCTGAAGCATTTCCAGCATGCCGGCGATTTCCTCGATTTTTCCCTTCCCGATGTAGGTCCCGGGATCCGGGTTCTCCCGGTTCTGGAGAACCATAGTCACCGTTTCGACGCCCGCCGTCTCTGCAAGTGCCTTAAGTTCGTTCAGGGAATCACGGGTCTCTGCCTCATTGCCGGTGTTGACGGCGACCAGGATGACCCGTTCCCTTGTCTCTGCATTGTCAAACATATCTGCTGTCCATCCATCTGTTCATTCAGGCTGCCGTTTAATACCCGGTGCTTCCGTCGTAGTAGCCGGCAGAATCGTAATTGCCATAGGCGCTGGTATCTGTGCCGTAGACAGTACCATAGTAGACGCCGGTATTATCGTCGTAACCATCGTTGTCCGCATCGACAGTTCCCTGGTATGAACCGGAATCATCGCCGCTGCTCTGACCTTCACCTGCGGAATTGTATGACGCATTGGACTGATCCGTATCGGCGGTATCTGTCGTTTCGGATTGTGTGCTGCCGGATGCTTCGCTCTGTGTATCGCTGACGTCGGACGGGGAGGAAGAACTGCCGGAGGAACTTGTAACGTTCTCAGATGCCGTTGCCTCTGTCTCCGTTACGCGGCTCTGCAGGAACAGATTCTCCTGTACAGCTTTCTGGTTCGTCGGATAGGATTTGAGAAAACTTTCCATCTTCGAGGCCGCGGTTTTGAAATCAAGCTTCTTCTCATAGGCGATGATTTCGTTATAGAGCAGCTCTTCCTTGTACTCCGCCTCATCGGTGTCGAGCCCTGCCTGAATCTTCTGAAGTGCATCGTCATAATTGCCTTTCATGATGGCAATCAGAGCCAGGCCGTTGTATCCCAGAGAAACGGAGGTGTCATTGTCAATACAGCTTTGATACAAATCTTCTGCGCTGTCGTAGTCTCCGGTGTCGGAGTAGACTCTTCCGAGCAGCATGACGGCACCGGGGATATTTTTTTCTATGGCTTTCTTGAGATATTTTTCTGCCTTGCCGTAATCCTTGAGTTCATAGCAGATCCGTCCGAGCTGATAGTAATCATCAGATTCCGACGGCTTCTGATTTAAGGCATCCTTTAAAAATGCGGCTCCGTCTGCCTGCCGGTTATTCTGCACATAAATGTCATAGATTTCCAGATAAATCTCATAAGAGTTATCCAGCTCCAATGCCTTCTGAAAATCCTGGCCGGCCTGGCCGAATTTGTTCTCGAGGGCGTAAAGCTTTCCCCGCAGCAGAAAGGCCTGTCCGGCGTGTTCCTCTGACTTGATCAATTCATTGTAAATCGTCATGGCATTGTCGTACTGCTGCTCTTCTACATAAGCCTGCGCCTGGTAAAAGAGAACATCTTCGCGGAAGGACTTATTCTGACGCGGATATTTTATTGCCGCCAGTGATTTGGAGAAGGCATCCACGGCATTTTCATAGTCTCCGAGATTGAGATAAGCGATGCCCAGCCCGCGGTATCCTTCTGCCTCTCTCCCCTCGGAATCAACAGCCGACTGAAAATTCGTAATAGCAGTGTTGTAATCTTCGGATTTCAGAGCTGACATTCCGCTGGCATAGGCACTGTCAGAGGCGTTCCCGCAGCCCGGAAACAGCAGCGTGGCGCCAAGCAGCAGCACAGGCAATGAAATCCGGGCTTTTCTGAAAGATTTTTCTGATTTTTTATCCTTTATCATGATGTGGTTACCTCTGATTATATGGTCCCCTCCGGGTTGTGCAGGCGCACTCAGATAAGCTTTCCGTAAACACCCCTGCTGCAAAGGTCGGAGAAAGCCTTGCGGACGCTGTCCTTGTCTTCCTGATATGTAACGCCAAACCAGGTGTCGTCTGTGTCCAGAACCTTTACGACAGCCTTGCCCTTGTGAAGCAGCTGATCAATATAGGTTGGAAGAAGGAATTCCTTCTTCAGATCACCATCGGGAATCTGCGCAAGGAATTCACGGAACGCGCTGTCCAGAAGATCGATGAAATCTGCCTGCAGTCCCCACATATTCATGGAAACCATAGAATTGACATCGATGGGAACGTCTCCGTCAGGAGAATGAACCGCAGCGCCACCGGGTGTACGAACGATGTTCTGGGTTTCATTGACACCGATCAGATTCCGGTCGGAGTCAAGGACGCATACTCCGCGGGTAACACCTCCGTTATCGCTGAGGGTGTTGCCAAGACGGAAACCGGCCATGCAGATCTGATGAATGCCGTTCTGTGTCGGATGATCCGCAACGAGATAGTCGTGCAGAAGAGTAAAGGCCTTTTTGCCGTAGTAGTCGTCAGCGTTAATAACCGCAAACGGTGTGTCAATGAGCCCGCGACAGGCGAGAATCGCCTGGCCGGTGCCCCATGGTTTCGTTCTTCCCTCAGGCTTTGTAAATCCTGACGGAAGAGCATCCAGCTCCTGAAAAGCGTATTCGCAGGGAATCTTCTTCTCCATGCGGCTGCCGATGATCTCACGAAAATCCTTCTCCAGATCCTTCCGGATGATGAACACGACTTTATCAAAGCCTGCCTCTATTGCATCATGAATGGAGTAATCCATGATGATTTCTCCGTTCGGGCCGAGGGGCTCCAGCTGCTTGATTCCCTTTCCAAAGCGGCTGCCGATTCCGGCTGCCATAACTGCCAGTGTAGTCTTTTTCATACTTGTTCCTCCTATGATTTGTTCTGGTGTTGCATTTATCTGAAAATCTATGCCGTGCGATACATCGCGCCAGACACAGTATAAGCTGCGGATTGCTCCGTGTCTCGCACTCCCGTAATCCAGCAATCCAAGTATGAGGATTGGGATTGCGCGCCTTCGCGCTTTATCGTCATATCTGGTGCCTTCGAAATCGCATACAGTCTCTTACGCACGCTCTGCGTGTGACGATCCTGCCTGCGTTTTCGAAGAACTGATACAGTACAGTAGTATGACGGTTGTTTATTGCTCCTGTAATTTCGCGAGCTTTGCCGCCTGGTCGGCGGCGATGAGGCTGTCGATCAGATCGTCAAGATTTCCATCCATGATGCTGTCAATCTGATGCAGGGTGAGATGAATTCTGTGGTCTGTCACGCGACCCTGAGGAAAATTATAGGTCCGGATTTTCTCGGATCGATCGCCGGTTCCGATCTGACTTCTGCGCATCTCGGCCTCTTCATCATGCCGTTTCTGCTGTTCAAGGAAGTATAACTTGGCACGGAGAAGAGCCCATGCCTTGGCCTTGTTCTGAAGCTGACTTTTCTCAGTTTGTGAATAAATGACGATTCCGGTAGGCAGATGCGTGAGACGCACGGCGGAGTCTGTCGTGTTGACACACTGTCCGCCATTTCCGGACGCGCGCATGACATCGATACGGACATCCTTGTCCGGAATCTCTATGTTGATGTCATCGGTCACCTCAGGCATGACCGCAACCGTGCAGGTCGATGTATGAATTCTTCCGCCGGATTCGGTTGCAGGCACCCGCTGCACCCGGTGCACACCACTCTCGTATTTCAGACGGGAATAGGCGCCCTTTCCGATGATTTTGAAGGTGCATTCCTTGCATCCGCCAAGACCGGTTTCTTCCAGATTGACCAGATCGGTCTTCCATCCCCTGCTGTCTGCGTACTTCATATACATGCGGTAAATTTCCGAAGCAAATAGAGCAGCTTCCTCACCGCCCGCTCCGGCGCGGATCTCAAAGATAACATTTTTCTCGTCGTTCGGATCCTTCGGCAGGAGCAGAAGCTTCAGCTGCTGTTCGAGATCTGATCTCTGACTGCGAGAGCTCTGCAGTTCTTCCTTGAGCATCTCGCGCATTTCCGGATCGTTTTCAGATTCCAGGAGCTCAAGGCTTTCGGAGATTGCGGCCTCATTTTTCTTGTAAGCCGCATAGGTATCCGCAACCGGCTGCAGTTCTGCCTGCTCTCGCATCAGACTTTGCAGACGTGCCGGATCGCCGGCAGTATCCGGGTCGCTGAGACGGTTCAAAACCTCTTCAAGCCGGAGCTGCACATCTTCCAGCTTTTCAAACATAGCTTCCACCTTTCTGTCAGCGGAGGTAACGGCCGCCGGCAACACGGTCGTTTCCCCCGAGATCTTTCGTGATGCAGATATCATGATATCCGAGACGTTCAAGAATTCTCCGTATATCCGTTCCCTGATCGTATCCGATTTCAAGAAATAGATATCCTTTCTGTCCCTTTCGGAAATGCCTCCTGGCCTCCTCTGCGATTTTTTCCTCGAAATAGAGCCCGTCTTCATGTCCGTCAAGGGCCTGATATGGCTCGTGGTCCCGCACTTCGGGATTCAGTCCGTCGATGACCCCGGTGGGGATATAAGGCGGATTTGAGAGAATCACGTCATATTCCTCTCCGGCAGGAAGCGCTTCAAAAAGATCTCCGCAATAAAAAACGGCGCGGTCTTCCTGTACGCCCAGAGCTCTTCTGTTTTTTCGAGCGATATCGAGCGCTTCAGGCGAGAGATCGGTGCCGGTTCCCGTCACATCGGGACAGCTTTTCAGTAGGGACAGCAGGATGCATCCGCTGCCGGTGCACATGTCCAGAATGTGCCAGCCGGTCTCCAGAATCCCGGCTGCCTCTTCTACAAGAGTCTCGGTATCCTGCCTCGGGATCAGAACAGCCGGGCTGACGGAAAAACAATTGCCATAGAACCAGGCCTGACCGGTCAGGTACTGGAGCGGGATGCGGCGGCTGCGCTCCGTCAGAAGCCGGGAGTATTCCGCTGCAGCGTCTGCGGGCATGGACTCATCGCCGTGCAGCAGATACCAGCTGCGCGTAATGCCGGTCGCATGCTCCATCAGAAGCCATACATCTGTTTTTGCGTCGGCAATTCCGGAAGCGGACAGCAGACGAATCCCGTAATGATACCAGTCATGAAAAGACTGCAAACGGAAGGACTGTAAACTATCGGACATTATAGATCCACCTCCAGGGAGAGCGTAAACCGCATCCAGTCTCTTGCGTGTGCTTCACGGCAGGTAATTTGTCTGCGTTTTCAAAGAGCTGGTGTTTAATGGTCATTTATACAGCAGAATTATACGATAACATGACGATGGACGCAAGAGAACTGCCTGAGACGAACCCTACAGTCCGATACGGACGATCTCCCGCTCGATTATATATGAGATCTGCTTGAACGCTAACCTATACTTTGTATTTCATCCGGATGACAGGCAGTCTTGTGCTCGATACGGTGAGGTGACAGAGAGTGTCAATTCACAAAGAACGGATGTCTTTCATACAAAAGTATGTGAAAAAACGAGCCGGAACGAATGTTCCGACTCGTTTCTGTTTTCTGATAAGCGCCGCAAATTCTACGTTACTTAAGACCGTATTTCTTGTTGAATGCATCAATACGACCACGAGCCTTTGCTGCCTTCTGCTGTCCTGTGTAGAACGGATGGCATTTGGAGCAGATCTCGACGTGGATCTCCTTTTTTGTAGAACCTACCTTGAAGGTGTTCCCGCAGTTGCAGGTAACGGTAGCTTCATAATACTCTGGATGAATGCCCTGTTTCATGTTTTCACCTCTTCCAATTCATATCTGGTAAATTTATTGGTATGCTGTGTCTCAACTTTCGTATCAGATTAACAGCCTTATCATAATACCACGGGAATATCTGTTTTGCAACTGATTTTTGACATGTATTCTGCATTTTTGACCCGTTTTTGACATCTATTCTGCAACTGGTTTTTGCCATGTATTCTGATACCAACGTATTCTGATATGGTTCACGATCATCGAAGCAGCTGTTGAAAAAACGGTTGAAAAACTGTTTAGATCCCACTGTCCATCACACGGTCTGTGACGGATGCAGTCCGCTGCTATCAGACGAGATCAGACAATTCGCTGTTTTTTCAGCATCTGAACAAGTTCCCGGTTGTTTCTCGTATGGGTAAACATGTTCAGTACATTTTCGCCTGCTTCTTCGGCACGAAGACCGTTCAGCGCACGGCGCATGTTGTTTACCGCCTCGAGTTCATCCGAATCCAGAAGCAGGTCCTCTCTTCTGGTTCCGGACCTTGCGAGATCGATGGCCGGGAAGACACGCCGCTCCTGCAGCTTCCGGTCAAGGATCAGCTCCATGTTGCCGGTGCCCTTGAACTCCTCATATACAACGTCATCCATTTTGCTTCCGGTGTCTACAAGCGCGGTCGCGAGAATGGTGAGGCTGCCGCCTTCACGCATGTTCCGGGCGGCACCGAAGAACCGCTTCGGCATATGAAGGGCTGCAGGATCAAGACCTCCGGAGAGGGTTCTTCCGCTGGGCGGAACGACCTGATTGTACGCTCTTGCAAGACGGGTGATGCTGTCGATAAAGATGATGACATCCTGTTTGTTCTCAACTAACCGTTTGGCCCGTTCAATTACCATTTCCGAGACTCTCTTGTGATGCTCCGGGAGTTCGTCGAAGGTGGAGTAGATGACTTCGACGTTCTTTCCGCGGACAGTTTCCCTGATGTCGGTAACTTCCTCCGGACGTTCATCGATCAGGAGAATGATGACATGCATCTCCGGATTATTCCGGAGAATCGATTTTGCCGCTTCCTTCAACAGTGTCGTTTTTCCGGCCTTTGGCGGAGAGACGATCATTCCTCGCTGTCCTTTGCCGATGGGACTGACCAGGTCTACAATCCGCATCGCAACCGGCCCGCCCGGCCGCTCCAGATGAATGCGTTCATTTGGAAAAATAGGCGTCATATCTTCAAAATTCATCCGGCGCGCATTGACATAGGGGTCAAGACCGTTCACGCTTTTGACAAACAGAAGGGCGGAAAATTTCTCGTTCTGTGATTTTATTCTTGTGTTGCCGGAAAGAACATCTCCGGTTTTTAAATGAAATTTCCGGATCTGGGAAGGAGACACGTAAACGTCATCATCTCCCGGAAGGAAATTTTCAGAGCGGATGAAACCATATCCGTCAGACATGACTTCAAGTATGCCATGGGCTTCCGACCCGCTGTCGAGCTGCCCGAGTTCCTGGCGCATCTGTTCATTTTCGTCAAAGCCATCATTCTGATGTTCGTCACTATTTTGATGTTCATATCCATTTTGGCGTTCACCGTTGTTTTGACGCTCGTATCCGTTCTGGCGTTCGCCGTTGTTTTGACGCTCGTATCCGTTCTGGCGTTCGCCGTTGTTTTGGCGCTCGTATCCGTTCTGGCGTTCACCGTTGTTTTGGCGCTCGTATCCGCTCTGGCGCTCGCCGTTGTTCTGACGTTCATATCCGTTCTGGCGCTCGTGAGATTCGTTATGTCGGAAATCTCTCCGGGTGCCGGAATCATTATCGTTTCCCCGGGAGGAGCTTCTCCGGCTGCCGCCCTCGTTTCTGGAATAACTGTTTTTGGCTGCCTCTGTTCTCTGGAACTCTGCTTTTGAGGAGTCTGCTCTCGAGGAACCGGTTTTCGAAGAACCTGTTCGAGAAGGGCCTGATCTTGTGTGATCAGCTTCCGGGGCTTCTGCCCCTGAAGATTCTGCTGCGGAGACTTCTGATTTCGCAGATTCTTTCGCGTCTTCCTCAAGCATCCGGTTAATCAGTTGTTCCTTGCGCATTGCCGTTGTTCCTTTAAGCTTTCTGGATTTTGCGATTTCCCGAAGCTCTTTCAATTGTAATGATTCGTACTGTTCTCTGGTCATATCGTCCTCTCTTTTAAAACACTCCGGGGATGTAACCCGGAATTGCTGGTGTGCTGTGTGTACAGGGTCCGGCTGTTTCCCTGACAGATCCGGTCTGGTGTGCCGCTCAGAAATATGCCTCGTAATCCGTTTTTGAAAAAAGAAAATCAGGTCATATGGATTTAGATTATCTCAAATGGGAAATAAGATGAAAGGATATGAATACTGCGGTCAACAGGACTCGAACCTGCATGGTTTCCCAACGGGACCTAAACCCGCCGCGTCTGCCAATTCCGCCATGACCGCATGGTGTACAGCTTTTCATATCCGTCTGATGTAGAAACTGAATGATATAGAAAAAGAGATGACAGAACGTCATCTCTTCTGGTCATCACAAAATGAAGCATCGGGGACTCGAACCCCGGACAACTTGATTAAAAGTCAAGTGCTCTACCACCTGAGCTAATGCTCCGAATGATCTGGGCCAGCCGGATTCGAACCGGCGGATGCAGCAGTCAAAGTGCTGTGCCTTACCGCTTGGCGATAGCCCATTATGTCGCCATCACGGCAGGGTGGATAGAGGGATTCGAACCCACGATCTCCAGAGCCACAATCTGGCGCGTTAACCAACTACGCTATATCCACCATAGTAATTAAATTGAAACCGGAACCCGCAGTGCTGAATGATCCAACACTATATCTGGCTCCGAGCGTGCCTGAAGGGATTCGAACCCCCGACCCACGGCTTAGAAGGCCGTTGCTCTATCCAGCTGAGCTACAGACACGTATGTATTCTGATTGAGAATACAAGAGCAGGTGATGGGAATCGAACCCACGTATCCAGCTTGGAAGGCTGGTGTTCTACCATTGAACTACACCTGCGCAGTCGGGGTGACAAGATTCGAACTTGCGGCCTCCTGGTCCCAAACCAGGCGCTCTAGCCAAACTGAGCCACACCCCGAGAGACACAGGACGTGCAGATCCCACAGATCCGAACTATCCGAACTCGCTCAACGCAAAAACTAGTATATTATAAGATTTTGCGGTTGTCAACAAAAATATTAATTAAATGTGTCGGAATTTTAAGACGAATTCAGGCAAATTCCGAGAAAATTTCCTGCGGTAAGTTAATCATCCAGCTCTTTTATGGCAAAGTGAATATCATGGTGTCTGTCTATCTCAATTACACCGAAGGTAGGTTTTCTGCCGATCTGTCTGGGATAATTAAGGGATCCGGGATTCATTAGCGTCAGTCCGCGGCTTGTCTCAAGATAGGGCTTATGCGTATGTCCAAAGAGACAGACATCAACATTCCTGCTTTCGGCTTCCTCGCGGATCGCCGAGGGGCTTAGGGAGACTCCGTACCGGTGCCCGTGACATACCCAGAATCTGTAATCATCGATTGTCACATTGAGATCTGCCGGCAGGCTGCTGTCCCAGTCATTATTACCGGAGACCATATATGTCGGGCAGTCCGCGTATTCCTGAATCGTGTGTTCCTGTCCTTCAATATCACCACAGTGGAAGACAGCGTCATAGGGCCCCGTTGAGTTTAATATTGCCTGCAGACGATCAATATTCCCATGTGTATCACTGATAACAAGTACTTTCATTCTGTGCCCTCCACATTTCTGATCTATGATTTGCTGCATTTCCGGCCGAGTGGTCCGGTTCAGATTGGATGGTCAGTCCAGCTCATTTCTGAGAAGACGCTCCATTTCACGAAGAGCTTTTCCTCTATGGCTGATTTTATTCTTTTCTTCCGGGGGAAGCTCCGCTGTACTGCAGCTCATGTCGGGAAGCATGAAAATGGGATCATAGCCGAAGCCGTTGGTCCCACGTTCTTCATAGCCGATTTTTCCTTCGATGACTCCCCGGGTCGACAGAGTCCTGCCGTCCGGGAGTACCGCTGCCATCGCACATACAAATCGGGCGGTTCTCTCCGGAACGGGAACGTCTTTCAGGTTTTCGATGATTTTTGCGTTCTTGATTCGGTAAGAAGTGTCATGACCCATCCAGCGGGCGGAATAAACGCCGGGAAGCTTATCCATGGCATCCACCTCGAGACCGGAATCATCTGCCATCACAATAGCGCTGCGATATCTGTCCGGGAGGACCGCCGCAATGGCTCTGGCCTTGATGAGAGCATTTTCAGTGAAGGTTTTCCCGTTTTCCTCGATGTCGCAGGAGATTCCGGCATCGGCCATGGACAGAATGGTGACCGGCAAACTGCTCATGATCTCCCGGATTTCTGCCAGTTTGTCCTTATTGCCTGTTGCAAAAATGATCGTATGCATTCGTATTTCCTTTCGCTTCTCTTCTGTATCTGGAGATTCCCGCCTGCTGAGAACCGGATCAGCCTTCTGATTCCGGGTGAGGCTTGCGGCGCGGAGGCTTCGGCCCCGGGTACTGGTAAAAATATGTCTTCATCATTCCGTTGTAAATCTTCCGATTCTTTGGTGCGGTTCTGCCGATGTATCGCTCTGCGTCCGGATAGCCGCTGATGACGTACAGAGACCAGGTGTCCAGTTTCGCAAAGCGTTCCCCGAGGGTTCTGTAAAGCGCCGGAAGCGCACTTTTCTCTTCCAGACGTTCGCCGTAAGGCGGATTCGTCACAATAAAACCGTATTTCCCCGGATGAGAAAGCTCGGAAACCGGACGCTGCTGAAAATGGATCATGTGATCGACACCGGCCAGCTTTGCATTCTCACGAGCAAATCCGACTACCTCGCGGTCAATATCATAGCCTTGAATATCGGTCTGCACATCTGTGCGGACCCTGTCCTCCGCCTCTTCTCTCACATCTGACCAGCTTCTTTCCGGAATCAGATGTTTCCATTCCTCAGACAAAAAGGATCTGTGAATACCGGGAGCCATATCCGCGGCCATCATGGCGGCCTCTATGCAGAAGGTTCCGCTTCCGCAGAACGGATCCACGAGAATTCTGTCAGCCTTCCATGGTGTCAGCATCAGAAGGGCGGATGCGAGAGTTTCTGTGATCGGCGCCTTTGCGGTGAACTGGCGGTATCCTCTTTTGTGAAGAGAGGTACCGGTCGTGTCCAGCCCGACTGTGACCACATCTTTCAGAAGGGAAACCCGAATCGGGTACGGCTCTCCGTCTTCCGGGAACCATTCGACCTTGTATTTCTCCTTCAGACGCTCCACGATCGCTTTCTTCATAATGGATTGTATGTCAGACGGGCTGAAGAGTTTGCTCTTAATGGAGTTTGCCTTGGCAACCCAAAATTTTCCATGCTGCGGGATGTAGCGTTCCCACGGCAGTGATTTTGTGGCTTCGAAGAGCTCATCATAAGTTACAGCTCTGAACTGCCCAACCTTAAGAAGAATCCGTTCGGTTGTGCGCAGGAACATGTTGGCATAGGCAACAGCTTCCGCGTCTCCTTCAAAGGTAACCTTTCCGTCTTCTACTTCTGTTATCTCATAACCGAGATCGATGACCTCCCGTTTCATCACTGCTTCCAGCCCGAAATGACAGGGCGCGATCAGCTCATATTTCTCCATGTAATTCTCCTGTGTTATACTGCCGGACGTGTTCTCCCCATACGAATGGATTTCACGGCGATTTCCGGGTGCGGATCCATAAACTGTGTTATCTGACGATTTTTGCGTCTGGTAAGAGAAACGCCCCGGTAGGGGAGCTACCGAGGCATTTCGAGGGGAGTATAAATAATTAATAAGGGGTTATTAATTGTAAAAAAAATTTTTTGAAGGGTAAATTCTTTTTACGTATAGAATTATATAACAGGCTTAATAAAAATGCAACAGAAATTTTCCAAATAGACGTATTATTCGTGCAATGCGGCAAATAGCTGTTGTTCATTTCTGGAGGTCGGTTACAATTCTGCCAAATTCCATATAGTGGGATGCCTTTACGAGAATCGTGTCTCCGTCCCTGAAAAGCCCTGGAACTTCTTCGAGAAATTTGTCGATGGTCTTGAAGTGCCTGATATCGGTCCCTCCGGCCGAAGTCTTACGTGCGCCCCTGCAGATTGCCTTGGAAAGCGGTCCAACGCAATATATTGCATCGAGCTTTAGTCTGCCGGCATGTGCACCGACTTCCTCATGCAGCTGCTCGGATTCATTGCCCAGTTCTCCCATATCTCCCAGAACCGCTATTCTCCTGCCGGAGCCCTCCTGCAGAATATCAAGCGAAGCTTTCATGGAGGCGGGGTTTGCGTTATAACAGTCATCTACGAGAGTAAAACGTCCGGTGTGGATGATATGAAACCTTCCGCTTAAAGACTCACAGCTTTCGATTCCGCTGCGAATCTGATCAAGGGTTAGGCCATAAGTGAGACCTGCCGCGGCGCCTGCAAGCGCGTTATAGATCATATGGGTGCCGGGAAGAGGGATCAGTACCAGGAAGCTTCCGGCAGGAGTTATAATCCGGCATTTGGTGCCGTCAAGCCCCTGTGGGTCAATCTCATCGGCATAAAAATCGTTCGGATGTGAATAACCTTCCTTCGAAAGACCAAAACGGACCGGTCTGACACCGGATTTTTCTTCAATGGTTGAAAGCTTGTCATCATCGCCGTTGAGGATGATGTGGCCGTCAGAGTTGAAGAAATCAAAGACCTCTGACTTCGCCTTCAGGATACCGTCGCGGCTCTTCAAAAACTCCAGGTGCGCCGTTCCGATATTTGTCATGATTACGGTATCGGGATGGACGATGGATGCAAGTCGGTGCATCTCACCGAAATGATTGATGCCCATTTCGATGACGCCGATTTCGTCCTCTTCTCTCATCCGGAAAACGGTCATGGGGACGCCCAGCTCATTATTGAAGTTTCCCTCTGTTTTCAGTACGCGGTATTTCTGGCTGAGTACAGCTGCTGTCATCTCCTTGGTACTTGTCTTCCCGACGCTTCCGACGATGCCGACAATCGGCTTATTGAGCTGTCTGAGATAAAATTCCGCGATGTCCTTTACAGCCTGCAGCGTGGAAGAAACTGTGACAGATGTGATCTCCAGGTTTTCAGGAATTTCATATTCCTTACGGAGCGTTTCCGGATCCTTCTCGGTGAGGACCGCTGCGGCGCCTGCTTCGATAACCTGGCGGATAAACCGGTGACCGTCTGTCCGTTCGCCGCGGATCGCAACAAAAAGGCAACCCTTTGTAACCTTTCTGCTGTCTGTGACAATATCGGTCACGGTAAATTCTCTTTTATCCTCGGGTCCGTCGTATTTTCCGTCTGTTACCAGTGCAATATTGGACAGAGTAAGATTTTTCATGAGTGCGCCTCCGAACAGCTTCCGGATTGAGGAAGTCTGCCGCACAGGGACAATCCGGATTTAATATTAGTGTACGCCCCGCCTGCGGGGTTGGAGTGGTTATTGCTCATATCTTTTCAGAGATACGTCGATCAGTTTCTGACAGAGATGATCAAAATCGATTCCGACAGCCGCTGCCTCCTGTGGTACGAGACTGGTTGGCGTCATGCCGGGAAGTGTGTTAACTTCCAGACAGAACACCTTCTGATCTGATTTTCGCACGAGGAAGTCCATGCGGCCGTAGCCGATCAGGCCTATGGCGTCTGCTGCCTTTAATGCTTCGTCCTGTATCTTTTTTGTGAGATCATCTGAGATGGGCGCGGGACAGAGCTCCTCGGTCGCTCCTGCGGTATATTTATTCCGGAAGTCATAGTAACCGGTTTTCGGAGTAATCATAACTACCGGATAGGCTTTGCCGTCGATGACACAGCAGGTGAATTCACCGCCCTCAATGAACTCTTCGATGACAGCAGAGCTTTCAAGGCTGAAAGCAAGATCAATCCCATTGCGTACATCCTCTTCCGTGCGGCAGATTGTGATCCCCACTGAAGAACCTCCGCAGCAGGGCTTGACAATGACAGGGAGTTCCATGCCGAACTCCGATGCGCTTCTGCGGGAATCTCCGCGATATATCGTGATGCCTGACGGTGTATTTACACCGGAGGCCTGAAATACCTGCTTGGTTCTGGATTTGTCCATTGCGATTGCGCTGCTGATATAATCAGTGCCTGTGTATCTGATACCGAGCAGGTCAAATGCTGCCTGCACTCTTCCGTCTTCGCCGTTTGATCCGTGAAGCGCAAGGAAAACAATATCAGCTTCTTCACAAAGGGCAATTACATTGGGGCCGAAAAAGCTCCGGCGGCTCTTTCTGGCTTCTTCCAGCTGCGGATTGAAGCCTTTGATGTATTCTGCGGCTGCGTCCGTGTCATATTCACCATCGAAGGCTGTAGCCGGGTCTGCCTCCTTCCAGCCGAAAAAAACATCCAGAAGGATGGACTTGTGGCCAAGCCTTCGTAAAGCCTTGCAGATTCCAGTTCCCGATACGATGGAAACTTCTCTTTCGGTACTTGTTCCTGCTGCGAGCACTACAATTTTCATATTTGACTTCCTTTTTCCTTAATGATGTAAGACTTGTATTATGCCTTCTATAGTAAGATCAGTAAGATCTGTTTTTCTGCCCCGCTGCAACCTGAAAAGGTCATCCGCCGAACGCGGATGTTATTCACATATCGAGCACGGATGTCATGCGGAACTTTTTGCGTGGACAGGACACATGCGCTGGTCAGACCAACAGGTTCATTGTAGCAGTATCCGGGAAATTTGCAATCCCGAAATCAGAGACCGATTGACATCCCGAAATCAGAGACCGATTGAGGCTTTCCATGCAAAAAGTGGTCTGTGCGGTCATTGCGGGATATCCTGGGCGTTTCGGTTACTGATTCGAAAGCGCGACGTTTGCAGATGCATCGGCACTGGTGGGCTGCGGGCCTACCGGCTGGTCCTCCGAATAGTATACGACAACGGGATATCCGACATCCATCACATCGAAGATCTTTGCCGCGGCATCCTTTGGTGTGTTGATGCAGCCGTTAGATCCGTTGGTCAGATAGGTATTCTTGTTCTCAAACTGGGCTTCCGTTCTCCAGTAGGCATCGTGAATTCCGCAGGAGTCGACAAAGGGGAGCCAGTAGCTGATCTTTACGTTGTGAGCCTCCGGGAAGGTGGTGTTGCTCTCTTTTCCATCGATGGCATATACACTTCCAGACGGAGTATCCTGGCCCAGCGAATGGTTTCCAGTGATCACCGGTGTGTCTACGATCAGCGTGCCGTCCTTATAGCACCACATCTCCTGTTTGGTGATGCAGATTTCCACATAGGTGCCTCCGATATCATTGGCACCGCGGTCGAGGGCGCTGTACAGATAGATGGGATCACGCTGCCCACTGTCACCGTTCAGGATGGCGTTATATAAATCGTTGGTGGTTTCTTCCTGATAAATACACCAGCCGTAGTCCCCGCCGCCCTCGAGCTGAATCTCCTTGCCGCTCGTTGTGCGGAATTTGCGGGAGAGGCCGTAGGTATCGGTCTCATAGGCCATGTTTTTTACCCATTCGGCAAGCTTGTCCTTGCTGAGGGTATATCCCTCCTTGTCATCCTCGACCAGAAAATCACGGATGTTGGAACTGTTAATGGTAAATTCCTTATCTGCCAGGTTATAGGTGATATTGATATTCAGCAGCTTATTGATGTCGGCTGCCTTCTCCTGGATATCCGAAGAGCTCTCATTTTCGGTTGGCTTCTCATAGAGGTCAAGATCCTCAAAATTAATTTCCGTTTTGTGATTTTCAATTGCGTTGATGATGGCTGCCTTTGTCTTTTCGTAATTCAGAGTGTTGCCCTGAACGCTTTCGGAAACGGTAAAGTCACTGCCATTATCGACAATTTTCGCATTTTCCGGCGCCTGAATATCGGGAGCGGAGAAGGCGTTCATCTTATTCATTACATCTTCGATAGAACTGGAATCATAGGTGTACCCAAGAGGAATGTGGTATTTTTTTCCGAGAGTGATGTGGAAAATCCAGAATCTGGAATCCTGATCATCCAGGAGTTTATCGACGGTGCCATCGTCCTGATACGTCAGGTAGATCTGATCTCCGGTGATCTTGTCTGTGACATTGTTCCGCTCTTTACAGGTAAGCGTGTACTTGCGCATCTGATTCTGGATGGCATACCGCGCCTGGTCAGCGGTCATCTCGCCGACATTGATGCCGTTTATGGTTGAATTGTTGTAAAAGTGTGTCTTGAAATGGTAGATGCCAAAGGCATAAATACCAATCAGAATAAGAATCAGAAGTACCAGAAGAAACAGCATACTTACCAGATTCTTGGAAAGTTTCTTCATATATCTAAAATCCTTTCTGCAGTTTTTCTTTTATAAAATTCTTTATTCGCTGACCTTTCGGTAATTCTTCTCTAAAGAATCCCTTGTGGAATGATCTCCCTGCTGCTTTTTATAAGTCCCGTGTTGGGTTTTCTGAAATTATTACATTCCGTCAGGTCCGCCTGTTCGCATCCAGCGCCCTGTTGACCCGCACGGAAGCACGAGGCCGGTGGAGGTGACCGGAAGTCCGATTTCCGAAGATTCAATCTTTCCCCCGCGGTCTGCCAGTGCGACAGAAAGCATATAGGTGAGTACGGAGGGCGCCAGGCCGGTTGTATAGGAATTGATCAGACAGAAAATTGCATCGTCGCTCAGGAGCTTTGCGCAGAGCTCAAGAAATGGATAGATATTTTCCTCCATCTTCCAGATCTCTCCTTTCGGGCCTCTTCCGTACGAGGGGGGATCCATAATGATCCCGTCATAATGATGGCCTCTCCGGATCTCCCGTTCGATGAACTTCGTACAATCATCCACGAGCCAGCGGATCGGGCGGCCTGACAGACCGGATGATTCCGCGTTTTCCCTTGCCCATGTCACCATTCCTTTGGAAGCGTCAACGTGTGTGACCTGCGCACCGGCTGCCGCTGCCGAAAGTGTTGCGCCTCCGGTATAGGCAAAGAGATTCAGGATACGGACCGGTCTTGTCATCCCGGTCTCAGGATCCAGGTCACCGGAATTTTCGCGCCGTTTTATTTCATCTCTTATCTTTGCCGAGCACCAATCCCAGTTAACTGCCTGCTCCGGAAACAGTCCTGTATGCTTAAAACTGAACGGCTTGAGATTAAAGGTGAGACTGCGATAGTGGATCTGCCATTGTTTCGGAAGATCGAAGAACTCCCATTCGCCACCGCCCCGGGTGCTTCTATGATAATGTCCGTTGCACTTTCTCCAGCCGCGCGCCTTTTTTTCTGTATTCCAGATGACCTGGGGATCCGGACGGATCAGAAGATAATCACCCCATCGTTCCAGTTTTTCACCGGATGAGGTATCCAGTACTTCATAATCGTTCCAGTTATCTGCTAACCACATTTTTATAACCTCACATATTAGAAATGTATCAGAATGGGCTTATTATACGTTATTTCATTTATTAATTCAATGTATAACCCTACGTATAAGATCAACGGTAAGGGCGAAACGGTAAAAGCACCGGAAAGATCAAGTAAGGGCGAAACGGTAAAATCACCGGTCAAAAAACAACATTGATTTTGACATCGGGTTGTGTTATAGTAGACGTTGTAGTTGATGCAGGTGTAGTTCATCGGTAGAACACCAGCTTCCCAAGCTGGGGAGGCGGGTTCGATTCCCGTCACTTGCTTTTGAAAGCCCCTGAGACCTTTGTTCATTTCATGGTTTCAGGGGCTTCGTCTGTTATTGTGTTATGGAAGCGGGGCGAACTTCCGGGCTCAGATGTTTCGTCATCGAAGATCACCGCGTCCGAAAGCGTATCAAGTATCTGAAGGAGTATTTCGCGTCCGAAGGCGCATCGGATACGGGTCGTGTGCACAATGAAAAAGCGGATTTCTGAAAGCCCCGATTCATAAACGAATCGTCTGCATAGACGCAGACAGCAGAGTCTGATACTCTTTCACCAGATGATAAAATGTACCTTTGCGTACCCCTGCTTCTTTCATGAATTCGACGGCAGTGATCCTTTTCGCTGTCCACTTCGGGTATAGTTCATACCAGTTTTCAGGGAAGCTGATCTTTTTTCTCCCTCCCTTAGCGTTGGAACCGGATCGAATCTCGAATGCAGGATCATTCATCAGATCTTCAAAGACATTGATCAGCGTCTTCAATGCGATTGTGTTTGTCATGCTGTCGATCTGACAGGTGACGGGATATCGGGCAATGGCGAGCGTGACGTGATGACGCAGCATCCATTTCAGTTCTTTCAGAATCTCTGCTTTGTTCCTTCCGAAATTGCTGACGGTTGAGGTGATCACCAGTCCCTTTTCTGCGGAAAGATTCTGCTTCATCATCCGGTAAGCCAGATTATCTCTTTCGGAGTCCCGGTAAAGATCATAGGAGTCATAGATTCCGCCGCAGATCCGTCGAATCAGATCTCCGTCTGTTGTTTCATCGCCGTAATTATATACACAAACCGCCATATATATTGCTCCCTCAATTCCGGTGCTCTTCTGCTGTCTCGACTCGTCTCTTGTTCAAGATTACCACAAATCTAAAAAATCTGAAATATGATCCTGTTTTCTTTTTTCATATATCGTCATCGATGTTTCGGTGAATAGCCGGTCTGATCGTTGATATGGTGAACTACTTGGCAAGAAGCTGCCAGGCAGCTCACCATGCCAGGTTTCATTTACGCGAACAGTGAGCCGCAGCCGAATGCGAAGTATTCGTGTGCGGCGAGCGTCGCGATAGCGAGATAAAACTCGCACAGCGTGTTTTATCTCGTTGTGAACAATTTATGAAATTGGTTATGCACCTTGACAGTTCGTCGAATATCAGATATTATTTAGGCACCTAATTAAAAGAAACCAAAACAATGTGTCCTCCAAGTGGGGCACCACATAGTGTATAAGCTACGGATTGCTCCGTGCTTCGCACTCTCGCGATCCTGAAAGAGGGAATATAATATGAATAATCAGATTAATGCAGATACAAATACAATATTAAGAAACCAAGATGTGGCAGATACCATCCCGGATGCTAATGTTTGCAGCGGATGCGGAAAACACTGTTCTCTAAAGAATCCGTCCTGTGGGAAGGGAGCGGCACTCGCCCGGGAGCGCGGAATAACAGTGAGTGGGGACGAGACCGGATTTTCCGGTCGCCCGAGCCAATCTGTGCATTCCGCCCGTACCGGTCATCCCGGTCAGTCCCGCCATTTCGATTCTTCTGGCCGTACCGGTCATCCCGGCCATTTCAGCCATCTTGATCGCTCCGGTCATTTTGACCACGAAGGGTCAGATGGCAGAGATGGTCACAAGAATTATCACAGACATTCCCGTCACGAGAATTATGATTTCGAGAACTGTGAGGATCTTGATCTTCTCTTTCGAAGCTGCGCGCATATGCTTCACCACAAGGAACAGCGAAGCGGTTCGCGGGAGCAGATTCTGACATATCTCATGGAGAATGGCAGTGCTTTTCAGAAAGATATTCAGGAAGAGCTTCGGGTTCAGCCTGGATCGGTTTCAGAGCTTCTGTCGAAACTTGAGAAGAATGATTTGATTGTCAGAAAAAAAAGCAGGTTGGATAAACGTGCTGTCATTATCAGTCTTACCCAAAAAGGAGCAGCGGAGACGAAGGTACGGCTGCAGAAAGAAGAGAATTCTCCGTTTGATGTGCTGACTGACGAGGAACAGGAGACACTTCGAACTATTCTCAGAAAGTTATTGTCCCCTGAAGGCTGAAAATGTATCGTAAAGGCAGCCTCGGCATGGTTCTCTTTTCTGATATTATCGGGTATAATAAAAAAGAAAAACAATCAGGTTATAAATTTCAGACGACAAGCCTCTCTTCAGTATGTTCGAACGGTTGAAAGCGGAAACGATGATAAGATCCGTGTGCTATGAACCCGCACGGCCGTGTGAAAACAGTCAGGTCGGGCAATCTGAGCAGGTATCGGAGGATTCAATGGATTTAGATGAAGCAATTGATCTGCTGATAAAGAATAAATACCTGTTTTGGGTATCGGAAAACCATACTGACAGTGAATTCAGTATCATCAGATATAAGGTTCTGCGTGGAGAACATCGCGGTATGATTCAGATTCATTACCGCTCGGGAAAGGTATTTATGATAGATGCTGACGCGGAAATGATGGAAAAAAATTCGGACCTTTCCGGGATCAGTCGTAATCTGTCCGGATGCGGCAGGACCATTAAAGATGAACTCCTTCGTGAGCTTTTTATTCAGGGAAACGTGATGGAGTTTCTTGCCAGAGTTCTGAGCGGTTCATCTGAGGATGAAAGCGTCGGCGAAAAAATGGTTATCCGTTCGATCCCGAAATATGATCGCGAAGTTGTGGACCGCTTTATCAGGTACCTTGAGGAAAACCCTGATGATAGTTCCAATATCCGGGAACTGGCACAGCAATTCGCGATGAGTGCCGGCAAATTGCAGAATCTCTTCCACTATTACACCGGTATCACAGTTAAGGATTACCGTGACAGGGTTCGAATTGAAAAAGCCATTCATCTGCTGAGAGAGACCGATCTTCCGCTCTTTGCCATTGCAAAAGAAGTCGGTTTTCGCAATTCCAGCAGCTTCAGTGTTTTTTTTAAGAATAATACAGGAAAAACCCCCGGGGAAATACGCACAGCGGCTGCATATCAGTGATATGCAGCCGCTGTTCATGCCTGTGCATGTTGAAAAACAAATTCAAATAGTTATTCCGGCTGCCAGAAGGTTGCCGTGACAGATGTCCAGTCATCGTTACAGGTGTACATGATGATACCTCCTGCATTGATATTGCTTGCGCTTCTGCCGTCGGCGGTAACGAGATCATAGCCTGTATTTGTCGCCTGATCTGTTTCTGTGCAGATATAGGTGGTGATTGTCCCATCGGTGTTCTTGATATAAGCTTCCGTTCCCGGCGCCACGGATTTGATGGCGTCAAACCCCTGAAAATTGTGATCGCCAATCCATACTTCATCAGAATTGGAGAAGACCATGTATGCTGCACTGTCTTCTGCGTCACAGATGGCCTGGGCTGCCTCGTCTCCGGTATTGTCATCGACATAATTCAACGCGACATTGACGCCTGCCGATGGGATGAACAGACGTCCGACATTCCCTGTTGTGCCATTGAAAGAATACTCGATTTCATCCGCGTTGTAATAATTTCCGTCAATCCATCCGGTCTGCATTACGCCGTCTTCATTAAAATAATAATTTTCACCGTCAATGGAAGCATTTCCGGTTGTAAGAGTACCGTCCGAGCCAAGGTAATAGGTACTGCCGTTTTCGGAATACCATCCGGTCACCTCATTTCCTGCTGCGTCAAAACGGTAGGTGTGACCATCGATGACTTCCCAGGAATTCGAGACGGGTATATTCTCAATAAAATATTTTCCATCGGACCATCCGTTCAGGTAAACGGGTTCTTCTGCTTCTGAAGAATAACTGGTTTGTGATCCGGTTGCGGCAGAGGTAATGGTTTTGGCAGTCTTCATGTCAGAACTGGTGCGGTCAGCGGAAGATGCAGTTGCCATTGTTTCTGGAGAAGATGTCTCCTGTATGGCCTGAGCAGCGGATGCTCTTGCCGGGGCTTGTGCCTGAAATGCTGCAGCTGCGCTGCCTGCGATGATGGTTCCTGAAATGATTCCGATTAATAATTTTGATGCTGCCATCTGAATCTGCCTTTCTTGTGTTTCGGGTTACCCTGCTGCTTTTAATGTGTGTGGCGAAGGCCGATCAATATGAGAACGGGTGGGCAGGACCACAGCTCGTATCTCGATTTGCGCAGTGGTATCGCAGTGCTTGTTCTGCCTTGTTCAGCGGTAGCTCCGATTATATTTTGCTTTGCTCCTGTCCAGTATAGATTGTATCGCTGTTGTTACAAGAGGCCTGGAGTTTTTATGTTTGAATTCGAAAGAACCTGATTTAAATTCAAAAGATAAATAGACGGATTCGAAATAAAAATGAACAGATTCAAAAAAGCAGAAAGTGGTATTCCGGTCCCTGCGTCCCTGTGATACTATGAGACAGGAGGCTCTCTGGAAGACGCCTTCATAGGACAGATAAATGATTTTTATTAGGGAAAGAAGGATGGGAATGAGAAAAATAGACGAATCCGTTTTTCAGGCGGACGGCAGCCGTATTGTCGGCGAAGTTGAGATCGGGAAAGACTCGGGAGTATGGTATAATGCAGTGATTCGCGGCGTCCCTTCCCAGATTAAGATTGGTGAGAGAACAAATGTGCAGGACAATGTAGTTATTCACGGTGATCCGGAGTGCCCGGTTGAAATCGGAGATAATGTTACGATCGGACATTCTGCGATCGTGCACGGGTGCACGGTCCGTGACAATACACTGATCGGAATGGGAGCAATTATTCTGAACAGAGCAGTGATCGGAAGTAACTGTATCATTGGCGCCGGGGCTCTTGTAACGCAGGGATGTGTGATACCGGATAATTCGCTTGCATTCGGAAGTCCGGCGAGAGTAATCCGCATGCTGACGGATGAGGAAATCGAGGGAAATCGTATCAGCGCACAGCATTATGTGGATTTTGCAAAAAAAATGATGTGACCGGTCTTTGTGATGTAAAAGAAATGTATCGATATGTACATAGCTCCATGCCGGCAAATCGGTTGAAGACTTTTCACACAGCATTATCGAGTAGGAGAAAGTCTCCAGTGGAGACTTTCGTCCTCTCACACCACCGTGCGTACCGTTCGGTACACGGCGGTTCATAAGTTTTCAGCTACTTTCAAATACTGGGA
>NZ_JBQKFT010000020.1:0-51053 GCF_052119185.1 Bilifractor sp. LCP19S3_H10
AGATACATTTGTTTGCTTGCAAGAACTGCGGCTATCAATCAAATGATGACCGTATTGGAGCTATGAATCTGTATCGTATGGGAATAAACTATCTTGCTGATAGTCAAGTACCTGATACAGTTGCAGCAGAGTAAACTTTGCTGCAAGGGGTGCTGTCAACCACCCCATGATGTAACGCCACTTTAGATAGCAGTATCTATTGGGGTTAAAGGTCGGAGACGTAAGTCGTTAGTACGACTGGGCAGTTACAAGCCCATGACCTTTAGGTCGAGGGTAGTTGACAAGCTATTTGAAGGAGGGCATTATGAAACTGACGAAAATATTTGAACCAATCACGATCAGCAAGACGGAGTTTATAAACCGCCTGGTGGTCTCCGCTATGGTCACGAATTACTGTAACGAAGACGGAACGCCGACTGAATAATTCATGGTTTATCATGAACACAAGGCAAAGGGCGGATATGGGATCATCATCACAGAGGATTTTGCCGTAACAAGGACTGCGGGGGCATCGAAAACACTGGCAGGTCTTTAGGAAGATAGGCAGATAGAGCCGTTACGACAGCTTGGTGGAACGGTACGACAAGGCACGAAAGCAGTTTGATGAAGCAAACCGCCAGATATCGGAAAAGAACGCAAGGTCAGAACGGATCGAGGATTTCATCGGGAAGCTGAAAGAACAGAACGGTGTGATTGAGGAATTTGATCCGTGGCTGTGGGCCTGCATGGTGGATTTCGTCACAGTAGGCCGCCGGAAGGAGATGATTTTCACCTTTCGGGACGGTACCGAGATAGAGGTATAACTGAACATAAATCAGGCGACAGATACTCCGCTCCGGCGGGGTGTTTTTGTGTTGAGTGGCAGAGTGGAATCATTTTAATCGAAATGTTATAATGTTGAAATCTGATTGATGAGAACGGTATTGTCATGAAGGCCTTCGACAAAGTAAAGGCGGCAGAGATAACCCGGCACAGATGCTAGAAGAACTGGCATGAGGATAATTATCTCCCCAGCAAAACAGATGCGGGTCGATATAGATCTGCACAGAAACCTGACGCCGGCCTTGATCGCCTATGATGGAATCCAGTATACCTACATGGCTCCGGCCGTCTTTGAGGACGGTCAGTTTGATTATGTACAGGAGCATCTGCGAATACTTTCGGGTTTTTACGGAGTAGTAAAACCAATGGACGGCGTGGTCTCGTATCGGCTTGAAATGCAGGCTAAGGCAAGAGTCGCGGGATACAGGAATCTCTATGACTTCTGGGCCGATGATTTGTACCGGGAAGTGGTAAGCCGCTGGAGATTATGGCGTTATGAGTAAGCATAAGATGGTGGACGGACGTCTGCTTCAAATGAATAAGAGTTTCGGCCAGCTTAAGCAGAAGCAGAGAGAAAAAATTGCGGAGTGGATGTTTCAGGCCTACAAGAAGCAGGTAAAAGAAGGACTTTCAGAGGAGGATGCTCTGCAGCTCGTGTTTGATCAGATCGAAGAGGCACAGATCTGGATACCGGATTATGAGATTGTAAACCGTTATCACGCGAAAAAAAGCCACTTTCGGAACCGCCTTGTCGGCGAAAACGTGCCTCAGCACGTCTACCGGATGGAAAACATCTTGGATAATGCCATTCAGAAGATGGATGCCCTGGAAAAGAAGATCGAGGAATATGAAGCATTCCAGGCGGAGATACAGAAGCTGGAAGCTTATTATACGAGCCCGCAGTGGAAAGCGGACTTCGCGGCGGATGAAGCGGGGCAGTTCCCGGACAAGCTGAAGAGAGGTGTACTCTCGGAGGACGGTATCTGGAACATGCTGGAGCGCAACCGAGAACTGCTTGAGAGGATCGGAATACGGAGAACAGATGAGGAAGGGGACTGATCATGGCTATCACAGTTAATCTGTACTATACAGGAAAAGGCAGAAGTGCACGTAAATTTGCGGAGGAGATGGAATCCTCCGGGACTGCTGCAGCGATCCGCGCAGAGGCCGGAAATCTTCGATATGAGTACTTCCTGCCAATGAATGATCCGGAAACAGTTTTGCTGATCGACAGTTGGGAGGATCAGGCAGCGATCGATTTGCATCATGCTTCACCGATGATGGGAAAGATAGCGGCACTTCGGGAGAAATATGACCTGCATATGAGAACAGAACGCTATATCGACGCCGAGGCTCCGGACACAGAAGACCAGTTTATCAGGAAGTGATGGGATATGGAAGCGAGAAAAGGATATGGAGACAGCATTCCTTCCAGTGAGCTTCTGCCGAAAGAACGGATCATGAAGTATTATATCCTTATAAACCAGAAATACGGCATAGACACGGAGGACAGTCTTCGGACATATATCCATGATATGCTTAATAAAGCATCATGATCCATAATAATTGAATCCGGTTTATAAAATCAGAGCATAAGGCTCAGAAGAGTTAAATCTTCTGGGTCTTATTTTTTTGCTTTTTCTCTGAGAGGGGTTAAAAGTGAGTTTTGTGTTGAAGGAGTTTTAGATTCGCAACCAAATTTAACATTTCACCTATGTAAATGTTCGGTTTGGTTGGTGGAACATTTCTTTGCCTTACAATTACGATAATGTTAAAAATAATTGCAAAAGTGAGGTATTTATGAGAAGATACTACTTAGACAATATCAGATGGGTAACCGTAGTTCTGGTTGTCATTTATCATGTGCTTTACATGTATAATGGCGAAGATATTCTTGGTGGCTTAGGAAAGATTACTGCTCTTGATGTGCAATATTATGACATTTTCCTGTATGCAGTTTATCCGTGGTTTATGCTTCTGCTGTTCCTTATATCAGGAATATGCTCCAGATATTATTTGGATAATCATACCGCAAAGGAATTTGCAAAAAGCAGGACAAGAAAACTGTTGATTCCTTCTACTATAGGATTATTTGTATTTCAGTTCATCCAGGGATTTGTCAGTATGTCAATTAGCGACGCTTTCGATTCTATGCAGGAAGTACCTGGTGTAATCAAGTATTTTATCATGGCGTTAAGCGGAACCGGAGTTCTTTGGTACATACAGCTGTTATGGCTGTTTTCGATGGTGCTTTTGCTCGTTAGAAAAATCGAGAAGGATAGACTGTGGGAACTGGGAGGAAAGGCTAACATCATAGCAATACTTTTAATGGCTATAGTAATATGGGGAGCGGCGCAGATTTTTAATACTCCGGTTGTTGTGGTATATAGGTTCGGATATTACGGTGTTGCATATATGCTTGGTTATTTTGTGTTCTCACATGATGAAGTAATCGAGATGCTGAAGAAGTATTTCGTATTGCTGTTTGTACTTGCCGCAGGTGTGGGAATTTCATTTTGTGCCGTGTACTTTGGTAAAAACTATGCGGATGCTCCTATTAACAAATCAGTGCTATTTACAGGATTTGGATGGCTTATGAGCATGGCGATTCTTAGCGGTGCATCAAAGTATGCTGATAAGCAAAATGCTTTTACGGCATGGATGAGAAAAAATAATTTCGGGCTATATGTATTCCATTATCTTGGGATATCAACAGTTGCTTTGCTTCTGGGAAAACCCGGGAAGATTCCGGCAACAATGGTTTATACCATCAGTCTGATTGCCGGATTTGTGGCAGCATATGCTTTGAATGCCGTGATATCAAGGATTCCTTTCTTCAGATGGGCGGTACTCGGAATTAAGAAAGAGAGAAAAAACGATGTTTCATGACAATCTGGTAACTCTTAGAAAAATGAAAAAAATGACACAGGAAGATATTGCTGAGAAAATCGGTGTTTCTCGCCAATCTGTAGCAAAGTGGGAAACCGGAGAAACTGTTCCTGACTTGTATAAGTGTAAAATTCTTGCGGAAATATTTGAAGTGTCGCTTGATGATCTTGCTAATTATGAATCGGAGGACAGCATGGGTATGGCACTTCCGCCAAAAGGGAAACATCTTTTCGGAATGGTAACTGTAGGTGATAAAGGTCAGATTGTAATCCCTGCCAAGGCAAGAAAGATATTTGAGATTTCACCCGGAGATCAGCTTGTGGTACTTGGTGATGAAAGACAAGGTCTTGCTATCATGAAATCAGAAAGTTTCTTAGCCCTTGCTGATGTTGTTAGAAATGGAAAATATGTAGAGTAATAAATGACAGGGAAATATCAACCTAAGAGGAATCGGGAGACCGGTTCCTTTTTTTGATGCCGGGCAGGCGTACAAATCAGGTCTCAGCTTTGAAGGAAGGCGGATGGAATGGCACCTTACCGATGAATGGGGATATCCGCTTGAGGAGGAAGGACTGTACAAACCGTATTTTGGAGAGCGTTGCACGAATTGCAGAATGAGGCTTATCTGCAATGGATGCAGCAGATGTGGAAAGTGCGGAAGCAATTGAGATTATATACTGAATCACGAATCGTTATCGTGCCTGCGGGCATTGGGAAAACACTTGCAGGATCAGCTTAAAGGTGAAGCAGAAAAGCTGGGGCTTGAATCGGAGCAGGACGTTAACGATCTGATGAAATCTATCAGAGATGAGGATTGAGGATGAAGGTATTTATTGACAGCAACGTCCTGTTCTCAGCCGCACTTTTTCCCGGAAGCACACCTGCAAGAGCTCTTTACAAGGCACTAAAGAACCCAATGATGCGATTGTATGCGAGATTAATATTGATGAACTGAAGAAAGTATTTAAGAGAACCAACAATAAATTTGTGCATCGCGATATGTAAAGCTTTGGACAAACCATTGGATGAGTTGTTCTGGGAAGGATAATTGAGGAATTGAGAAGTTTGGAAGAGAGTCATAGCAAATATGGCTCTTTTCTTTTTAAAAATATTTTGAAATAGCTGTTGACAGAAATATGGTTCCGGATTTATACTGACCATGAAATTTAAAAATATTTTGAAATAGATTTTGAGTGAGCGTGAGTTATGAGCGATACTAATATTTTCAAAGTGTTAGCTGACAAGCAACGCAGAGACATACTCGTAATGCTGAAAAATGGTCGGATGAATGCCGGAGAAATCGCAGAACAGCTTGGAATAACGCCAGCGGCATTGTCTTATCACCTGAAACTGCTTAAAGGTGCTGACCTGATCATGGAATATAAGCAGAAGAACTTTATCTACTACGAGATCAATACATCCGTTTTTGATGAGTTGATCCTGTGGATAGGACAATTCGGAGGTGGTAAGTGATGAAAAAGATCATGTGGATTATTTCGTTTGTTTCTTTAGCTGGTACGGCAATCGTTTTACAGTTTATGCCGGATAATGTTCCGATGCATTATGACATGGCAGGAAATATAGATCGCTGGGGCTCGAAGTATGAGAACTTGTTATTCCCGGTCATTATTCTGGCAATGTCATTATTCTGGACCTTGTTTACGAGATATTATGAGAATAAAGCTGGCAAGTCCCAGGATGAAAAAGAAATTGCTGGTGCAAAATCAAACGCAAAAGTGCTTAGTATTGTTGGTTTGTGTATGTCTGTAATGTTTACAGTGATGCAGGGCTTTATTTTATATGGTTCATATACTGAGGCTGTGTCAGGTGCTGAAAAGCAATATGTTGATATTGGAAGAGTTGCATGCATTTTAATGGGCTTGGGATTTCTTATACTAGGCAATTTCATGACAAAAACACGCATTAATGGTACGGTTGGGGTGAGAGTGAGCTGGAGCATGTATAATGACAACACGTGGAGAAAAACGAATTTCTTTGGAGCCGTAACATTGATGTTTGAAGGAGTGTTTGCAATAGTAGCGGCTATTATTATGAGAAGCTCATTTGCTGCAGTGATGGCTACACTTGTGGTTGGAATAATAATTACGATTGCAACATTGATATATGCGCATAAAATTTACAAAGAGGAAATTGCCGCTGACAGATAAGTAAATACAAGCACTATAAATATCCGAGAGTCGTGTAACAGCGGCTCTCTTTTCATGTCCGGAGGGAGGTGGTCATTTGTAGGCAGGGTGATTTGCGGGTGCTGTGGAAGGATCATGCGGCACACAGCATTGCGCCGGAGGAACGTGAGCCGTGGCACTCCAGAGGCGTGCTTAAGATCAGCGCGAAGAACTTCTACATCTACTATCGCCCGGATGAAGTATCCGGAAGGGTCTATGTCCTGAATGTGATTTATGCAAAGCGTGATCAGCTTAAGGTCTTAAATAAAATGAATCTCTATGACTGACAAAAGGCAGCTCTCCATTCGAGGGCTGCTTTTTAATAGGCAGAAAAAACACGTGGACAAGTCTCTTATGCAGCGAAAAAATCCGCAAAAACATGTAACATAACTATTGACATGTTGAGCCCGTGCTGCTATGATAAACATGTAATTACAGATGTTACATGTTAGAATCAAATTTAAGGAGGATTCTATTATGAAGATTGCAGTTGTAGCAGCAAACGGAAAAGCCGGTAAGCTGATTGTCGAAGAAGCTGTGCGTCGTGGTATGGATGTTACAGCTATCGTAAGGGGAGAAAATAAGACTGTAGCGCCCAAGAACATTACAAAGGATCTTTTTGATCTTACCAGCGAAGATCTAAAAGGGTTTGAAGTTGTTGTGGATGCTTTTGGCAACTGGACGCCCGACGCCATTCACCTCATCCCGGAGGCTACCGTTCATATGGCTAAAGTGCTTTCCGGCAGCGATGCACGCCTGCTGGTTGTAGGTGGAGCAGGAAGCCTTTATGTTAATCCTGAGCATACCAAGACAGTTGTTGATGTGACACCATTCCCAGAAGCAGCTATGCCCGTTGTAAATGGTCATGGAAAAGCACTTGAGGAGCTTCGTAAGTTTGAAGATGTGAACTGGACTTATGTGAGTCCTGCCGGAGATTTTCAGGCTGATGGCGAAAGAACCGGAAAGTACATTCTGGGCGGTGAGGAACTGGTTCTCAACAGCAAGGGCGAAAGCGTGATCTCCTATGCCGATTATGCGGTTGCTATGGTCGATGAGATCGAATCCGGCACGCACATAAAAGAAAGAATCAGCGTTGTAAGTGAATAACGATTCTTGTTACCTGCATTGACTTTTCTCCTGTAATTTTATATATTACAAGATGGAGGCGATGCTATGCAAATCTCAAGTAAGTTCACAATAGGAGTCCATCTTCTTGCGGTTATAGATTATCTGGGCGAAGATGAAAAAGTGACCAGCAATATTCTGGCGAGCAGCATAGGTGTAAATCCCGTCATCGTCAGAAACGTCATGGGAAACCTCAAAGAAGAAGGACTTATAAGCATCAGTCAGGGCAAAAGCGGGATATCTTTAACAAAAACTCCTGATCAGATCACCTTCTATGATGTTTACAAGGCTGTAGACAGCGTAAAAGATGAAGGACTGTTTCACTTTCATGAGAATCCGAATCCGGAATGTCCGATAGGCAGAAATATTCATAAGGCGATGGATTCAAAATTGAAAAGAGTCCAGCGGTGCATGGAAGATGAAATGAGAAAGATTACCCTTGCCGATGTGATGACGGATATTCAAAATGAACTAAAGAATGAATAGTAAAAATGTTTCTAAGCCATCATGGTTTAGAGACATTTTTGCGTATGCGGGATTATGCCCCGATATCAATCGGGAGCCCGGGTTTGAGATGGTTGTCGAGTTTCAGTCATGGCTTCCTGTGAAATGGAACTTATAGAATGTAGCATTCAATCACAACTTGTAAAAGTGGTATTATGGGAAATTGCACAATATATAATGACAACGTATTGATAGTACACGAGTAAACGCATATTATATAGACAGAATAGAGATGAATATTATGCCGACTGCGAATTTGAATATCAGAACCGAGAAAGAAACGAGATAAAACACGCTGCGCGAGTTTTATCTCGCTATCGCGACGCTCGCCGCACACGAATACTTCGCATTCGGCTGCGGCTCACTGTTCGCGTAAATAAAAGACCAGGCCGACAGGATTTTTTCCAAGCTGGATCTGAACATGACCGCGGCGATCAATATGTTTCTCAGAACAACGATCAGGGAAAGAGGAAGAATAAATGACTGACGAACAGTACGCACAGGCTGAGTCCTTCTGGACTCGAAAAGATGAAACCGAAAAGAAGCTGGATGATGATGCTCTGTATAGCTGGATAGACGAGTTCTTATCATCCCATAAGGTTCTTGCCCTGGCAACTGCCACGAAGGGTTTTATTCGCTGCACGCCGCTTGAGTACAGTTGGTATGCGGGAGCACTTTGGATCTTCACCGAAGGCGGGCTGAAGTTCAAAGCCTTGAAGGAGAATAAGCATATTGCGGCAGCGGTCTTCGAGACGAGTGCTTCCTTTGGCGGACTTAGGTCACTGCAGATCGAAGGAACAGTGGAGTTAGTCGAGCCGTTCTCTGATGAATATAAGAATGTCGCGGAGTTCAGAAAGATACCGCTGCAAGCATTGAAGAAACTTAAAGAGCCTATGTGGCTTTTGAAGATCATACCGATAGAGATCACCTGCCTGAATTCAGATTTCAAGAAAGATGAATTTGGCAGCAGGCAGATATGGAAGAGGTGTAATTAATGAATGAGTATAAACCGCCATTTCACATGACGGATAAGATAACCAATCTTGTGGGAGATACCAGCGAGCAGATCGGCAGGATCAAAGTGCTATCGCATGGCGATCTGAATCCGGCATTAACACAAGGAGTTATCGAAATGACAATTCCCGACAAACCTAACAGCCGAAATCAGAGGTACAGGAGAAAGCAACTTGATCGGTGACCGACCAAATTAACGGTATACTGGGTTGAGACCTTGATCATAAACCGATCGAGCAGAAGAGAGCAGGTCGAGACGGTGGCCTATTTCCTGCATTCCGGTTTGTCGAACTGAAAACTTTATAGCTGATGAAACATATCAGTCTTTCACATCCAGTGAGAGGCTGATTTTTTATGCTCAAGGACAGGAGGTAAACGTATATGAATAAGGCATTAAGAATCGGCAGCCGCAGGATCCGAAAACTGCACCGCAGGAGCAAGCCCTGCGGTGCGTACATAGAAACGCCCTGCAAGTTTGTGGCTTGCAGGGCAAAAAATGTGTGTTTCCCGGAAATTTTATAGTCTTTCCAAGAGAAAAGATTGTGAAAAATCTTATCCAAGTATCGTCTTCAGATCCTCTTCCGGCGTGGTGATGGGGGCAATGTTGTAATGCTCCACCAGATTTATACTTCTTCGATGGCACCCACGGGGCAACCATCCTTGGCTTCCGCCGCGCACTTAAGCGCTTCTTCCGGGACTTCGGTTTGGATGGCGACGGCAACGCCTTCGTCGCCTATGGAGAACACTTCCGGGCAAGTACTAGCGCACAGGCCGCAGCCGATGCATCCGTCATTTACAGTATACTTCATTGTTTGATCCTCCCTGTTCTTGATTTTCTGCTCTGATTATACTAAAATCGAGACAACGCGTATGTTGTTGCAACAACGTAATGATGATTATTATGAATACTTTTTTTCTGACGAACACGCCGCTGTTTCATGGTATTAGCGAGAACGAACTTTCGGAACTACTTAGCTGCCTGGGCGCGAAAGAGCGCAAATTTAAAAAAGATGAAATAGTTTTCCGGGCGGGATCCTCTATCAGCGAGATTGGGCTTGTGGAATCCGGCAGCGTGAATATCGTCGTCAGTTTTTATTTACGCGAACAGTGAGCCGCAGCCGAATACTTCGCATTCGGCTGCGGCTCACTGTTCGCGTAAAAAAAGCCTGCGGGCATTCCAAAGAATACTCGCAGGCATGCAGATTGGATATTCAATTATTTTCGGTTTTCATTTCCCCAGTCACAGAGCTTGTCAAGCACTTTTACAAGGGAATGACCGCGCTCTGTCAAGGAGTATTCGACTTTGGGAGGAATCTGCGGATAGACATTGCGGATGATGAGATCGTCGGCTTCGAGTTCCTTTAGATTCTGGCTTAAAGTCTTATCAGCGACCTTCTTCAAATATCGCTGCATTTCATTGAAGCGGACTGGCTCATATTCCATCAAACAGTAAAGAATGATGGGCTTATACTTTCCTGCTATAAGAGAAAGGGTATAACTGTACCCGGTTGTCTCAAAATCTGCATCTGCTATGTCGTTTTTCATAAAAGCTTACCTCGAAGTAAGTACCTTACTTATATGTAGGTACTTGAAAATAATTTATGTACTTGTATTATATACATTGTCTTGCCGAAGAAGTCAAGAACGATGCAGGAGGTGCGCTATGGCGATGCAGGTGGTGCGCTGGATTTGAGGAAAGCGTGCATTGGTATGATCACCTTGAAAAGCATATCGGATGGAGGAGCCTCGGAAAAATTCTCTGTGGATATGTAACCCAGCCTGGTGACACAGATGGCAAAAAAGAACTTCAAGAGGCGTATGCCTTTGGTAACTTAATTCAATAACATGAAAGGTGGACAATCATAATGAAGAAAAATCTTGGTGTAGTACAGGCAGTGTATCCGATGCCGGTTTTGATGGTAGCGGCATACGACGAGAATGGAAAAGTGAACGTCATGAACGCAGCATGGGGTATGATCTGCAATGAGGACAGAATTGCTCTGTTTATTGATGAGGAGCACAAGACCACGCAGAATCTTCTGAAGACAAAGGCTTTCACTGTAGCACTTGCCGATAAGGAGCACATGGATGTTGCTGACTTCTTTGGAATTGCTACAGGCAATAAAATGAACGATAAGTTTGAACGCACCGGTTATACAGCAGTAAAGAGCAAATTCGTTAATGCCCCCATTATTGATGAATTCCCCGTTGTTATGGAATGTGAACTGGCAGAGGTGAGCGAAACCGAGAGCTTCTACTGTATCGTTGGAAAGATCATCAATACGGCTGCCGAGGAAAGAGTGTTATCTGAGAATGGAAATGTTGATCCGTCTAAGCTACAGGCACTTATTTTTGACCAATTCCAGCACGGCTATTATGTTTCCGGAGAACAGGTCGGAAAGGCGTGGAATGCCGGAGCGAGCTTAATGAAAAAATAAGCAAAAGCAAAACGAGATAAAACACGCTGCGCGAGTTTTATCTCGCTATCGCGACGCTCGCCGCACACGAATACTTCGCATTCGGCTGCGGCTCACTGTTCGCGTAAATAAAATGTCGTGTGCGCTGCCATCAGTAAAGATGTTAATGCACCCGTATTCAATTTCACTCTTTGCGGATGAAATTCTTTAAGTACAAAAGACTTTTTGATGCTGGTGCAATCACTCGGAAAGAATATGAAGCTGAGGAGGAAAACAACGATGAAGGTACTAATTGTAAATGCATCACCCAGACTTAAGGGCAACACAACGATAGCTCTTGGCGAGATGGTTAATGTGTTTGAGAAGGAAGGTGTGGAGGTGGAAGTCCTGAACATCGGGAATCAGGATATTAGAGGCTGTATAGCCTGCAACTCCTGCGGAACCAAGGGCAAGTGCGTCTTCGATGATGTGGTCAATCAGGCTGCACCGAAGTTCGAGGCGGCTGATGGGCTTGTGGTAGCAAGCCCGGTGTATTATGCGTCTGCAAATGCAACCTTGATAGCATTCTTAGACAGACTTTTCTACAGTACACACTTTGACAAGACGATGAAGGTAGGTGCTTCGGTCGTTGTGGCGAGACGAGGAGGCCTATCTGCTACGTTTGATGAGTTGAATAAGTACTTCACTATATCGGGTATGCCTGTGGCTTCCAGTGAATACTGGAACAGTATACACGGCATGGAGAAGGGTGAGGCTGCCTATGATAAGGAGGGACTTTACAATATGCGAGTTCTTGCCAGGAACATGACATTTTTGATGAAGAGTATAGCGCTTGGCAAGGCAGAGTATGGCATGCCTGAAAAGGAAGAACACGCATGGACAAACTTCATTAGAGATGACTTGAAATAAGTGATGAATGTATAAGCGTTACTTATTAAACATTTGGAAACGCCTAAAGGCACCGAAGGAAAGAGGCGCATTCTTCGGCCGCTTTTTGAATCTCTATGACAGACAAAGGGCAGCTCTCCATTCGAGAGCTGCCCTTTATCTGGTGGGCCCGGTTGGCGCACGTTACTAATCGGTGAACGTCCGGAGCCCACTCTGCAGTGGGAAGGATATAGCCGGAGGCAAGGACGCCCATCCTTGCTGGCTCTTCTTACAGTGAATACTCTACAGGATTTTTAGTGAAGGAATAAACCGTACCCTTACCGTTTACGAACCTGAAAACGGTCATCAGGTTGTCATCCACGGTATACATCTTGCTGAGGGAAGCATTGTTGGCGTCCATCATAGCCACACGAGCCTCGCGCCGGGTATCTTCCTCGACCTGGCCGCTGACACGGATCCACGTGCCTTTATACATGCCGGAGATTGCCACATTGGGGTTGGCCTTCATCTGTTTATAGACTTCCTTCTTGTTGTTGGTTACAATGTACAGCTTACCCTCGAACACACATACAGCGCCAAAGGGACGCATTTGTGGTTTATCACCTTCCTCAGTAGCCAGATAGAAAGTGCCGCAGTTCTTCAGATACTCGTAAATTTCCTTCATAATAAACTTTCCTGCCTGAAATTCACGTCATACAATCAGTACGAATCCTTGGTTAGTCTTTAATTAGATGTCTCATGGAGCAAAATGTCCGGATTGATCATCATGGCTCCAATAGGATGGTTGATCACGGGATTGATTTTTGGAAAAAAGTGTTTGTAGACTCCTGTATTGTGCTAATATATAAATATATCCAACAGAAATTGACACCACGGCACGTATGGATGCATGCATGAATCCAAGAATCCATGAATCCAAGAATCCAAGAATCCATGAATCCATGCATCCATGTATCCATATGTTCTTACATCCATGCATCCATGCGTATTGCAAATGTCAGGTTTCTGTTGTTCTATACAGGAGGAGTATAGGCACATCGAGAAGCATGTGTCTGATCGCAGCAAATGAGAGAAAACATAACCACGAATATCCCGCTTTTGGATCTTGATCAGGACATACCGGTACCCTTTGCGGTATTCACTCTGATCTATGACACCGCCGCCACTGTGGTAAATACGAGATATCTGTATGTCAATGATGCCTACTGCCGTATGGCAGGCTTTCAAAGGGAGAACCTGATCGGCCGGAACTTTCTGGACATCTATCCTGAGGGAGTCTCGTGGATGCCGTATTGTCAGGAGGCAAGGGAGAAGAAACTGCCGGTTCATGCCTGTGTGTACTCTAAGGAGATAGGTCGCTGGCTGGACTTTACCGTGGGCCCCGCCACGACAGAGAATGCCGTCGCCTTTATCTTCACTGATGTCGATGAGAGCGTGCGAAAGACCAGGAGGGTGACGAAAACCGACAGCATCATCCTGCGCATTTCCAAGCTTCTGAACAATGAAGAAGACTTTGAGGCAGGCATGAATCACGCACTGGAGGATCTGAGCCGGTACATTCACCCGGACCGGCTGTATGTTCTGGAGACGGATGGAATTACCGCAAGCAATACCTTTGAATGGTGTGCTCCGGGCGTGGAGCCGGAGATGGATACTCTTCAGAATCTGGACTATGACGGATATCTGAGCGGATGGGAGAAATATCTGGAGAAAAGCGATAGTGTCATCATCGCGGACATCGAGGAACTCAGGGCGGATGATCCCATTGACTATGAAAACCTCAGGCGTCAGGGAATCCGATGCCTTGCGGCTGCGCCGTTTTACAACAGAGGAAAGCTCATTGGATATCTCGGCGCGGACAACTATGAGAAGAGTGATCTGATCAATACGCAGCTCGTTCTGAATTCGATCTCGTATTTTATCGGTGCCAAGATCGTCAATCACCGGCTGATGGAGGATCTGAACCGGCTCAGCCACATGGATACCCTGACAAATGTCTTCAACCGCAACGCGATGATTGCCAGGATGAATGCGCTGGCAGAGCAGAACATTCCGATCGGTCTTGTGTATGCAGATGTCAATGGCCTTAAAATCATCAACGATGAGCAGGGGCATGAAGCCGGCGATCAGGCATTGCAGAGCGCCGCGGATCTTCTTGGGGAAAATTTTGGAAGAAGGCATGTCTACCGCGCAGGCGGCGATGAATTCGTTGTCATTCTTCCCGGAATCCGGGAAGACGTATTTACGGAGAAGATAGAAAAGCTGACGGCCGGATACTGCCAGACGATGCCGCATCTGCTCTCCATTGGCAGCTTTTGGTGCCCGGACAGCAGCAGAATCGAGGAAGCCCTCCGCGTTGCGGACCACCACATGTATGAGGAGAAGAAGCAGTATTACGAGCAGCAGGAATTTGACAGGAGAAATCCATATTGAAGAAGAGTGCAGCCGGGGCATACACGCGTTGTGTAATGCTCCCCTGAATGGCGGCGATTGGTCGGTGAATATGTCGCCGGGGTATACACACGTTGTGTGTAATGCTCCGGCTGAATTTGCATAAATTGACACCCGTCATTTTCAGTGATAATATATTTTATTATTTTTTGATATTCAGCATACCTATCAGCATACACACTTTTGAACTTAACAGTTTTGTAGAAATGGGTAATGAATTTAAGAAAACACAACTTCGTACCATTATTCTTTTTTCAACGCTGATCCTGGGGATCTCGTTGTATATTGTTCTGCTTCTTACAGGAAGATCAAATATTTTCATGCGGGAGAATGCTGCCAGTCTGATCAGCGCCAGCAACCGCCAGATGGAACTGAACATAGATTCCTATCTGACCAAGGTTGAGAAGGCTTCCGCGCTTCTTTTTTCCAACAGTACCAATTATACCTATAACCCCACGGATAAAAACGCGGATCCGTATACGCAGCTTCAAATTTCCAATGAAATCAATGACAATATCACAGATCTGAGCCTTCTGGACAATTATGCCGATTTTGCTATCATCTACAGTGATGATGAAGTCATCGGGTCACTGTCGAAGGTCACGAAGAATATGTACGCTGACGGCGGAATGTATGAGGCCTTCAGTAATATCCTGAAGCAGAATGATGAGCACAGTACCTGGTATTTCGGATTGAACGATGACATCGAACACATCTACTACTTCGAACGTTTCAATAAGTACAGTGTCATCCTGATTTCTTTCTACTCCCGTGAACTGAAGAATGTGTTTCAGATTCCTGAACAGCTGAATGGTATGAATGTGTCTCTGGTAAACGACGATAACCGGATCCTCTATTCGAATGATAGTGACGAAATCGGTTTAGAACTTCCGACATCCACTGTGTCGTACCTCGGCAGCCTCAGAAACGGCAGCGTGATGGCGGACAAGGCGCTGATCACCAGCGATGAATGCAGCAATGGATGGCGTGTGATCTGCACGGTGCCCGTGCGCCTGATCGTACAGGACAACAACCGTTTCATGGAGACCACCATGCTTGTCATTCTTGCCGTTGTTGGGCTGATCCTGATCTTCGGTATAATAGAAACAAGTCGGATCAATGTCACAGCGAATCATTATGTTGATTCGCTGCAGGAAGAAGCCCACCATGATCGAATGACCGGTCTGTACAACAACGAGGAATTTCACAGAATGGCAAACCGCTTTATTCAGGAAATGTCCGCAGACAAAATGATGAGTTTTACCATCTTCGATTTGGATAATTTCAAATCGATCAACGATCAGCACGGCCATCTGGAAGGAGATAATGTCCTTCGCCGCTTTTCCGGCCTTCTGTCGGAAACCTACGGATCCGAGTTTATACTCGGCAGACTCGGCGGCGATGAGTTCGGAGTTTTCGGCTGCATGGATATCGTGGATGAGGAAAGTGCCCGGGAAGAACTCAGAAGATATACCGATGCTTTGCGGTCTCGCTTCCAGGAGAGTCTAGGCAGGGATTATGCCGCCGACGGTCTTTCATTCTGCAGCGGTACCTCTATCGTGCTCAGCGACGATCAGGATTTCGAAAGGGTTTTCAGCAGGGCTGACACGCTCCTCTACACGGGAAAGAAGAACGGAAAAGGTCAGGATTATTTCGAAGACAAGGGAAGTGACACGATATGATGAAATTTGCGAAAAAGCATAACGCATTCCGTTTTATCATCGGGATTCTCCTTCTCCTGTTTTTCTTTGGCTTCAGCTATTATTATATCGTATATAAACCGGAGAGCCATACCGTCATAAAAAACATGAAAAAAAACACCGCCATCACCTTCGGCTGGTGGGGAAACGACGACAGGCATCTGTATACGCTGAAAGGTATCGATGTATTTCAGGAAAAATACCCGCAGATCGAGGTCAACTGCTCCTATAATGTCTGGAATGGGTATGAGAGACGAAATCGAATTTACATGCTCTCGGGCAAAGCGCCTGACGTGATGCAGATCAATTATAACTGGATCCGTGAGTACTCCGCTGACGGCTCCGGCTATTATGATCTGAATGCTCTCTCGGATTACATTGATCTCGACAACTACAGCAAAAAAGATCTGAGCTATGGCACATCGAACGGCGTACTGAACGCAATCCCGATCGCCTATAACGCTGTGGTCTTTTACTACAATCCGGACATTCTCAATAAATACGGATTGAAAGCTCCTGAGACCTGGGATGATCTGTTTCATGCAGCGTCCATTATGAGCAAGGACGGCTGCTATCCCCTTCACCTGAGCGATAAGCACCTATTTCTTTCTGTGATTGTGCGCTATGAGCAGACAACCGGGAAGACTCTTTTTGACCAGGACGGAAAATATACCGGAGGAACCGATGATGCGAGTAAGCTGTTGGATTTTTACAAGGATCTCTATGACAATCAGGTGATCTGCCTGAATGGTAAGAGCACAGACACGGATTTCAGCAACGGAACCTGTGCGGGCGTTGGCATCTGGGCGAGTGACGCAGACAATTACTGCAGTCAGCTGCAGGACAAAGGAATATCACCTGTGATGGCCAATCCACCCATTACCTCTGCAAATGAGGCACTTTACGGATGGTACGTGAAACCAGCCACGATGTATGCCATCAGCAAAAACACAAAGCATCCCAGGCAATCTGCTGAACTTCTGAACTTTCTGGTCAATGATAAAGATATGGTTCTGCTGCAGGGAACCGAGAAGGGAATTCCGGTCAGTGAAAAAGCGCGAAGTATCCTGCGTGAAAACGGGTCTCTGAATGATTATGACGCCGAGGCCGGAAATTATGTCTTGCGCAATCTGAATCGCTTCGAGACGATGGGACCGTCGAATGAAAATATGGATATCATAGATGCCTTCAATGACGAAGCCGCGAAATATGTGTACGGCGTCGCGGATCTGAACACCTGCTCAAAGGAACTTATTGATCAATGGAAGACCATACTTGATAGTGAAGACTGATGCGGCTGTTTTTCCGGCCGCATCTTTATTTACGCGAACAGTGCGCCGCAGCCGAATGCGAAGTATTCGTGTGCGGCGAGCGTCGCGATAGCGAGATAAAACTCGCGCAGCGTGTTTTATCTCGTTTTTGTACCCCTCGTTTGTTTTGGCTGATTCGGATCGTTCTACGCGCACGGATGATGCCGATGAAATGTCCATTTTTCTCTTCCTCTTCAGGATTCCTTTCTCCTGCAGCTTCCGGTGCGAAAAATAATTCTGACAGGCGGTATGCATAAAATAATTCTGACAAGAGGCCTTGACAGATTAAACGGGTCATGATAATGTATCTGCAACAGATACAAATACATATTTTCAAGAATAAAGCACAAAGCATAATGTGCGGAGAAAGAAGAGGTAATCATGAATACAGAGACCGCAGCAAATACCGTTACAACAAAGACGACAGGAATGACAATAAATACAGAGACAATCAAAAAGAGAATCAGCGTAAGAACCTACGAAGAGAAAAAAATTCCTGAGCAGGTCATGCAGCAGGTCCGGGAATATCTGGAGCAGGATGATAATCCGTTCGGCGTTCCGATTACATTCTCCATTCTGAATACGGAAAAGGACGGAGTTAGCAGTCCGGTGATTGTAGGCGCAGATACCTATGTGGCCGGGAAATATCAGAAACAGAAAAACGCGGAGATTGCATTCGGCTATTCCTTTGAAAAGCTTGTTCTGTATGCAACGTCTCTGGGGCTTGGAACAGTATGGCTGGCAGCAACCATTGACCGCAAGGCGTTTGAAAAAGCGATAAATCTCGGTGAGAAAGAAGTTATGCCCGCGGTGACACCGCTGGGCTACGCCGCACAGAAGCGTTCAATCCGGGAGAATCTGATGCGAAAGGGAATGAAATCCGATCATCGGCTGCCGGTTGAAGAGCTTTTCTTTGAAGGAGATTTTCAGCATCCTCTCAGGGAAGAGAATGCCGGTAAGTGGACAGGCCCTCTTGAACTGGTGCGCCTGGCACCTTCTGCGACAAACAAGCAGCCGTGGAGAGCGGTGACAGAGGAAGGCAGAGTACACTTCTACGAAGCAAAAACGAAGGGCTACGACAGAGAATCCACAGGGGATATTCAGAAGGTTGACCTGGGAATCGCCCTCTGTCATTTTGATATCGCTGCAAAGGAGGCCGGACTGGGCGGCAGATTTATACAGTCCGATCCCGGAATTGCAGCACCGGAGAATACAGAATATATCGCCACCTACGAACTGGAGAAATAAGTATGGATACAAAATTTTCATCTGCCATCCATGCGCTGATCCTGATCTCGGAATCGGAGACACCGATGAATTCAGATCAGATCGCGGCGAGCGTCGGAACAAATCCAAGCTACATCAGAAAGCTGACGACCAGGCTCAGCAAGGCGGGGATTATTGAGGGCCACCGCGGGATCAGCGGGTTCCGTCTGCGGCAGAAACCGGAGCAGATCTCCCTGCTTGACATTTACAAGGCAGTAATGGAAACAGATTCTCTCCATCTGTTCGATCTTCATCAGAATCCAAACGATGCCTGTATCGTCGGACACAATATTCGTCCGGTTCTGGGAAGTATGTTCCGGGGCATGGAGAGGGATGTGGAGAACCGGCTGCAGAGCATGACACTTGAAGACTGTATTACGGATATGAGCAGGTACATAGTGGAGCACAGTACAGAGAAATCGGAGGAATCGGTAAAATGAAGGCTGCTGTTTTGACACATTACGATAAAAAAGGTACGGACCTGGATGTCCGTGAAATTCCAACGCCGGTCCCGGAAGAAGATGAGATTCTGGTGAAGATTATCGCAGCGGCAGTCAATCCGCTGGATAATATGATCATCCGCGGCGAGGTCAAGCTGATCGTTCCCTATGCGATGCCTCTGGTGATGGGCAATGAATTTGCCGGGATCGTGGAGAAAACCGGGAAGAACGCTTCCCGGTTCCAACCCGGGGATCGTGTCTACGGGAGAATGCCGTTAAAGAAGATCGGTGCCTTTGCGGAGTATGCCGCTGTGAAAGAATCGGCAGTGGCTTCGATCCCGGAATATCTTTCCTTTGAGGAGGCGGCGACGGTCCCGCTGACGGCGCTGACAGCGATGCAGGCGTTTGACATCATGAATGTGCGTGCCGGTGAATCTGTTTTTATTTCCGGAGGGACGGGAAGTCTCGGCGCAATGGCCATACCGGTGGCCAAAAGCCTTGGACTGCACGTTTATACAAATGGAAGCGGTGACAATGAGGAGCGTGTCAAAAAGCTCGGGGCAGAGAAATTTATTGACTACAGGAAGGAAAACTATGCAGATGTTCTCTCGGATGTAGATCATGTTCTGGATACCCTCGGCGATCGTGAGCTTCCAAATGAATTCAAGGTTCTGAAGGAAGGCGGAAATCTGGTTTCTCTGCGCGGACTGCCAAACGGTCGATTTGCCCGAAGAAGCGGCATGCCGTTATTCAAGCGGATCCTTTTTCAGCTGGCAGGCAGCAGGTATGACCGCATGGCGGCAGCCAAAAAACAGACCTATGATTTTCTGTTTGTGCACGAGGACGGCAGCCAGCTGGACAGGATCGGCAGACTGTTTGACCGTGAACATCCGCTGGAGACTTCCATTGATACTGTTTTTACTTTGGATGAAGTCAATGCGGCACTCAACAAGGTGAAACAGGGAAAATCGAAGGGCAAGACGATCCTGAAGATCGGTGAACAGTAACAGGTATCAGGAAATATTATACTTGTCCGATGAATTGTGTGGTATAATCGAAATGTATCTGGGCTCTGGTGATGACTGCCGGAGCCTTTTCTATTTACGCGAACAGTGAGCCGCAGCCGAATGCGAAGTATTCGGGTGCGGCGAGCGTCGCGATAGCGAGATAAAACTCGCGCAGCGTGTTTTATCTCGTTGGTCAGGCGGGCATCCTATACGGAACTTGCTCTGGGCAGTGAACAGGCTGCTTGCCGGAAGGCTATAAACAGGCTGATTGCTGCAAGGATAAGATTGACCGGACCGTTCTGAAAAACTATAATAAAAAGCGGATGATTCCTTAAGTTCCAGCATCAGATCCCTGCACTTCAAGGACTTGAAGAACAACGAATCATTTCATTTCATGAACAACGAATCGATTATGTTTCTAGAACAAGGAGAAGAGCTTTGAGTACAATCACAGGTATGAATCATGTTGCATTGAATTGTCATGGAAAAAAGGAAATGGACGAGGTTATTGACTTTTACTGCAATGTTCTTGGCTTCCGAAAAACAGCCGGATGTTACGTGGATGGACTGGGAAATATGGCGATGATCGATACCGGGACAGGCACGATTGAGCTGTGGGACAACGCGGAGCAGAAGCGCGGAGATGGTGTGATCGGTCATCTGGCGCTGACGGTTGAGAGTGCAGATGAGGCGGTTGAGCTTTTCCGGAAGGAGGGGCTGCCGATTGATTCCGAGCCTGCGGATCTGGTGCTGGATACGGAACCGAAGATGAATATCCGGGTTGCCTTCGTCAGAGGAAAGGCCGGAGAGTCGATTGAGATTTTCCAGGAGCGATAAAAGAAGACAGGTCATATAATATCGGAAAAGAAATGAGATGACAGGCAGTTACCTGTAATTAATATAGGAGCAGACAATGATGAGTGAAAAGGAAAAAATGCTGGCGGGGGAATTGTACGATCCGTCGGATGAAGAACTGTCCGCTCTTCGGACAAAGACGCATCGTCTTTGCCTGGAGTATAACGGGCTTCCCGAGACAGATAAGAGGCGTACGGAAATTTTGCATGAGCTTGGAATTTCCGGGGGTTCCTTTTTTCTGCAGGGACCGGTTCAGTTCGATTATGGCTGCTTTACCTCTGTCGGGAAAAATTTCTATGCCAATTTCAACTTCACGTGCCTGGACTGCTGTCCGGTGACCATCGGAGACAATGTCTTTTTCGGACCTGGTGTCTCTCTTCTCACGCCCGTGCATCCATTTCGCTGGCAGGAAAGAAATCCTTACGTCAAGCAGGACGGAACAGTGACGGACAGTGAATACGCAAAGCCGATCAACATCGGCAGCAACTGCTGGCTTGCGGGTAACGTTACCGTCTGCGGAGGAGTTGCGATTGGGGAGGGATGCGTAATCGGCGCTGGAAGCGTCGTGACCAGAGATATTCCGCCGGATTCACTTGCTGCGGGTGTGCCCTGCCGGGTGATCCGGAAAATTACAGATGCAGACCGGATGAAGGCGCGTCCGGAATTCTGATATTCTCATATGGCTATTGTATAATCATATGATCAATAGTATACTCAACGATTAGATAAAAGGGGTGATCTGCGTTACCGGCGGTCTGCGCGGATGCCTCTTTCTGTAATTGTCACACGTCAAAACGTTTTCGAAGGAAGGATTTCTTCATGCTGCAAATCTCGAGCCTTTTTCGCCTGCTATATCTGGAAATCAATGTTTTCGGTTCGACTATCATGTTCGTGCTGATCCTGAAACTGATTCTGAACAGCAGAATTAAGGGGCAGATGTATTTTCGAAAGCTGCTGACGTGGCATATCGTTCTTTTTCTGTCGGATGCTTTCTCACAGTTGATGATGAATCGTAACAGGGAATACACAGATAGTCTTGCGGTTTTTTTTAAGAGCATTTACTTCATTGCGATTGTCGTGATAACGTGTGAGGTTTTTCTGTACTTTGAATCCTGTAGGGATTCTGCGATGATCCGGAATCCCGGGAAAATTGGTCTTGCCTTCCTTCCCGTATTTTTATTCATTGTACTGATCATTCTGAATCTGTTCCTGAAGATTATGTTTTATATAGATGCTGATGGAATCTATCGCAGGGGACGTGCGTATCTTCTGATCTACGCGATCTGCTTTGCCTACGTTATCGTCTCTATGATACGGTCATATCTGGATGCGTTCCGAAGAGATAATTTCGCCGTCAGAGGTATCTATATTTTTTACGGCACATACCCGCTGATTCCGCTGGCTGCTGCTTTCGTTCAGTTTTTTGTGCCGGCGATCCCGGTGCTCTGTCCGGTTCTGAGCGTCTCTGCGGTCATTATCTATGTGAATTCGATGGAGTATCTCATATATCTGGACCCGCTGACGGGGCTGAAAAACCGGAGAATGATTATCCACAACATTACATCGATGATGAAAAACATTCGGCCCGGTCAGGAGCTTTCTTTTACAATGATTGATCTGAATAATTTCAAATCCATAAATGACCGCTTTGGACATGATACCGGAGACATTGCTCTCACCATCATCGGAGATGCCATTACGACGTGCATGAAAGGCGCCAGAAACCGATCGATCCTTTACCGTTACGGAGGAGATGAATTCGCGATTATTCTCTGTTCGAATGACAGCTCCGAGATTGAACGGGATTTGATTGCAATCAGGGAAAAAACAAAAATGCTGGCGGAGGAGAGGAAGATGCCATGTCCGATTACCTTCAGTGCCGGCACATCCGTGTGGAACGGATCAGACGGACCGAAGACGTTTATCGCAGTGGCGGACCGTAAGATGTATCAAATCAAATTTTCAGCCAGGCGCGGACGGTGATTTACGGCACAGTTCGCGCAATGCAGATCAGAACGCCGGTGATTGTCGGCACAGTACATTCAGTGTGAATCAGATCATCAGGGATTCAGTAACAGGACAAAGGTTTTCGTGCGGGGTCATCAATTGCGGCTCCTGCGAATAATTACGGGTTAGAAACGGGTTAGAATAAGAAACAATATGAGTAATAAGTCATCCGGTGTATATATCATCGACAACAATTACAATGTAATCAGCTGCAACGATACGATTCTTGAGTTGTATCCGGGGCTGGAAGTAGGAAAAAAGTGCTACAAATGCCTCATGAATCTGGATGGGCCATGTCCCCCATGTCCTGTGGCAAACCATATCTACGGGCCGCAGACATATCTTGACCCGATCAGGGGCATATATGAGACGGTTGATGCCGTGAATATGACTCTTCCGGATGGAAGCGCCGGTCATGCGCTGGTTCTCAGTACTGTGGGCGAGAGTGAGACAATATCCGCAAGACTTCCACAATCCCGCGCAGAGTTGACCCGGCTTCTGGAACATGAATATTTTGATTCGCTGACGGAAGGACTATCGCGGAAGGGATTCATCCGGGAGACGGAACGGATATTCTTTCGTGATGATCCGCGCAAGTATGCGATGATCATGTTTGATCTGCGCAATTTCAAGGCGATGAACGAGACCTTCGGGATTTCATGTGGCGACCAGATCCTTCTGTATATTTTCCAGACATTGAAGAACAGCTGGCTCAGTCCGGCTGTTTCCGCGCGTCTGGAATCAGACTGGTTTATTTTTCTGGTGAAAAAGAATGTGCTGGATCTCAATCGTCTGGATGAGCTTCTGAATCTGCAGTGGACAAATGATCTGCAAAATGTACATTTGCATCTGCGCTGCGGAATCTATCCGATTGATTCGTGTGAGGAGCCCGTTACAAAGATGGTGGACCGTACAATCCTGGCGAAGGAAGCGTCAGACAAGCGTGAAACCGGAAATTTTGCAATTTTTGATCTGGAAATGCGGAAGAGATATGTGAATCGCGCCGGAATTCTGTCCAGCTTTCAGGACAGCATGCTGAGAGATGAGCTGAAGGTTTATTTTCAGCCGGTGGTTCGGTGCTCGGATGGGCGGATCAGTTCCGCGGAGGCTCTGGTGCGCTGGAAACATCCGGAGATGGGAGTGATTTCACCTGGTGACTTCATACCGGAACTGGAGAAAAACGGTCTCGTTTCACAGCTTGATCATTTTGTGCTTGGTAAGGTATATCAATTCCAGAAATTCATGCAGGAAAAGGGCCTGAAGTATGTTCCTGTTTCTATCAATCTGTCCCGGCAGGATTTTTACAATGATCAGATGATAAATGATATATTCAGCTACCGGATGCAGAGCCGGCTTCCGGGCGGTATGATTAATTACGAGGTAACGGAAACCTCCATGGCGGTTCTGAAGGAAAACTGTGTTTATTACCTTTCCCAGTTCCGGAAGAACGGGGCAAAAGTTCTGATGGATGATTTCGGAGCGGGATATTCCTCGCTTGGCATGATCGGCAATTTTCCGATTGATATCATCAAGATCGACAAGACCTTCATCGACCGGATTGAGAGCCAGCCGGTTACACGCAGTATCATTACCGCGATCATCGACGTATGCCACAAGGCAGGATTGTCGGTTGTCGCGGAAGGCGTAGACAATGTAAGCCAGGCGGAGTTCCTTCGAAAAACCGGCTGCGATTATATTCAGGGGTATTATTTTTACCGGCCGATGAGTGAGGAGAATTTCCGTGATCTGTTAATCTCCTCTCAGGAGACGCTTGACCAGATGGATTCTTCGAATTCCCAGGTGAGCGAAACTGCCGGACAGCAGGTAGACAGCTACAATCTTCTGGATCTTGTCGATCACTCCGGTCAGTTTATTCAGGTGTGTCATCCGGAGGATTACTCCATGGTCTTTGCCAATGAGATGACGCGGAACATATCTGGTCACACTGATGAACCCTATCAGGGAAGAAAGTGCTACGAGTACATGCTGGGGCTGAACGCGCCGTGCGGACATTGTCCGATGAAGCAGATGGGAGATGAGACAGAGAAGGAAATCGAGACAGATGACGGTGAGCATATCTTCCGCTTGAAGGCGCGGTTCACAACCTGGAACGGCAGAAGGGTCTTCATGGAGTACGGAAGAAACATCACAGAAACGAAAGCCGCGCAGACCAGGTATGCCGGTCAGATCCGCTCCATTCTCGAGGCGCTTCCGGACGGTCAGGGCGTTTTTCACATGGATTTGACTGCAGACAGTTGGATCAGCTCCGGCGGACACGCCCAGAATGCGCGGAACATTCAGAACATGGAAAGTGTCGACAGCCTGATTCGAAGAATTGGTTCCTTTGTGCCTACGCCGGAGGGACAGGAGAAATTCTTCCGGATTTTCTGCAGGGATGCGCAGCTGAAGGCTTATCAGAACAATCAGCATCAGATCGTACACGAGACCGAATCCTACTACGATGACAGATCAATCCGCTGGTCCAGAATCACCACCCATCTGATCGATAACCCTTCGAACGGCCATATTGAAAGTATCCTATACGGCGTGGATATTTCCAGGGAGGCAAAGCATATTCAGGAGCTGGAGATCGAGCGCCTTCACGGAAAACAGGAGAAGGAGCTTCTGCAGAAGCAGGTCAGGAAGGCGATGGAGATGTACTCAAAGGCGGACCGTGACAGACGCTATGATCATCTGACCGGTCTGTACAGCCGTCTGAGCCTGAATGAATTTCTTGAAAATGGTGAAAAGAAACCGGTGCAGGAAATCACGGCGGCGATCATGCTTGATCTTGACAATTTTAAAGACATCAACGACAGGTACGGGCACGCCGCGGGAGACAGATGTCTGCGTGCGCTCGGCAATCTTCTCCTGGATTTCGGCGTTTCGAGAAAGATTGATTTTTACCGATATGGGGGAGATGAGTTCGTGGGTCTGGTCAGAGATCCCGGGACAGATCTCTCGAAACTGTCATCCGATCTGCTGAGTGAAATTCATAAGGCTTGCGTAAAGTACGGGGACGTTGAAATACCACTGACTGCATGCATCGGCATCACGAGTGATGGAAAAGACTGCCAGGCTATGATCAACAATGCGGACAAGGCCATGTATCTGGCAAAACACCACGGAAAAAACCAGGGCTGCACGGTATAAGGCTGTGATCAGGAGAAAATAAATGAAGATTGCGCTTGCACAGATGAAGACAACAGCAGATATGGAAGATAATTTTCAAAAATCAGTGCGGCTTGCGGAGTGGGCGGCAGCAGAAGGCGCGGATCTGATCTGCTACCCGGAAATTCAGCTGTCGCCCTTCTTCCCGCAGTACCCGTCTCGGGACGCTTCCGCGTATCTTTTGTCACGGGACAGCAGATATATCCGGGAATTCTGTGATGTCTGCCGGAAAAACGGCATCTATGCGTCACCGAATTTTTATGTGGAGGAAAACGGACACCGGTATGATATGAGCTTTCTGATCGATGACGGAGGAACGATCCTTGGAACGCAGAAAATGGTACATATCGCCGAGTGTGAGCAGTTCTATGAGCAGGATTACTATACGCCTTCGGATGACGGCTTTTCCGTTTTTGACACCCGGTTTGGAAAAATCGGCATCGTGGTGTGTTTTGACCGGCACTATCCCGAGAGCATACGCACAGAGGTGCTCCGCGGCGCGGAGCTGATTCTGATCCCCACAGCGAATACGAAGGCTGAGCCGGCTGAGATGTTTCGATGGGAGATCCGGACGCAGGCGTTTCAGAATATTGTCAATATAGCAATGTGCAACCGGTGCGGCACGGAAGGACAGATGGAATTCTCCGGGGAATCCCTTGTGTCAGATTTTGACGGAAACCTGACGACACTGGCGGGAGATCAGGAAGAACTGCTGATCGCGGAGACAGACCTTGCGGGATGTGCTGCGCAACGAAAGACGCGTCCGTACCTCTCGCTTCGAAGGCCGGAGCACTATGCGTAACCCAAAAGACTGCTGGGGCATCGTTCGCTCCCGGCTGCAAAGCCGAAAGGATTTAATTGATGAAGATATTTGAATATGGAGACGGTACGGCAGAAAATATCCTTCTTCAGCCGGTGGATGATCATGATCTGGCTTTGATTGAAAATGAAATCAGGCTGATTCATGCGGATACCGGAAAGGATTTCAGGCTGACCGCCTTTCTGGTGGATGACTGGAACAGGGATCTGTCCCCATGGAAGGCACCGGCGGTATTTGGAAAGGAAGCCTTTGGCGACGGGGCGTGCGGGACACTGAAAGAAATCATAAAGTACTGTGATGACGACAGCAGAAACGATTCCGTCAGAAGAAATTATTACATCGGAGGATATTCTCTCGCCGGACTGTTTGCTCTGTGGGCGGCCTGTCAGTCGGACCGTTTCTGCGGAGCTGCCGCCGCGTCTCCCTCCGTGTGGTTTCCGGGGTTCACCGGTTACATGAGAGAGCACAAAATTCAGAGCAAATCGGTGTATCTGAGCCTTGGAGACAGGGAGGAGCGGACCCGCAATGCGGTGATGGCAGCTGTTGGAGACAGGATCCGTGAGACATATGAGATCCTTCAAAGCCAGAAGGTTTCCTGCACCCTGGAGTGGAATGAGGGAAATCACTTCCGGGATTCGGATGGGAGAACGGCGAAGGCATTTTCCTGGGTGATGACGCATCCCTGATGGCGGATACGATGCCGGCTCTTTCCGGGCATAGATAACCAGAAGAATTGAGCTTTCCGGGTTTTCCAAACCCAGACAGCCAGAAGAATTGAACTTTCCCGGTTTTCCGGGCGACTATAATGACAGCTCGCCGCACACGCCCATCTGGACGCGCACGGCGAGCTGTTCATTTACGCGAACAGTGAGCCGCAGCCGAATGCGAAGTATTCGTGTGCGGCGAGCGTCGCGATAGCGAGATAAAACTCGCGCAGCGTGTTTTATCTCGTTTATCACTCATACAGCTTCACGCCCTGGGAGGGAGCGGATAGGGCTCACCACCCATTTGACGCAGGCGGTGTGACTGCATTCAGCTTCAAACACCCGGTAAGCGGATAGGGCTTATGGCCCACTTGACGCAGGGCTGTCAGAGCGGTGGGAGAACTCAGTTCCACTCCTGGAAACCGTCAAACCAGAGCTTCAGATCCTCCATGGAGACTTCTCCGCCGACACGGCGTCCCTCCATGACTTTTGCGTCCTTGCCGACGATGTTCTGAATTCGCTCACACGTTCTACCCATGCCGCTTCCGCCGGAGGTGCAGAAGGGAATGATGATCTTTCCTGCGAAATCGGCGGAGGTCAGGAAGGTGTCTACAATACTTGGCTCTCTTCCCCACCAGATCGGGAATCCGAGGATGACCGTCTTGTACGCACTGAGATCCGGAGTCTTCTCCGCCATAGCGGGATGACAGTTCGGATCCGCCATCTCAACCGTAGATCTTGCCTGCTTGTCCTTCCAGTTCAGATCCTCCTTTGTGTAAGGCTTCTCGGGAACAATTGCGAAGATATCTGCCTTTTCCTCTTCGGCGATCTTCTCCGCAACTGCCTTGGTTGTATTACTTACGGAAAAATATGCGACTAATGTCTTGCTCATACAAAAATCCTCCTTCTCACCATCTGTAAGATGTTCTTTCTGTTTCGATTAACATAACGGCCGGGCTCCGCAGTCGGAAAACCATTGCAATTCAGCATCTATAATACTGCAGGACCTGTTTATCATTATAACGCATCGTGACATAAAGTGAAACAGATTTCAGGAAGCGCTTTTTTGTTTAATAACAGGCGCACAGCGCTGCATTTTCTGCCCGCAGAGATATGGATTTGTTGTAAAATAGCATCAGGTAATGATCATCCGGAAGGGAGGTTTTTTCATTGAAGAATTATTCGAAGGATCCGGAGAGGCAGTATCACATTCAGACCTGCAGGGGCGAGGTTGGACGCTATGTCATCATGCCCGGTGATCCGAAGCGTTGTGAAAAAATTGCGCGGTATCTGGATAAACCCGAGAAGATTGCAGAGAATCGGGAGTTTACGACATACAGCGGATATCTGGACGGTGAGAAGGTCAGTGTCACATCGACCGGAATCGGCGGGCCGTCGGCGGCGATCGCAATGGAGGAGCTGTACCGCTGCGGCGCGGATACCTTTGTGAGGACCGGCACCTGCGGAGGCATACAGACGGATGTCAAAAGCGGGGATATCGTCATCGCGACTGGAGCGGTACGGATGGAGGGGACCAGCAGGGAATACGCGCCGGTCGAATATCCTGCGGTACCGGATCTTGATGTGACCAATGCCCTGGTCAGCGCAGCACAGGAGCAGGGATTCCGATGCCATTACGGCGTTGTGCAGAGTAAGGATGCTTTTTACGGACAGCACGAGCCGGAGAAGATGCCGGCCGGTTATGAGCTGATTCAGAAATGGAATGCATGGAAGATGATGGGCTGTCTCGCGTCCGAGATGGAGTCGGCGGCGCTGTTTATCTGTGCCGGCAAGCTGCGGGCCAGGGCGGGCGCCTGCTTTCTGGTAATCGCGAATCAGGAGAGGGAGAAGCTGGGACTTGAGAATCCGGTTGTTCTGGATACGGATCAGGCGGTGCGGACCGCAGTCGGTGCCGTCCGGAATCTGATCCGGAAAGACAGGGAGAGAAGATAGCGGTCCGGATTCTTGCAGAAACAGCAAAACACCTGGATCAGCAGGAACAAGAAAAATCGGGAGGCGAACGATGATGATGGAAAAACTTGAAAAATGTCTGGCCTGTGTCCGGAGCAAGACAGATTTTGTGCCGGATACAGCTCTGGTTCTCGGCTCCGGTCTCGGGGAATACGCAGATCATGTGCGGATCTCGGAGATCATTAATTATTCGGAAATCGAAGGCTTCCCGGTTTCAACGGTCGCCGGACACAAGGGAAGATTTGTTTTCGGATGGATTCAGGATGTTCCCGTTGTGATCATGCAGGGAAGAGTACATTATTATGAGGGCTACCCGATGACGGATGTAGTACTCCCTGTCAGGCTGATGGGCCTGCTGGGGGCGAAGAAGCTGATTCTGACGAATGCGGCGGGCGGCGTCAATCCTGATTTCCGGCCCGGAGATCTGATGATGATTACGGATCAGATCGCGACGGCGGTTCCCAGCCCGCTGATCGGAGAAAATCCGGATAAGCTCGGTCCGAGATTCCCCGATATGAGCGAGATTTACAGCCGACGCATGCAGGAAATCATCCGGCTGGAAGCAGAAAATCTGGGAATCAGGCTTCGTGAGGGCGTTTATGTTCAGTTCACCGGGCCGGCATATGAGACGCCTGCCGAGGTAAGAATGTGCAGAGCCTGGGGCGGCGATGCCGTAGGAATGAGTACTGCCTGTGAGGCGGTTGCGGCAAGGCATATGGGAATGGAAATATGCGGAATTTCCTGCATCACCAACATGGCTGCCGGAATATCCGATAAGCCGCTTTCGCACAGGGAGGTGCAGGAGACGGCAGATCGGGTGGCGGATCAGTTCAGCAGGCTGATCACAGCCATCGTGAAGAAGGTGTAATAACGATCGCATTGGTAAACGACCCAAGACGAGAAAGCTCGGCAGAGGTTTTACGCGGCGTAGTGATAAAGAAAAATGAAATCCACTGCGATGCGGATAGCGCCGCATAAAGTTTTGTGTTATACTTTTACCCATCTGTTTTGGCAGACGAAGATTCATGAAGATTCATTCTGGTCTGCGGCAGATGTCTAAGACTACATGTTATGTGAAGGCGGTATAAAAGATGGACACAAAACAGCGTTCGGCATTTTCAAGCAAAATCGGCTTCGTGCTGGCGGCGGCGTCATCTGCGGTCGGTCTCGGAAATCTCTGGAGATTTCCGTATCTGGCCGCGAAGTATGGCGGCGGCATTTTTCTTTTAACCTATGTGATTCTGGCAGTGACGTTCGGTTTTGCGCTTCTTCTGGCCGAAATCGCGATCGGAAGAAAAACCAGACAGAGCTCCATCGGAGCTTTCCGAAAGCTGGGCCAGAAAAGCAACATCTGCGGAATCCTCGGCATGATTATCCCGATGATCATCACGCCGTACTACTGCACGATCGGCGGCTGGGTCACGAAATATTTTGCTGTATTTCTGACCGGTCAGAACATGGAAGCCGCGAACGACGGATTTTTCAGCAGCTACATTAGTACTACCGCGCAGCCGATCCTCTGGATGGCGGTTTTTCTGGGAATAACTGCTGTGGTTGTATTCCTCGGTGTTGACAAGGGAATCGAAAAGGCAAGCGTGATTCTGATGCCGGTTCTGCTGGCCCTGATCGTCATCATCGCGGTTTATGTGGTCACAAGGCCGGACGCTGCGGCGGGTCTTCTCTATTACCTGAAGCCGGACGTATCCAGGCTCAGCGGAAAAATGATTCTCGGTGCTCTGGGACAGCTCTTTTACTCCCTGTCCATCGCCATGGGTATCATGGTGACGTACGGCTCATATATGAAGAAGGAAGACAATCTCGAGACATCGGTATTTCAGATTGAATTCTTCGATTCTTTCGTGGCGATCCTCGCGGGTATGATCATTGTTCCGTCGGTATACATTTTCTCGGGCGGAGATGAATCCATGCTGAACGCCGGCCCCGGCCTTATGTTTATCACACTGCCGAAGGTGTTTGACGCCTTCCCGGGCGGGAGAATTATCGGTCTGATGTTTTTTGCGCTCACACTTTTCGCGGCGCTTACCTCATCGATCTCCCTTCTGGAGGCGGTTGTTTCGAATGTTATGGACCGCACGGGATGGAGACGAACGAAGACAACCGTCGTCATGACAGTATACTGCATGATCATCGGAACCGTCTGCTCTCTCGGATACGGTGCTTTTTCCTCGTTCAAGATCTTTGGAATGTCGATTCTGGATCTTCTGGATTTTGTGAGCAACAGCATCCTGATGCCTGTACTCGCGCTCCTGACCTGCATTTTTGTGGGTTACATCATCAAACCGCAGGCGGTGATCGAGGAGGTCGAGCAGAACAATGTGACCTTCCATCTGAAAAAGTTCTTTTATGTACTGATCCGGTATCTATGTCCGATCGGGATTCTTGCCATTCTGGTCAGCTCGATTCTGTCATCGATGGGCGCCATGACGATCTGAGTGATCTGTACGTGCTGAATCGGATGACTGAACTTGTAGAATATAAAAATCGTAAGTAATTGCAGGAGGGATAGAAAAATGAAATATGATTATCTGATTGTCGGAACAGGTCTGTTCGGTGCTGTTTTTGCCCATGAGGCGACGAAGAGGGGATTCCACTGTCTGGCAATTGACAGAAGAGATCACATTGGCGGAAATATTTTCACGGAAAAGATCGAGGGAATCAACGTTCACAAATACGGCGCGCATATTTTTCACACCTCGGACAAGCGTATATGGGAATATATCAGTCAGTTCGCCGAATTCAACAACTATATCAATTCCCCGATTGCCGTCTATAAGGATGAGCTCTACAACCTTCCGTTTAATATGAATACCTTCAGCCGGATGTGGAATATCCGCACGCCGCAGGAGGCAAAGGATAAAATCGCGGAGCAGATCGCGAGTCTGCACATCACCGAGCCGAAGAATCTGGAGGAGCAGGCACTTTCTCTTGTCGGAACAGATGTCTATGAGAAGCTGGTGAAGGGCTACACGGAAAAGCAGTGGGGACGTCCCTGCACCGAGCTTCCCGCCTTCATCATCCGCCGGCTCCCGTGCCGCTTCACCTACAACAACAACTATTTCAACGACCGTTTCCAGGGCATTCCCATGGGAGGCTATACGCAGATCATCGAGAAGATGCTTGAGGGAAGTGATGTCATGACCGGAACGGATTATTTCGAGTTCCGGAAGAGCAACCCGGATATCGCGGCGAAGACCGTGTTCACCGGAATGATCGATGAATATTTTGATTACTGCTACGGACCGCTTCAGTACCGGAGTGTCCGCTTTGAGACAGAAGTTCTGGACGAGGAGAATTACCAGGGCAACGCGGTGGTGAATTATACGGACCGGGATGTACCCTATACCAGAATTATTGAGCACAAGCATTTTGAATTCGGGACACAGCCGAAGACCGTCATCTCCCGTGAATACTCCTCCGAGTGGAAGGTAGGCATGGAGCCGTACTACCCGGTGAACAATGAGGAGAACAACAGTCTGTATCAGAAGTACCGGACACTGGCGGACAAGGAGACCGGCGTGATCTTCGGCGGCCGGCTGGGACAGTACAAGTATTACGACATGGATAAGGTCATTGCCGCGGCTCTCGAGGCAGTCGGAAAGGAATTTGCGTAAAACGCAGATGAGGAATTTCGCAGAAATAAAGACAGGAATTGATTCATGAATGACATATTGAGCAGTTTAAACGCCCCGCAGCGGGAGGCGGTCACAACGACGGAAGGGCCGCTTCTGATTCTGGCGGGCGCAGGCTCCGGAAAAACACGGACGCTGACCTGTCGGGTCGCGTACCTCATTTCCCAGAGACAGGTGAGTCCGTGGAATATCATGGCGATCACCTTCACGAACAAGGCGGCGGGAGAGATGCGGGAGCGCGTCGATCAGCTGGTGACGGCCGGATCCGAGAGCATCTGGATTTCCACCTTTCATTCTACCTGCTGCAGGATTTTGAGGAGATACATCAATCTTATCGGCTACGAGAATAACTTCACCATCTATGACACGGATGACAGCAGACAGGTCATGAAGGAGGTAATCCGCCTGCTGGAGCTGGATCCGAAGGTCTATAAGGAGAAGGCGATTCTTCGTCAGATTTCCTCGGCAAAAAACGAGATGATCGGACCGGAGGAATATGAGAAAAATGCGTCCGGATGGGTCGAAAAGCAGTATGCGAGATGCTATTATGCCTACCAGAAGCGGCTGAAGGAGAATAACGCGCTGGATTTTGATGATCTTCTGGTACTGACCGTCGAGCTGTTCCGCCGGGAGCCGGATGTCCTGTCCTATTATCAGGAAAAATTCCGGTACATCATGATCGACGAGTACCAGGATACCAATACCGTTCAGTTCCTTTTTGTGAAGCTTCTGGCCTCGCGGTACCGCAACCTCTGTGTAGTCGGTGACGATGACCAGTCCATCTATAAGTTCCGGGGAGCAAACATACGCAATATTCTCAACTTTGAAAAGGAATATCCCGGCGCGAAGGTGATCCGACTGGAGCAGAACTACCGGTCTACGCAGAACATCCTGAATGCGGCGAACGAAGTAATCGCTCACAACGTCGGCCGAAAGAAGAAAAAGCTCTGGACCGAGAACACAGAGGGATCAAAGATCCATTTTCGTGAGTTTGACGACGGATATCAGGAGGCAGAGTATATTGCCCGCGACATCAGCAGCAAGTGCAGCCGGGATGGAATGGCGTATCATGATTTTGCGGTCCTGTACCGGACAAACGCAATGTCCCGTATCTTCGAGGAAAAATTTATCGCCCGGAATATCCCGTACAAGATTGTCGGTGCCATCAATTTCTATGCCCGCAGGGAGATCAAGGATCTGCTCTCTTATCTGAAGACGGTAGACAACGGCAGCGATGACCTCGCCGTCGAACGGATCATCAACATTCCGAAGCGGGGAATCGGGCAGACCTCCATCGGTAAGGTGGAGCAGTACGCGCAGGAGAAGAACATCGGCTTCTACGATGCTCTTCTGGAGGTGGACCGGATCCCAGGCATGTCACGTGCCGCGGGAAAGATCCGCGGATTCACAAACCTGATTGAAAAATACCGGAGCCTGAACGCGGACGGCTACACTGTCCGCGAAATTCTTGAGCTGATCATCTCGGAGACGGGTTATGTCGCGGAGCTGGAGGCGCAGGGAGACGATGAGGCAAAGGCCCGCATCGAGAACATCAATGAATTGATTTCCAAGACGGAGGATTACACAACTTCAGCGGAGACACCCTCGCTCTCGGATTTTCTGCAGCAGGTCTCACTCGTGGCAGACATCGACAGCGTAGAGGAGGACAGCGATTATGTGCTCCTGATGACGCTGCACAGCGCGAAGGGGCTGGAATTTGATAATGTCTACATGGCCGGAATGGAGGAAAATACTTTCCCGAGCTACCTTTCGATCAGTGAACATGACACGGAGGAAATGGAAGAGGAGCGCCGCCTGTGCTATGTAGGAATCACACGGGCCAGAAAGGATCTTACGATGACGGCGGTCCGCATGCGGATGGTGAGAGGCGAGCCGCAGTTCCTGAAGGCATCGCGATTCGTGAGGGAAATCCCGCGGGAATATATCGAGCTGGAGCGGGAGACGACAGACACCCGGAATTTCCTGAATCCTCCGAAGCTGTCCTTTGATGATATCATGGGCATGGGCAGACAGGAAAGCGGATATGACCGGACAGGAGGCGGAGCGTCCGGAAACGGATATGGCTTGTCAGGCGGCAGGGGATCCGAATATGGATATGGCATTTCAGGCGGAGTGTCCGGTAGCGGATACGGCGCATCCGGAGCAGAGAAAAACCGGTTCGGTGCATCCGGCTACGGCAGCTCCGGTTATGGCAGCTCCGGATACCGGAATCCGTCCGTATCCCGTCCGGGCGGAAAGAACGCGAAGGGCCGGTTCCGCCTGGAAGAATTCCGGGTATCAAAGCCGGATCATCTGGATTATCAGACCGGAGACACGGTCAGACATGTGAAGTTCGGAATCGGAACAGTGAAAGAGATCAAGGACGGACCGAGAGACTACGAGGTGACGGTCGATTTTGAAAACTTCGGCATCAAGAGGATGTTTGCATCCTTCGCCAAATTGAAGAAAGTAAAGGCGGATATCTGATATCCGCCTTTGTCATTTACGCGAACAGTGAGCCGCAGCCGAATGCGAAGTATTCGTGTGCGGCGAGCGACGCGATAGCGAGATAAAACTCGCGCAGCGTGTTTTATCTCGCTTCTGAATTTGCAGGATCATGTGTTTCATGAGATTCATGTGATCCATGGGATTCATTTGTTTCATGGAACTAAATCCTGTATGGAATTTGTTTTTTGATTTGTTTTAAGCATTCAAGAATATACAGCAGGTCAGGAAAACAGCTGCTGGCTGTCTGCCTGGATCATTCACCGCCCGGACGGAGCAAAGCCGTCAGCCTCTGTCTGAGGTTCCGCAGCTTCTGCCGGCTGGTAAATCAGACGATAGAGAATAATGCTCATGAAAACTCCTCCGGCGACATCGTATACGGAATGCTGTTTCAGAAACACCGTGGAGAGAATGATCAGAAATGCCAGCGTAAAGGTTCCGATCCGGAGGCCCTTGTAATTCTTCAGCATCTTGCAGTTATTGACTGCCAGGGCAGCGGAGAGGGAATTATATACGTGGATACTCGGAAAAACATTGGTGGGAGTATCCATCTGATACAGCCTGGCGACCATCCGGCTGAAGATGTTGTGATTCGGAAGCGCTGCGGGACGAATATCCAATCCGTTCGGATAGATCGCGGAGACAATCAGGAAAATGGTCATCCCCGAGAACAGATAGAGGAGGAAGCGGTGATATTCCGTTACATCCCGGTTGATTGCGGTGAAAAATCCGAACACAAGAAACATGAATACAAACCAGGAAAAATAGAACACAACAAAATATTCATTAAAAGGTATATACCGGTCGAGCGGGCAGTAGATCAGATGATAGCTTCCCGGATTCCGGATGGCTTTCTCAAGATAACGAAATACAAGAGAATAGAAGACCGCATAGGCGGGAAGAATCCAGAACTGTTTTCTGGATCGGAAAAACGCCGCTACAGATGTCAGCATAAAAAATCCTCCTTAATCATTCAGGGCATTGAGGTATCCCGGTTCTTCAATCATTGATTTTACCCTCAATTTTCATCATGCAATTTCAGCCGGCAGAAATTTTTCAAAAATGATTCCGTCATAGGCATGTCTGCATTTCCGGAATTCCTCGGAAGTCCTCACCGTCCAGGCAAAAACAGGAATCCGGAACAGGTTCTGATTCAGATAAAAACCAAAGGCATCAGACGTGCGGAAGTTATAAGCCACAAAGTCAGGCCTGCTGAGTGCATTGACCAGAAGTGACGAGGATAGAAGGGCGATCAGCGGATTCAGCCTGTCTTTTGCCGTGTATTTACCGGAAAGCTGTCCGACAATCGCGTCAGGATCCAGCTGCTTGTATTTCCTTAGACCAAGCGGATTGAAGGATTCAATCAGGCAGGAACCCTGATAATCCTTGAGAAGATCATACACATAGCGGCAGATCTCCGTGCTGACCGAAGGAAGCTTCAGCTCTATCAGAAGCGGGACCCTTCCATTTACCAGGCGCAGGACATCTTCCAGCAGCGGCATATGATGTTCCGTGAAGGAAAGAGAAAGCTTCATGAGATCTTCCGCATTCATACGTTCACAGGTTCCCCGGACATGACAGACACGCATCAGGGAGTCATCGTGAAAAACGACGAGTTTCTTGTCTTTCGTCAGATGCACGTCAAGCTCAATCGCGTATCCCTGGTCAGCGGCCCGCGCAAATGCGGGCAGCGAATTCTCCGGGATGTTCTGCGTCATATCCCACAGGCCGCGGTGGGCAAAATCCCATCTTGCCAGATCCAGCGTTTTCTGTTTTCTCTTTCCATCGATTCTCGGATGAATACCCCAAAGATAGAACAGAAACAATCCAACCACTATGCCGAGTGCAAGCAGAACTGCATGTATTACCATATTCCAACTCCCAAATCTGTACTTTTCAACGTCACGTATTTCAACGATTTCAACGTCACGTATCAGGACTCTGATTGACAAGCTATATTTTGCTTCGAAAGACCCGTTCTGTAAAGATGAAATAATAAAATTTTATTAAGTTTTAACACGCCGTAAGCAAGAAATCCCTCACCACTATAGGTGGCGGGATGAATTGCGATAAACACGGCGTTTTTGACTTTGGTGTCTTGCTATGTTATAATCTGATTATAAATAGGTCAGTCGTACTTATCATAGGGGTTATAAATACAATGCAATTAGACACAAATAATCATTCGGTATTCATGCTGCACTATCATCTTATCATGTGCGTAAAATACCGGAATAAGGTAATCGATGACGAGATTTCTATACGTCTGAAAGAAATATTTGTGAGGATCGCTCCTACATATAACATAACATTGGAAGAATGGAATCATGATGTGGATCATGTTCATATTCTTTTTAGAGGACAGCCAAATACAGAAATCAGTAAATTTATCAATGCCTATAAATCTGCAAGCAGCCGTATCATAAAGAAAGAATTTCCTATGATATGTAAATCCCTTTGGAAAGAGATGTTTTGGTCACAAAGTTTTTGTTTGCTGACTACAGGAGGAGCTGCTGTAGACATTATCAGGCAATACATTCAATCTCAGGGTAAGAAAGATGGCAAACAGGGCAATTAAGTATCGGATATATCCTACAACGGAACAAAAGATCATGTTTGCAAAAACCTTTGGCTGCTGCCGTAAGGTTTATAATCTCATGCTCGCAGATAAGGTGGAAGGGTATAAAGCAACTGGTAAATTCCCAACGGTTACACCGGCAAAGTATAAGAAAGATTATCCATATCTCAAGGAAGTCGATAGTCTTGCTCTCGCCAATAAGCAGCTGGATCTGCAGGCAGCTTTTCGCAATGCTTTTAGCAAAACCCGTAAGAAGAAAAATGATTTTCCAAAGTTCAAATCCAAAAAACATAGCCGAAAATCTTATACGACAAACAACCAGAAAGGTACGGTTGCGATTATAGACAACAGGTATATCAAACTTCCAAAGGTTGGTAAAATCAAAGCTGTGATCCACCGTATTCCTGATAACAGATGGATCATAAAATCCGCTACGATTTCCCAGGAATCAGATGGAAAATTCTATACCGCTGTTCTTTTTGAATTTGAGCTGGTCGAAAACGGTTATATAGCCGACAAGACAAATGCGATCGGACTTGATTATGCGTCGGATGGCTTATATGTAGACAATAATGGTATTGTCGGCTCAAGCCACAAATACTATCGTGAAAGTCACAGAAAACTGGCAAAAGAACAGCGTAAGCTATCACGAAAAGCAGGCTCTAAAAAGAATGAGATAAAGTCAAATAATTATCTCAAACAACTCCGTAAAGTGAATAATGTTCATAGACATATTGCTAATCAGCGGCTGGATCATCTACACAAAATATCTACTAAGATAGCCAATCAGTATGATGTTGTTTGTGTGGAGACATTGAATATGCGATCTATGGCAAATCATGGGTTCGGTAACGGAAAAGCCACTCTCGACAATGGATATGGAATGTTTCTTTCGATGCTTGAATACAAGCTGTCTGATAGAAATAAGTATCTTGTCAAAGTAGATAAGTGGTTTCCTTCCTCGCAGCGATGTCATTGTTGCGGTAAGATCCATCCGGAGATGAAAAATTTGCAGACACGTATCATAAAATGCGATTGTGGGCTCACTATGAGCCGTGACCAGAATGCAGCAATCAATATCCTGCATGAGGGATTACGATTACTTGCTGAAACAGCCTAAACAAAATATATAGTAGGGATGGAATAGCCCGAACTTATACGCCTGTAGACATTGTGTAAGACATTGAGTTACGTATCATCGTAGCCAACGCAGTAGTGGTTGAAGCAGGAAGCTCCGACTTCTATAAGTCGGAGTAGTTCACCGTGTTGGTGAGAAGAAGATGAATTTTTTATGAAAAAAATTGGCCCGCAGATCGCCTGTTTTTGATTTTACTTGTCGGGAAAACTGTGTTATTCTGTATCTGAATATGCGGATCGGCCTTCAGGGACGGGAAAATCCGGCTTTATGAAGACCTTCCATACAGATGCCGTAACAGTCTATACTTTCAGAAATAGGAAAGGACAGCAAGAATGAGCCAGGTAAGACGTGTATATGTTGAGAAGAAACCGGAGTTTGCCGGTCAGGCAAAGGAATTAAGCCACGAGATCCGTCATTATATGGGCGTTTCCGGTGTGAACGATGTCAGAATCCTTATCCGGTATGATGTCGAGAACATCAGCGACGAGGTATTCGAAAAGGCATGCCATGTCGTATTTGCCGAGCCGCCGGTTGATACTCTGTACAAGGAGGATTTTCCGAAGGCGGAGAACGCACATGTATTCTCTGTGGAATACCTCCCAGGCCAGTTCGACCAGAGAGCCGATTCCGCCGTGCAATGTGTACAGTTCCTGAAGGGCGATGAACAGCCGATTATCCGCACTGCCACCACTTATGTCATTGACGGAGATGTGAGCGACAAGGACATGGAGGTGATCAAGGGACACTGCATCAATCCGGTTGATTCCCGTGAAAGTGCCGCCGAGAAGCCGGAAACCCTCGTGATGAGCTTTGAAGAGCCGGCAGACGTGAAGGTATTTGACGGATTTATCGAGATGGACGAGAACGCGCTGCAGGATCTCTATCAGTCCCTCAACCTGGCCATGACCTTTAAGGATTTCAAATTCATTCAGGATTATTTCGCAAACGATGAGAAGAGAAACCCGACCGTTACCGAGATTCGCGTGCTGGATACCTACTGGTCTGATCATTGCCGTCACACCACATTCTCGACCGAGCTGAAGAACATCGCGTTCGGTGACGGTGATTACAGGGCTCCGATTGAGGACAGCTACAACCGGTATCGTCATGATTTTGACGTCCTTTATAAAGGAAGAAACGGAAAATATATCTGCCTGATGGATCTGGCATGCCTTGCAGCAAAGAAGCTGAAGGCGGATGGAAAGCTGACCGATCAGGAGGAATCAGATGAGATCAATGCCTGCAGCATCATCGTTCCGGTCGATGTAGACGGAAAGTATGAGGAGTGGCTCATCAATTTCAAGAATGAGACGCACAACCATCCGACAGAGATTGAACCCTTCGGCGGCGCTGCGACCTGTCTGGGCGGCGCGATCCGTGATCCGCTTTCCGGAAGAACCTATGTGTATCAGGCGATGCGCGTCACTGGAGCAGCGGACCCAACCGTTCCTGTTTCCGAAACCATGAAGGGCAAACTCCCGCAGAAGACGCTGACGAGACAGGCTGCGCACGGCTACAGCTCCTACGGAAACCAGATCGGCCTTGCGACCGGCTATGTCAAGGAAATCTACCACCCGAATTACGTGGCGAAGCGTATGGAGATCGGCGCGGTGATGGGCGCGGCTCCGAGAAGAGCGGTGCAGAGGCTGAATTCGGACCCGGGCGACATCATCATTCTGCTCGGAGGCAGAACCGGCCGTGACGGAATCGGCGGAGCGACGGGATCCTCCAAGATTCATACCACACAGTCCCTTGAGACCTGCGGCGCAGAGGTCCAGAAAGGTAATGCGCCGACAGAGCGTAAGCTGCAGAGAATGTTCCGCCGCCCGGAGGTCAGTCACATCATCAAGAAGTGCAACGACTTTGGCGCAGGCGGTGTTTCCGTTGCCATCGGTGAACTTGCTCCCGGACTCCGGATCGACCTGGATAAGGTTCCGAAGAAGTATGCGGGTCTTGACGGCACAGAGCTGGCAATCTCCGAATCCCAGGAGCGGATGGCAGTGGTAGTATCTCCAAAGGATGCGGATCAGTTCCTGAAGTACGCACACGAAGAGAATCTCGAGGCGGTTAAGGTCGCTGTCGTTACAGAAGAGCCGCGCCTTGTGATGAACTGGAGAGGAAAGACCATCACGGATCTGTCCCGCGCCTTCCTGGATACCAACGGCGCGCATCAGGAGACCGATGTAAAGGTCGATATTCCGAATAAAGCAGACAGCGTTCTTAAGAGAAGCGGAGACATTGACGACGTAAAGGTAAAATGGCTGGATTCTCTCAAGGATCTGAATGCATGCTCTCAGAAGGGGCTGGTTGAGATGTTCGATTCCTCGATCGGCGCTGCGAGCGTTCTGATGCCTTACGGAGGAAAATATCAGCTGACCGAGACGCAGAGCATGATCGCCAAGGTTCCGGTTCCGGATCTGAAGACCAATACCGTCACCATGATGGCCTATGGCTTCGATCCCTATGTGTCAAGCTGGAGCCCGTATCACGGAGCAGTTTACGCTGTGACACAGTCCATCGCGAAAATTGTCGCGGCAGGCGGTGATTTCCACAAAATTCATTTCACCTTCCAGGAATACTTCCGCAGAATGACCGAGGATCCGGAGCGGTGGAGCCAGCCGTTCGCGGCTCTTCTCGGCGCGTATGAGGCACAGATCGAGTACGGTCTTGCTTCCATCGGCGGCAAGGACAGCATGTCCGGTACCTTCAATGACATCGATGTTCCGCCGACGCTTGTATCCTTCGCGGTAGATGTCGCGGAACTGAAGGATGTGATCACACCGGAGCTGAAGACCCCGGGAGACAAACTGGTCTGGATCCGCATACCGAAGAATCAGTATGAGCTGCCGGTCTATGATCAGGTTATGGATCTGTACAGCAGGGTACATGAAGACACAGAGGCAGGACGGGTCAAAGCTGCCTACGTTGTCGAGAGAAGCGGAATTGCTGTCGCGGTAAGCAAGATGGCCTTTGGCAATAAGCTCGGCGTTACCATTGATCACAGTGTGGATGCGAGAGACCTCTTCAGTCCGTATCTCGGAGACCTTATCCTTGAGGTACCTTCCGATCAGGTCGGCAAGCTTGCTTCAACTTACACGGTCATCGGTGAGGTAAATGGAGACGGTGTGTTCCGTTACTGCAATACGGCTATTTCCATGGACGACGCTCTGAACGCGTGGAACGGGACATTGAGCGGCGTGTTCAAGACCGTTTCCGGCGTTCCCGCAAAGGATACCGGCGTTGAGGACAAGGGATTATTTAAAGCAGACAGCATCTATGTGTGCGGCCACAAGCTCGCGCAGCCGACCGTATTCATCCCTGTATTCCCGGGAACCAACTGCGAGTACGACAGCGCGAGAGTCTTCGAGGCGGCCGGAGCCAGAACCATCACAAAGGTATTCCGCAATCTGAGCGCAACAGATATCGTGGATTCTGTGGAGGAGTTCCGCAAGGCGATTGAACAGTCCCAGATCATCATGTTCCCGGGTGGTTTCTCTGCCGGCGATGAGCCGGATGGATCTGCCAAGTTCTTCGCGACGGCTTTCCAGAACGCAAGCATAAAGGAAGCGGTAAATGACCTCCTGCAGAAGAGAGACGGACTTGCTCTGGGCATTTGCAACGGCTTCCAGGCACTGATCAAGCTCGGTCTTGTACCGAACGGCGAGATTACGGGTCAGAAGGAGGACTCGCCGACGCTGACCTTCAACACCATTCATCGGCATATTTCCAAGATGGCTTATGTCAAGGTTGTGTCCAATAAATCCCCATGGCTTGCCGGAACAGAGCTGGGAGGCATTTACACGATGCCTGCTTCTCACGGAGAAGGAAGATTCGCGGCGAACTCCGAGTGGATCCGCAGACTTCAGGAGAATGGTCAGATTGCCACCAGATACTGTGATCTCGATGGGAACTTCACCGATGATGAATACTGGAACATCAACGGCTCCTACTTCAACATTGAGGGAATCACCAGCCCGGACGGACGCGTATACGGCAAGATGTGCCATGCGGAACGCCGCGGAGACGGGGTATCCGTCAACATCTACGGTGAAAAAGACATGAAGCTTTTTGAATCCGGTGTAAATTACTTCAGATAATACACTTTGGAATTTTTGAATTTCATCAGATGGTTTCAGGTTTGAAATTTCATCGGGTGATTTTGGATCAGAGGCTTCCGTTTCGGAAGCCTCTTTGTTTACGCGAACAGTGAGCCGCAGCCGAATGCGAAGTATTCGTGTGCGGCGAGCGCCGCGATAGCGAGATAAAACTCGCGCAGCGTGTTTTATCTCGTTTGACATACGGCAATGTTTTTCTATACAACGTATAAACGATTGATTTGGAGGAAATAACGAATGGACAGTGGTCCCTGGATATGGTACGTTATCCTGACGATCCTGATGATTGCGCTTTCGGCAGTATTTACCGCCTGTGAGACGGCCGTACTTGCGCTGACAGACACACAGATTGATGAATTGAAGGAAGAAGAAAATGCGGCGGTTCCCTATCTTCAGAAATTGAAAGGAAATTCCGGAAGATTTCTCACCTCGATTCACACACTGAATATGCTCTGTATCGTGGGGAGCTCAGCTGCGCTGACCGCAGTCTGTCTGGATAAGCTCTGCGGAGCACTGGGAATAAGCGCAGGCGATGGCGCTGCCCGGGCAGCCGTCACAGTGATCTGTGTCCTTGTGTTTACTGCCATTCTGATGATTCTCACCAGTATTCTTCCAAGAGCATTTGCCGGAAGAAAAACAGCCAGGACCGCATGTGATCTGGCCGGATGGTATCGCTTCTTCGGCGTGATTTTTTTCCCGCTTACTGAAATTATTTCTAGTATCTCAAACGGAATCCTCAGGCTCAACGGGATCGATCCGGCGAGTCAGAGAATGAACGTGACGGAGGACGAAATCAAGATGATGGTAGACCGGGGAACCATGCACGGCAACATCAATTCGGATGAGCAGGAGATGATCCGCAATGTCTTCGAGTTCGATGACATCTCTGTCGATGAGATCTGCACACACAGAAAGGATGTCGCCTGCCTGTACGAGGAGGATCCGCTCGAGGAGTGGGAGAAAACCATTCATGAGAGCCGTCACGACCAGTTCCCGGTTGTACGGGAAACTCCGGACAATGTACTTGGCGTTCTGGATGCGAAGGATTATTTCCGCCTTCGCGGCGCAACACAAGAGGAGATTATGGCCTGCGCGGTCGATCCTGCCTATTTCGTACCCGGTTCTGTCAAGGCGGATGTTATGTTTCAGCACATGAAGACCACAGGCAATTACTTTGCCATCGTTCTGGACGAATATGGCGGAATGGACGGCGTGATCACCATGAAGGATCTGCTCGAGGTTCTCGTAGGGGATCTTACGGAAGACGATGAGACGGATGAGCCGGACGACATCATCAAGATTTCTCCGACAACCTGGCGAATTCAGGGAGGCGCATCCCTCGACGAGGTAAATCAGGCCCTTGGCAGAAATCTTCCCGACGAGGACTACGACACCTTCGGAGGCTATATTCTTGGCCGCCTCGGTTACGTCCCCGAGGACGGAAGCCATTTCGAGCTGGATACGGACGCCATGCATATCCGCGTGTACCGTATTCAGGATCACAGGATCGAGAATACCCTTGTGACGCTGCTGCCGGAACGGATGGAAGACACCGAGGATGCTTCCGGAGAGGAAGAGAAAAGTCCACAGACAAAGCAGAAATGAGAAGGTTTCAGACAGGACTTCCGTGCAAAGCGGAAACGAGAACGAGAAGTTCCCAGACTTGAAATTCTCTGCGGATTCATCTATACTGTTTTAGAATGCTTGCGGCATCCTATCGTTTGGGGCGGATCCGAAGACAGCCGCGCGGCATTTAGAAAACAGAAGGATGGTATTTTGAAATGGCCTTATTACAGGATTGGCAGGCAATTGCCTACAATAGAGAGACAGATAAGAATGAACTTCAGAAGTTCTGGCAGGATTATTTCCTCGTTGAGAAGGGAATATATGAGAAGCTTCTGACGAACCCGAATGAGGTAGTAAAGGGTACGGTCAAGGAGCTTGCGGATAGATACAAGATCGACGTTATGACGATGACCGGATTTCTGGACGGAATCAACGACTCTCTGAAGGTGCCGAATCCGATTGAAACCATGACAGAGGATACCGAGGTAAACCTCGGCTTCGACAAGGAGAAGCTCTACAAGAATATGGTTGACGCAAAGGCAGACTGGTTATACAACCTGCCGGAGTGGGACCTGATTTTTTCCGCGGAGAAGAAGAAGGCACTTTACCTCGAACAGAAGAAGTCCGGAACGATTGTGAAGCCGAAGAAAATCGGCCGAAACGATCCCTGCCCTTGCGGAAGCGGCAAGAAATACAAATACTGTCACGGCAGAAATAAATAATCCGAAATGATCAGCCCGGGAAAAAGCATCCCCGGGCTTTTTTCAAATCAAGTTCGGAAAACCTGATGAGAAAAGAAGAGAAAAAGAGATAACAATATGAAAAATCAGTTTACATCTAATGCGCGCACAGCTCTTTCCCTCGCGAAGAAAATGGCGGCGGACAACAGTCAGTCCTACATTGGAACCGAACATATCCTTTTCGGGCTTGTCAGGACGAAGAACTGCACTGCGGCGGCTGTGCTCAAAAGTTTTGGAGTGACAGAAGAAATTCTGAACAAATTCATCAGCTCCATGATCGTGCCGGCGGCAGACTCGCCGGTGTGCTACAAGCCGGAATTTACGGTAAAAGCACAGAAGATACTCGATGAGGCAGTCCGGATTGCCGGCAAAGAGGGCCACAGGCTGGCCGGGACCACACATATCATGATGGCGATTCTTAGGGATTCTGATTCCGTCGCCTACAAGCTGCTTCATTCCACGGAAATTGTGAATATGCAGAAGCTCTATCTGGCTCTGATGAAAACCGCCGGGCTGACGGAGGAACAGATGCAGAGCGAAGTCGACGATATCCGTTCCGAATCCGGTGAGCAGAGCGGCAAAACACCGACGCTGGATCGATACAGCAGAGATCTTACGGCCATGGCGCGTGAGCGCCTGCTGGATCCTGTGATTGGAAGAGAGCGGGAAATCACCCGCGTCATCGAGATCCTCAGCCGCAGGAAAAAGAACAACCCGTGCCTGATTGGTGAACCGGGGGTGGGAAAAACCGCAATTGTAGAGGGACTTGCCCAGCGAATCGCAGAGGGAAATGTACCGGATGTCATGGCGGACAAACGCCTGGTCACACTGGACCTTTCTTCCATGGTTGCAGGTTCCAAGTACAGAGGTGAATTTGAGGAACGGATCAAGAAGGTGATCGGAGAAGTAACCGCGGACCGGAACGTTCTTCTCTTCATCGATGAAATCCATACGATTATTGGCGCAGGAGGGGCAGAAGGAGCTCTGGACGCATCGAATATTTTGAAACCGTCCCTTGCAAGGGGAGAGATCCAGCTGATTGGCGCGACTACAACGGAGGAATACCGCAAGCGCATTGAAAAGGATGCCGCGCTGGAACGAAGATTTCAGCCTGTTACGGTGGATGAGCCATCTCCGGAGCAGACACTTCAGATCCTTCGGGAAATCCGTCCGCTTTATGAAGAACATCACGGCGTAAAGATACAGGACGAGGCACTGGAAGCGGCCGTGCGCCTCAGCACCCGTTATATCAATGACCGTTTTCAGCCGGACAAGGCCATCGATCTTATCGATGAGGCATCCTCGAGCGTCCAGCTGGGGGACTTCAGACGGGCGGCAGAAACTGCCGACAGCAGAACAGGCTCCGCGAATGAACCGGGGACTGCGTCAGACGCAGCCGGGGCCGGGGTCGGGTCAGAGTCTTTGGACGAACTCGAGCAGAGCGTACAAAAGCTCACCCGGAACACTGCAGATCGCGCGTCTGTGGAAGACCGCATCCTTGAGATGCGCCGGATCAAGGAAGATTTTATCCGGAAAAACGATTTTGCAAGCGCCTCCCGGGTTCAGAAACTGCAGAATACACTGGAGAGCTGTCTGGAAAAAAGTGAGAAGAAGGGTTCCGGAAGAAGAAAACAGGTAACCGCAGAGGACGTCGCAAAAACGGTATCCATGTGGACCAGAATTCCGGTTTCAAAAATCGCGGAATCGGAATCAAGAAAACTGGCGAGACTCGAGAGTATTCTGCATAAACGTGTCATCGGTCAGGATGAGGCAGTGTCTGCCGTTTCGCGGGCAATTCGCAGAGGCCGGGTCGGCCTGAAGGATCCGAATCGCCCGATCGGCTCGTTCCTGTTCCTGGGTCCGACCGGTGTCGGCAAGACGGAACTGTCCAAGGCGTTGGCGGAAGCAATCTTCGGAAGTGAGGACGCCATGATCCGTGTGGATATGTCTGAGTACATGGAAAAGCACAGCGTATCCAAGCTGATCGGGTCACCGCCCGGTTATGTCGGGTACGATGAGGGCGGACAGCTCTCTGAAAAAGTGCGCCGTCATCCGTACAGTGTCATCCTCTTCGATGAGATCGAAAAAGCACATCCAGATGTCTTCAACATTCTTCTTCAGGTGCTGGACGACGGACACATCACCGACGCGCAGGGAAGAAATGTGAGCTTCAAGGAGACCATTATCATCATGACCTCTAATGCCGGCGCAAACCGGATTGTACAGCCGAAGCATCTTGGATTTTTATCAGAGGACAACGAAGAACGGAATTACAGCGATATGAAGGATCAGGTCATGGATGAGATCCGTCAGATGTTCCGCCCGGAGTTTCTGAACCGTATCGATGAGATTCTGGTGTTCCACTCCCTCGGCAAGAAGGAGATGCATCGGATTGTCGATATTCTCCTGGGAGATCTGATTCGGCGCTGCAGCGATCAGATGAACATTCGTCTGACTGTCACCGCGTCGGCAAAGGATAGCCTCATCGAGAAAAGCTATAACAGCAAATACGGAGCAAGACCGCTCAGACGCGCCATCCAGACCAGGATCGAGGATCCACTCGCGGAAGAGATTCTAAAAGGCTCGATCCGGAGCGGAGACCATGTCTCGGTGAGCTGCCGTGATGACAAGATTATCTTCCGGACACAGAAAAAATGATTGCCGAAGGGCAGCGAACTGCCGGTACATCACAATTTCACAATCCTGCCTGTTGAGAAAAAAACACGAATATCGTATAATATTTGCAAAGATTAAATGGTGGGCACGTCATCCGCGCGAGAAGGGAAGGCGGACCGCCGAACGTATCTGCCAGTCAGATACACGAATATTCATCAAAAGCAGAAGGAGTATAAAAAAATGGCTGTCGTTAAGGAACTGCTTCGCGCAGAAAATGACGGAACACTGAGCTTTGGCAATTATGAGCTGGATGCAAAGAAAAAGCTGGGAGATTTCGAATTCAAGGGCAATTTGTACAAGGTAAAAACCTACCGCGAAATCACAAAACTGGAATGCAACGAGACCTTCGTATACGAATCGGTTCCCGGCACTGCGGTAAGAAATCTCAAGATCACAGATCAGGAGATCTCCTTCTCTGTGGAAGGACCGGAAGACGCAGAGATCACGGTTGGCGCCGCTGAGAATACAGAATATCAGGTTCTTCTCGACGATGTGAATGTGGGACACATGACCACGAATATGGGTGGAAAGCTCTCCTTCAGTGTTGAACTCAGCGAAGGAAAATCCGTAAACGTGAAGATTGTGAAAGTCTGAACCAACTCGAAGTAAAGCGGAATTGATATGAACTAAAACCAGGCTCCGGAGTATTCCGGAGCTTTTTTCAGGAGATTTTACATGAGCAAAGACAAAAAGAGCGCTTATTTCTGCCAGAACTGCGGATATGAATCCGCAAAATGGATGGGTCAGTGTCCCTCCTGCCACCAGTGGAACACGTTTGTGGAAGAACTCGTTTCGACAAAGAAATCCGGTACGAGAAGCACCGGGCTGTCATCTGCAGGAAATAGCGGGCGCTTGAAACCGAAATCACTTTCGGAGATTGATGTCTCATCCGGGCAGAGGACCCGGACAGATATTGGTGAGATGGACCGTGTACTTGGCGGGGGTATCGTAAAAGGATCGCTGATTCTGATCGGCGGAGACCCGGGTATTGGAAAATCTACCCTGCTTCTTCAAGTGTGTCAGCATCTCACCGCAAAGGGCGTCCGGGTGCTCTATGTGTCGGGAGAAGAGTCCCTGCAGCAAATCAAACTGAGATCTATGCGCATCGGAAGCTTCAGCGACAATCTGAAGCTGCTGTGTGAAACGAACCTGACCGACATTGAGGGAGTCATTGAACATGAGAAACCGGACATGGTAGTCATTGACTCCATTCAGACGATGTTCAACGAGGACATTCAGTCATCGCCCGGAAATGTCTCTCAGGTCCGGGAATCGACCGGCGTGCTGCTCCGCATTGCGAAGACCATGCTGATTCCGATTTTTATCGTCGGGCATATGACAAAGGAAGGAAATGTCGCCGGACCCAGAGTTCTGGAGCACATGGTAGACACCGTGCTGTATTTTGAAGGGGACAGAAGTCAGTCCTATCGGATCCTCCGCGCGGCAAAGAACCGTTTCGGCTCGACAAACGAAATCGGCGTATTTGAGATGCGCGCAGAGGGGCTCAAAGAGGTGGCGAACCCTTCGCAGTACATGCTGGACGGCAGACCGACTGACGCATCCGGCTCTGTCGTCGCCTGTTCAATGGAAGGTACTCGCCCCATCATGATTGAGATTCAGGCTCTGGTGTGCCGCAGCAATTTCGGATTTCCGAGACGAACCGCAAACGGAACGGATTATAATCGCGTAAATCTCCTTATGGCCGTCCTGGAAAAAAGAGTACACATCAATCTGTCACAAAGCGATGCCTATGTGAATATCACCGGCGGAGTGAAAATGACAGAACCTGCTGTAGATTTGGGCATTCTTCTCGCGATCGCGTCGAGCGCAAGAGATGTTGCCATCCCCGCAGACACGGTAGTCTTCGGCGAAGTCGGCCTCTCCGGAGAAATCCGTTCCGTGGCAATGGCAGAACAAAGAGTCCGTGAAGCCCAGAAGCTGGGATTTCGGACCGTCATTCTTCCAAAATCCTGTATGCGCGCTCTGTCGGGAATCCGGGAAAGCTCACCGATCAATCTGATACCGGTATCCAACATCGGGGAAGCCATCGGGTACCTCAATGCACTGAAAAAAGCATGAAAATATGATAGGAGATTCTTGATTTGCGTCGCCCGGGTTTTAGAAGGGTTAAATTCCACCCCGAGATGGAATTTAGTTTTGCAATTGAGAAGAGGCTAAAAAAAGTGAAAAAAGTTGTTGACACACACCTGCAATGATGATATAGTATTCATCGTTGCAGCGATGCAGCAAACAAATTCAACCAAAATTAATTGAGCTGAAAGTTTTTCAACACAATGGATTTGGTTATTTGGAACGAATGAACATTGACAACTGAACAGTAAAACACATCCTCGAAAATTCAAATGAAGTTTTATAAAATTTTTGTTTGAACGATCGAAAGTATTCAACGGGTTATCGAACTGTTCACAGGGAGATAACGAATTGATTACGATCCTTTAAAACAGTAAAAAGGGATGAATTAGCCAAGTGTTAATTCTGAACGAATCAATCTTTTTTATGAGAGTTTGATCCTGGCTC
>NZ_JBQKFT010000021.1:0-46794 GCF_052119185.1 Bilifractor sp. LCP19S3_H10
ATCAGTATCAGCAGGCAAAAAAACTCGGGAAGCTGCTCGGAGTGTACCATTATGCACACCCGGAATACAACTCGGCGATCTCGGAGGTGGATTTTTTTGTAAAAAATATCAGAGGCTATCTCGGGGAGTGCGCAATCTTTCTCGACTGGGAGTCCTCCGGGCTGTGGAATGTATCATGGGCATTGCAGTGGTTGCAGTATTTCAAACAGAAAACCGGGATCACTCCGGTATTTTACACCTATGAAAGCGTCCTGCAGAGGTATGATTGGTCTCCGGTTGCAAAAGCTGGTTTTAAACTCTGGGAGGCAAAGTATCGCGATTACGGCATCGATAATAATTACGATATGACAAATGCCGGCTCTCGGCCGCGGCTCGGCGCATTTTCGTCCATGATCATGTGGCAGTGGACATCTGTCGGACGGCTCGACGGCTATTCCGGAAACCTTGACTGTGATCGCTTCTATGGTTCAGCTGATGACTGGAAGGCACTGTATGGGAAACCCGCTGCAAAAGCGCAGCAGGCCGCATCGAAAACGGCGGCGATCTATCGTCTGTATCATCCATCAAGTCAGGATCACTTCTACACGGCTGATTCCGGTGAGAAGTCTCAGCTTGTCGGATCCGGTTGGAGATATGAGGGTATCGCCTGGTATTCTCCTACATCCGGCACGCCTGTTATCAGACTGTATCATGCTCAGACAGGTGATCACATGTATACGGCATCCGGTACAGAGGCGAACAACCTTGTGCGGTCCGGATGGAAGCGTGAAGGAACCGCATTCTTTGTAAAGGGTTCCGGCACGCCAGTCTATAGACTGTACAAGGCAAAAACCTGCGACCATCTGTTTACGATCAGCACAAACGAGAAGAAGTCGGCCATGATGTCCGGATACAAGGACGAAGGCATTGCCTTCTACATATAAAAATAAGTCCAGGGAGGAATCCCCTGGACCGTGATCATTTATTTAAATATGTACAGATTTTATCTAGCAGATATCTAGCAAAATTTCACGTTTTGCTGTTCCGTGGCAAGGGGTAAATGCCTTAAAATACGCGGTTTTGGGCGATGATGATGGGTCAATCAATACCGACCACCAGCATCATATAAATTCCCGGGAATCCTTTAAATATAGGGATATCCGGGAATTTTTCTTTTTTCATTGAAGCAGATTCAAAAGCTGGATTTTAATTATCTGCTCACAGGACATTCTCTGAGGCCGGTGCCGAGGGAAAGGCTGGAGGATTTTATAGGGGCTGCCATGAATCCGGATATTGAGCGGGCGAGGAAACTGAGGCCGAATGAATTTGCGCCGGGGGTCACATCTCTGCGGTGTTTTGAGAAGAAAAATCCGGAGAAAAGCGGACATGGAAAAAATAAAGCCAGCATCGTGATCAGCAGAGACAAATTATTATAAGGGATATAAAATTTAAAAATTGAAAAATAAGAGTTGACATCCGGAAATTCCGTGGTACTATAAGGATTGTAAGCGTTAGCACTCGTACATGATGAGTGCTAACAAGCCGCAAATAAGAATCAGACATCAGAAGAAATCCGCAGGAAACCGATCAGATGATTTTCCGTCGCGGAGGATGCTTCATCCGAAAAGGAGGAAATAGATTATGGGAAAAATCATTGGTATTGACCTTGGTACAACAAACAGCTGTGTAGCCGTTATGGAAGGTGGAAAACCCACCGTTATCGCGAACGCGGAAGGAAGCCGTACGACCCCGTCCGTTGTCGCGTTCACAAAGACAGGAGAGCGTCTGGTAGGCGAGCCGGCAAAGCGTCAGGCAGTTACAAACGCGGATCACACGATTTCATCGATCAAGCGTCACATGGGCTCCGATTACAGAGTCACCATTGACGGCAAGAGTTATACTCCGCAGGAGATCTCCGCAATGATTCTGCAGAAGCTGAAGAGCGACGCGGAAGGCTATCTGGGAGAAAAGGTCACAGAGGCCGTTATCACCTGCCCTGCGTATTTCAATGACGCACAGCGTCAGGCGACAAAGGACGCCGGCAAGATCGCCGGACTTGATGTAAAGCGTATCATCAACGAGCCGACAGCGGCGGCGCTGGCTTACGGCCTGGACAATGAGAAAGAACAGAAGGTTATGGTATACGATCTCGGCGGCGGCACCTTCGATGTGTCCATCATCGAGATCGGCGACGGAGTCATCGAGGTACTGGCTACCGCCGGCAATAACCATCTGGGCGGCGACGACTTTGATAAGAGAGTTGCCGATTATATCGTAAGTGAATTCAAGAAGCAGGAAGGCATCGACCTCTCCGGCGACAAGATGGCGATGCAGAGAATCCGTGAGGCGGCAGAGAAGGCAAAGATCGAGCTTTCCAGCGCGACCACCACGAACATTAACCTTCCGTTCATCACCGCTACGGCGGACGGCGCAAAGCATCTGGATCTCAACCTGACAAAGGCAAAATTCGACGAGCTGACCGCAGATCTTGTGGAAGCGACCGCGGAGCCGGTAAGAACCGCTCTGAACGACGCGGGACTTACCGCATCTGACCTTGCGAAGGTTCTTCTGGTCGGCGGTTCCACACGTATCCCGGCGGTACAGGACAAGGTAAGACAGCTGACCGGACATGAGCCGAGCAAGAACCTGAACCCGGATGAGTGCGTGGCAATCGGCGCATCGATTCAGGGAGGCAAGCTGGCCGGAGATGCTGGAGCCGGAGACGTGCTTCTGCTCGATGTCACACCGCTGACCCTTTCCATTGAGACCATGGGAGGAATCGCGACACCGCTGATTCCGAGAAACACGACAATTCCGACGAAGAAGAGCCAGATCTTCTCCACGGCAGCGGACAATCAGACCGCAGTGGATATCAACGTTGTACAGGGTGAGCGTAAGTTCGCCAGAGACAATAAGTCCCTCGGACAGTTCCGTCTGGACGGAATTCCGCCGGCAATGCGCGGCGTTCCGCAGATCGAGGTAACCTTCGATATCGACGCGAACGGCATTGTAAACGTATCCGCCAAGGATCTTGGAACGGGTAAGGAGCAGCACATCACGATCACTTCCGGATCGAGCATGAGCGACGCGGAGATCGATAAGGCAGTCAAAGAGGCAGCGCAGTACGAGGCTGAGGACAAGAAGAGAAAGGATGCCGTAGATACGAAGAATGAAGCGGATTCGACGGTATTCCAGGTAGAGAAGGCTCTGAAGGAAGTCGGCGACAAGGTGCCGGCGGATCAGAAGAGCGGCGTTGAGGCAGACCTGAACGCACTGAAGGATCTGCTCGCGAAGGCTCCGGCAGACGGAAGCCTGACCGACGCGCAGGTAACGGACATCAAGGCGGCGAAGGAGAAACTGATGAATTCTTCACAGGCTCTGTTCACGAAGATGTACGAGAACATGCAGCAGAACCAGGGCGGCCCGAATCCGGGCGCAGGCGCAGGCCCGCAGGGCGGAGCTCAGGGCGGAAGCAGCAGCGCAGGCAATAACGGCGGCGATGACGTCGTAGACGCTGACTACAAGGAAGTCTGATGTCAGGACCGGTATTTCCGGGAATTACACAGACCGGAATGCTTCTGAGATAGAATGCTTCTGAGATACATTAAGATACATCATTAAGAGAAGATTATCACGATATAGCAGAGAGATCTGTGAAAGCGGCAGGAAGGCAGAAATGTCTCCTGCCGCTATTTTAATTTACGCGAACAGTGAGCCGCAGCCGAATGCGAAGTATTCGTGTGCGGCGAGCGTCGCGATAGCGAGATAAAACTCGCACAGCATGTTTTATCTCGTTTGCACAAAGGGAGCTGACCTGGGGAGAAGCGGAGATTGTTAAGAGGAGGTGAAGAAATGTTAATGGTGCAAAAAAGAACGGATTCATCGAACCGTGCGGTGGCATCCCGCCGCGGATTATGATATTATCGGTATGTTCGAAAAAACGACGATAAGTGCGCTAAGTTTCCGCATGTGCGTCTGTCTGCGCCTGCGGCGATCCTGTCTGCATTTTCGGAGAACTTACGTCGGGAGGTGATTTCATTGAATGAGATGATAAATACAGAGGAGCTGGAAGACCGGAAGGAAATGGTCGAGGCGTGTATAAAGGATGGCGACAGCAAGAAGCTGAATGAGATTTTCAGCGATATGGAAGCCATTGACTTCGCACAGATCGTGGAAGCACTCGAGGACGAGGAAATTCCAAAGGTCATGCAGCTTCTGAATGATGAGAACAGAACTGCGCTGATGGAGGAGTCCAGCGATGAGATGCGGATCCGTCTTGCGAAAACTCTGGATAATCATGCGCTTCTCGATATGTTCGCGGATATGCAGAAGGATGATATCGTAGATATGCTGGGAGATTTCCCTACCGGAAGAAGAAAAGAGGTTCTTAACCTGATGAAGGCGGATGACCGGAAGATCATCACAAACCTTCTCCAGTATCCGGAGGAATCGGCCGGAGGCCTGATGTCCACGGCTTACCTGGCTCTGAATGAGAATCTGACGGTATCCGAGGGCATTCACAAGATTCATGAGATCGGGCCAAAGACCGAGGTTATCGAGATTATTTACGTGACGGACCGGACACATCGCCTGACGGGAACCGTCGATCTGCGGGATCTCCTGTCGAGTCCCGGGTCAAAGCTGATCCGTGATATCATGCATGACAATGTGATCTATGTCACTCCTGAGGTCGATCAGGAGGAAGTCGCAAAGCTGGTATCCCGATACGATCTGCAGGCAATTCCGGTTGTCAGCGCGAAGAAACAGCTTCTCGGAATCATCACCGTAGATGATGTCATCGACGTCATCATTCAGGAGCATGACGAGGATATGCTTCAGATGGCCGGTGTAAGCTCGGAGGAAAGCCTCAAGACCTCCCTCGGGCAGTCGATTCGTTTCCGGCTTCCGTGGCTCCTGGTCAACCTTGCGACGGCATTTCTCGCTTCGTTCACGGTAAAGGCATTCGAGAGCACCATCAATAAGGTTGTCGCTCTTTCTGCGATCATGACGATTGTATCCGGAATGGGAGGCAACGCCGGTACGCAGACAATGTCCGTCTTGGTCCGTGAGCTCTCGCATAACAAGATAACGTTCGCGGAGGCGATGAAGGGGTTCTTTAAGGAAATATTGCTTGGCATTATCAACGGTGCCGCTAATGGTCTTGTGACAGGCGTCATTGTCTGGTTGATCTATGGAAATTTCTATCTTGGAGTGATTGTGTTCATCGCCATGATCGGGAATATGATTGTCGCGGGTGTCTTCGGCTTCCTGGTTCCTGTTGTGCTGGATAAAATCCATGCGGATCCGGCCGTTGCGTCCTCAATTTTCGTGACGACGGCGACCGATGTTCTTGGATTCTTTATCTTCCTCGGACTGGCCAAGCTCACCCTTCCGTTGCTCCTCGGCGCCTGAGTCCGTCTGAATTTGCAGCCATAGCGTATGTCCGTCTGAATTTGCAGCCATAGTGTATGTCCGTCTGAATTTGAAGCCATAGTGTATGTCCGTCTGAATTTCCGGCCATCGCGTATGTCCGTCTGTATTTCCAGTCAGGTCATGGCTGCCCATCCTCTGAGCCAAAGACGCGAAGACCGGAGCTTGAGAGAGCCGTGCATACTTCGTCAGCGAATGTCAGAGCATATGTCCGGCATCAGCATCGGCAGATACTTTTCATAATTAATTCCGTCGAGGAAGGAAGTGCCGGCTACGATGGAGTCGTGAACGCCGGCGGACAGAAAGTCTCCGGCAGTCCTGACGGTTCTGTCCCAGCTCCATCCGTTGAGACGTCCGCCGAGGACAATAGCGGCGAAAAGATCGCCGGTTCCGGAAAAGTGCCCTTTTTCGTGTGGGAAGAGATACAATGTCTCTTCCTCGCTGTTTACAAGCAGATTGCCGATCTTTGGTTGTGTTCCGTCAGCGGAGTGATTGCAGAGCTCCCCGGATAAACCCGTGACGAGAATTGTTTTCCCCGGCTTGTTCAGAAGGGAACGGGCCCGGTCCCGGATCTGTTCCAGAAGCGACGCTGCAGGATAGGAAAGAAGTTCTGCGGGTTCTGCGCCGGTCAGAAGACAGAGCTCTGTGATGTTTGGGGTCAGGATATCGGCCTGTTCGGCGAGAACCTTCATGTCGCGGAGCAGATCGGGCGAAAAATTTGCGTAGGTGAAGCCGTCATCTCCCATGACGGGATCGACCAGAAGCGTGGTTTCCCCGGTCTTGAACTGCGCCAGGAAATCCCTGACAAAAGAGGTCTGAGAGGAATCCGCCAGATAGCCGGTCAGAATGCCGTCGAAGCGGGCATCGAGCGAGGACCAGTGCGAGAGATAATGCGGCAGGTCCGCGGTGCAGTCTCTGGAGTAGTATCCCGTGTATTCGGTCTGCGCCGTCAGTACAGCGGTTGGTACCGGGTTCACGGAAATTCCCATGGCGGAGAGAACCGAAATATCCGCCACCAGAGAACAGCGTCCCATGCCGGAGAGGTCGTTAATTGCAGCTGTTTTCCTTGTCATTGAGCCTTTCCTTTCAAATCCCATTTTAATCATCAATCCCTATATTTCAGTATCTATTCTGCTCCCCAGTCTTGAGAATCTGCGGTTCTCTCGATGTGAGGAGTCGGGAAACCTTCGGTTTCAGAGCACATAATAACTTCAGCCGGGGAAGAGCCCACAAGTGGCCTTATTGCGCCTGAAATGATAATGTGCGGAATAGTTACATATTTTATAAGATTGGAATAGCGATCCTAGAATCAGTACTTACTAATTTCTTATATCCAGTAAACCCTCATACGATTCATCGTGCCACACACTGTATAAACTACGGATTGCTCCGTGCTTCGCACTCTCGCAATCCTGCAGGTGACCGACTTCGTCGGTCTGCGTTTTCGAAGAGCTTAACAGTAAACGCCCGGTAAAGGACCCGCTTGCGCGGTGTGCCTTCACCGGGCGTCTGTCGCTCCGGACCATTTTTATTTTTCTTCAATAAACAGGCAGTCCATCGGGCAGGCCTGCGCACACTTGCCACAGGCAATGCATTTGAATGCCTTTTCGGTTGCGGGATCTTTTCTCATCACATGCATCGGGCAGACCTCAACGCAGGTTCCGCAGCCTGTGCAGAGTTTCTTGTTCACCATGTAAACACCGAATTTGTTCTGTGTGATAGCGTTCTGCGGGCAGTTCCGGGCACACTTGCCGCACTGAATACAGGTTACCGGTTTGGTCTCGAAGGGGAATACTTCGTTTACCGTCTCGATCCGCAGAGCGGCAAGATCCAGATCGTCGCTCTTGAAATAGGTATTCGCACATACCTGAACGCAGGTGAGGCAGTTCATGCACTCGGCTTCTTTGTTAACCTTCAGACGTTTCATAACTTGACATCCTCCTTGTCAATAGAAATAGTACTGCATTTCCCTTTTGCGGTGAATACCGCAAAAAAACACCCAGAGTCATCACTTCTGAGTCTGTTTCAGATTACCGAAAGATTGTGCAATATTTAACATACTTTCATAGTATTAATCTATCGTATTCAGGATATTTCGTCAATACGGGAATAGCAGAATCAGGCAATTTTCTGTACCGAATCAACAAAAAAATCAGAAGAGCTTCCTGAAAATATGACGAATCTGCACAGCGGGCAGGTAAGGACAGATAGATTTTGTCTTGTTGTTCGGCGCTTCTGGTCTTGAACCTTCCGATGCCGGAAGTGCATAATAGAAAAATCGACAGAAGAACAGGCATGGAAGAACGGATATCAGAGGAACAACTGGCGGAGGTACAGGTTCCGGCAGCGCAGCGTCGGGATAATGAAGGGATATACAATAAAGATACATTGTGCTACACACTGTATAAGCTACGGATTGCTCCGTGCTTCGCACTCTCGCAATCCTACAGGTATGAGGATTTCGCGGCGTTCGCGCTTCATCCTCATACCTGTTGCCTTCGAAATCGCATACAGTCTCTTATGCGCGCTTCGCGTGCGACGATCCTGTCTGCGTTTTCGAAGAGCTTATACAGTAGATATATGAAAGGGAATTATTGATGAAGGTTTTACATATCGGGGAAAAGGGAAATATTGAGAAGTACGCAGCCGGAAACCCGTATCTCTCCAGGCTGGAGATCATAGAAATGCCGAGGGGGCTGACGGATATCGAGTACCTTTCCCGGGCGAAGGATGCGGATTACATTGTAGCGGATGCCATCTCGAGGGTATCCGGTGACCTGATCGCCGGGATGCCGAATCTCAGGATGATTCACTCTGAGGGAGTGGCTTATGACCAGATCGACACAGAGGCGGCTGCCGATCGTGGAATCTATGTCTGCAGCAGTCAGGGAATGAATGCTTCCGCGGTAGCGGAGCAGACGGTTCTTCTGATGGTTGGAATGCTGCGGGATGTGGTGAACGGAGACCAGGCGGTCCGGGACGGACGGCAAATTCAGGTAAAAGGCGGATATATCCGGTCAGGATCGCTGAGGGAGCTGTCTGACTGCACGGTCGGGCTAGTGGGATTCGGAAATATTGCCAGGCGTACCGCACATCTTCTGAAGGCTTACGGAACGCGTGATATTTTCTATTATAAAAGACATCCCCTCCCGGCAGAGAGGGAGAAGGAGTACGGCGTGCAATATCTGCCGCTGGACAGATTGCTGGAACAGAGCGATATTGTCAGTCTGCACCTTCCCGTTACGCCCGAAACGGAATACATGGCGGACTTTGATTTCTTCCACAAGATGAAGGAGGGATCATATTTCGTGAACACATCCAGGGGAGAGCTCGTGGAGGATGATGCGCTGATTCACGCCCTGGCATCCGGAAAGCTGGCGATGGCCGGACTGGATACCCTCGACTGCGAGCCGGTGCAGAAGGATCATGTGTTGCTTGAACAGCCGCGGGAGATCTCGCGCAGAATCATTTTCAGTCCGCACATCGGCGGAATCACCGGCGCTTCCTTTGCCCGCAGCATGGCGATGGTGCTGGAGGATATCAAAACTGTCGAAGAAGGCGGAAGACCGGCGCGAGCTGTGTGAGCCCAGCCCTTCGGATAAACCGTACATCGTGGAATCTCCGCCTTTCAGACAATCCGCGGGACGATAACCTACCTGATTTCTGTTAAAAAAATACCGGACCGCGGGTATTGTCATACTGCAAAAAGGTTGTTATGATTCTTCATAAAGAAAAGTCAGAGACATTTGTGATACAAGGAAGTATCGTCGGCAGACAGCCGGATACTTCTTTTTTTTGTATCCTATATTCTGAATACAGACAGTGCAAAGGGGCATGTGGATTTATTCTGCATGCCCTTTTCTGTTTTCGCAGGTTTTCCGATAACGCGGAGAGGGCTGTCGGTTGAACGATTGGACTCGTTGCGTGACATCTGCAAGGTTGTTTGATAATGCGGAGAGGACTGTCGGTTGAACGATTGGACTCGTTGCGTGACATCTGCAAGGCTGTTTGATAATGCGGAGAGGACTGTCGCACATGAAGCGCGAGAAAGATTGTACACGGTTTTTGGATTGTGTATATTGTGTTGTATATCGTGTTATATATCGTGTTGTGTATCGGGTATTCAGAGACGTCTCTCCAGAGTAACTGTTGATTGGTTTTTGGATAAGTAGTGAGGTGAAGCACATGTCGACCGGTTTACTTTCAGTATTTATTATCCTGGCTATTATCGTTATTGCGGTCTTGACAAAAAGGTGCGCAGAGGTTCTGATTGCAGGATCACTGCTCGCGTGTCTGGTTTATTATAAAGGGAGTTTCCTGACAAAGTGGTGTCAGCTCATCCAGGACACACTCGCTGAAAATGTCTGGATCATCATCGTTTGCGGCCTTTTCGGCAGCCTGATTGCGCTGCTGACGGCATCGAAGGGAAGCTATGGATTTTCACGGCTTGTTTCCAGATTTTGCAACACGGAACGCAAGACGTTATTTACTTCCTTCATTCTCGGCATTCTCATCTTTGTAGATGATTATCTGAATGTGCTGACCATCGGTGTGTGCATGAAAGGTGTCTATGATAAGAGAAAGATCCCGAGAGAGGCACTGGCTTATATGCTGGATGCTACGGGCGCTCCGGTATGCGTTATGCTTCCGTTCTCCACATGGGCAGTTTTCTACGCGGGCATCTTCGCTGATCAGGACAGCGTGCAGAAGCTCGGCTACGCGACCGGTCTTCAGGCCTATACGCACGCCATTCCGTATCTGTTCTACCCGATTTTCACTCTTCTGATTGTGTTCCTGTTCTGCCTTGGCGTCATGCCGAAGATGGGCACGATGAAGAAGGCGTATCAGCGTGTCGCTGAAACCGGTATGGTATATAGCGAAAAGAGCCGCAAATACAACCATGACGAAGAGGGATACACGGAGGAAGGCAATATCTGGGATTTCATCATTCCGATGGGTGTGCTTGTCGCTCTCGCGATCGCGACAGGCAATCTGCTTCTTGCGGTCGTGGTAGGCATTCTGGTCTGCTTTGTGATGTACATACCGAGAAAGGTCATTCGCATGGAGGATTTCTATACGACGATCTGCAAGGGATTTGCCGACATGCTTCCGATCCTGATCCTTCTGATCATGGCGTTTTCTCTGGAAAAGGTGCTGGCCGACATGAAGATGACGGATTTCATCATTCAGATTGCAGAGCCGGTTCTTACCAGATCTGTGTTCCCGGCGGTTACCTTCATTCTTGTCGCGGTGCTGGCATTCACAACCGGATCTCTCTGGGGCATGAGCGCTATCGTAACTCCGATTGTTTTTCCGCTTGGAGCAGCGGTTGGCGCAAATACGATCCTGATCATGGCAGCGGTTATTTCCGGAGGTGCTTTCGGAAGCCACGCGTGCTTCTACACAGACGCGACGCTGCTGTCTTCGCAGAGCGCCGGCATCGACAACATGGAGCACGCACTATCGCAGCTGCCTTATGTGCTGATAGCTGCCGGTGCCTCGGTTGTCGCGTATCTGGTCTGCGGATTTGTCATGTAGCGCAGCGGGTTATCGGATTTGTCATGTAGCGCAGCAGGTTATCGGATATGATATGAGATGCGTAAATATCCGGACAGGCAGTGATCGGGCAATTGTTGCGGGAGGAAATCTGTGGCCGGACATGTACAGCCTGTGGTGCTCCGTATAGCGCGTGGCGTTTCATACAGCCTGTGGTGCTCCGTATAGCGCGTGGTGTTTCACTTAGCCTGTGGTGCTTCGTATAGCGCGTGGTGCTTCACTCAGCCTGTGGTGCTCCATACAGTACGTGGCGCTTCATACCGTCCGGTTGTTTATTTAGAAAGAGGAATGATTATGAGCAAGAGTAAATTTGTGGTAACCGTGAACCGACAGTTTGGCAGCATGGGAAGACCGATCGCAAAGCGTATGGCAGAGGATCTGGGAGTCGAGTATTACGACAGAGATCTGATTGAGAAGGCCGCGCAGGAGCTGGATCTTCCGGCCTCGGTGATTGAGGAATCGGAGGAATCGGCGAGGAAGGGCGTCGAGAATCCGTTCTCCCGGATGCAGTTTCCGCTGGGAGGAGGCACAAGTGATGTGCAGGACAAGATTTTTCATACACAGCAGAATATCATTAAGTTTCTGGCGCAGAGGGAATCCTGCATTATCGTCGGCCGGTGCTCGGATTTTATTCTGGCTGAGATGCCGAACACGATGCATATCTATATCTACGCTTCCTATTCAGACAGACTGCATCACTGCATCTATGATCTGAAACTGGAGGAGCAGGAGGCACGCCGCATGATCAAGGCGGTAGATGACGCGAGAGATGAATATCAGATGCATTACGCGGGCTATCTGCCGGATGATAAGAGGTATAAGGACATCATGATCAACAGCAGTCTGTTCGGCGTGCAGGGCACTGCGGAATATCTTACGGACGCAGTCAGACGGAAATTCAGTTTGTAAGGCGATGATCGTCAACTGCCCACTGCCTGAAGGCAGTGGGTTTTCGCCTGCAGCAAACGACAGGCAGTGCAGTGGATTACGCCTGCAGCAAATGACAGGCAGTGCAGTGGATTTCGCCTGCAGCAAATGACAGGCAGTGAGTTTCCGCCTGCAGCAAACGAAAGGAATTTATTTTATGAAATATTTGATCAGAAGTACGGCGGTATACAACGGACATGACGCTCTGCCTTCCCCGGAGTCGATTCTTGTGGAGGATGGAGTGATCCGGAAAATTCTTCCGTATGATGTGAACGCAGAGTCGCTTCTGGATAAAAGGGAAGCAGAGGCGTTTCCGGATAAAAAGGAAGCAGAGGTGCTTCCGGACAAAATGAACGCAGAGTCGCTTCCGGATGGGATAAAAGTTCTGGATTTCGGCGACCGGCTGGTGATGCCGGGATTCATCGATGCGCACACGCATTTTTTTACCGGAGCCATGGAGAACAGCGAGCATGTGTGCAGTGAGATCGCGGATTCGGTCTCCGAGGACGACTGTGCGCGGATCGTCGGAGAATACGCGGCAAAGCACCCGGAGGAAAAGGTGATCCGGGGAAGCGGATGGTTTCTTCCAAAATGGAGGACGACGACGCTTCCGACGAAAAAAAGTCTCGACGCGGTGGTTTCGGACCGTCCTGTTCTGCTGAAATGCGCGGACGCGCACAGCTACTGGCTGAACAGCGCGGCACTTCGACTGTGCGGGATTACGCCGGACATGAAGCCTGAGAGCGGTTCTGTCGGTCTTCTTCCGGATGGAGAGCTGAGCGGAATGCTGATCGAGCCGGCCGCGTATGAGCCTGCGGATAAGGTGTTCCGCACCTTCCCGGATGATGAGTATCGGAAGATTATTGAGGATTTCGAGAGGGTTCTGGCCGGATACGGCATTACCGCGCTCAGCGAGATGTTTGCGCCCGATTATAATGAGGAGAACAACCATCTCTGCGAGATGATTCATTCGATGGCAGAAGAGAACAGGATGAGCGCTCATCTGTACCTGTTCCCGCGTCTGTTCGGCTATACGGATTTTTCTGCGGCAGAGAAATGGAAGAAGCAGTTTGCCGGGAAGTGGTTTGACATCCCGGGTGTGAAGGGATTCCTTGACGGGGTTACAGAGACCTACACCGGTCTTCTGCTGGAGCCCTATACGGACCGGCCGGATACCTGCGGAATCGGGGTGCCTCTGCGGGAGTATGACGACGTCAGACAGTCTGTCATTGCCGCAAACAGGGAGGGATTTTCCGTCAGGCTGCACTGCATTGCGGATGGCTCCGTCCGGATGGCGCTGAACCTCTTCGAGGATTCGATCCGCGCCAACGGGGACAGAGATTATCACAATACAATTGAGCATATCGAGAATATCGATCCCTCGGATATCCCACGCTTCCGGAAGCTTCACGTGATTCCGTCCATGCAGCCGGCACATCTGGTTCTGGATGAGAACGGCAAGATCCTTCATATCGGAAAAGAGAGAATCCGCTATGAATGGCCGCTCCGCTCTATGGACGAGGCGACGGGAACGCTGGCTATCGGAACCGATTTTCCTGTGGTCGGCATTGATCCGTTCCAGACGATATATACCGCAGTCACGCGAAAGGATTATCAGCATCATCCGACCGGCTTTAATCCGGAGGAAAAACTGACGATGCTGCAGGTTCTGTCCGGATATACCTTCAACGCCGCGCGCGCATACCATATGGAGGACAGGATCGGAAGCCTCGAGGAGGGAAAATATGCGGACATCATTGTGCTGAAGGAGAATCTGTTCACCATGCCGGAGGAGGAGATCATGGACAATCGTGTCGTCTTCACGATGTGCTGCGGCAAAATCACGAATGATGAGCTGAAGATTTGTGAAAAGGCGAGTAAGTAAGACACGAGCTGGCGCAACGGTTCCGCCTGCTCGCAGCTGAAGATTTGTAAACAGGTGAATAATTAAGAAGGGAAAATCAGGGACGGTCAGAGACCGGTCCCTGCGCCGTCCGTTCCGGACATGATCCGGAAAAGTTCCAGCCGTGAGGAAATATGAAACTTCCGGTAGATGTTCTGCATATGCTTCTGCAGAGTGTTGTCCGTGATATGGAGCTGCTCGCGGATTTTTGCATTCGGAATCGCCTTCATGACAAGCCGGACGATCTCAGCCTCCCGCCGGGTCAGTCCGGCTTTTTCGATCAGGGCGTCTGTCCGTTCTGTGGTGAGGGCCGCGGATGCGGAATTCGGCAGAAGCGCATCCGGAGCTTTCAGAAGCAGACGGCCGTAGATGTAGTTCAGATGCTTGTCGAGAGACTTCAGCAGGGTCATGTCGTCTTCTGAGAAGGGCGGATCCTCCCGGGTGCGGAACAGTGTGATCACGCCCAGAAACTTCCGTTCATACACGATCGACATCTGAAGGGTGTCATAGATATGATATGGGCGGTAGCACTTTTCATAGATCGCGGAATGAAGGCGGCTTTCGTTTTTCAGAAGATCGCTCTCCCGAAGCACCGTGGAGACCTTGGAGTGGAGCATCCACTGGATTTCGTCGTCCTCGTAGTTATCGATGTATTTCTGCTCCGCGGCGGTAAAATCTGCCGGATCGCAGTACACACCGTTGAAGGTGAAGCGGGGCGCATCAGGGTCCGCAGTCAGAAGACTGGCATAGGGGCTCGGAATCAGCATCCGGAGATAGGAGAGGAGATCGTGGTTAATTCCCTCGGCATCGTTGGAAGTATACAAAGAGTACAGGAGATCACTGAAGATCAGCAGATGATTGGTATCCATTATTCTGTCACCTCATTTTAAGTCGGTTCATTTACTAGGGGAAGCTGCGGTATCACGGGATCGTACAGGATTATGGTATCCTGGGAGAACGTACCTGAAAATACCGGAAATCAAGTATAAAAATCGCAGAATCCGGGAATGGCAACGGGTTTTGGACTTTGCTAGAATATAACCAGCAGTTAAATATAACAGCACCGATACAAAGGCGTATCTGTCACTTGTCATGACGGATGCGCTTTTTTTATCAGTATCTGCAGGAAACCGAAGCAGCTGCTGCCTGAATGTACAGCTGCCCGGATCCGCAGGGAAAGTATCTGCGGAAACAGAACCTGCTGTTTCAGAATCTGCGGTTACAGGACCTGCAGTTATAGGACTGTCAGTTTACAGAGTTTTCAACAGTTATCAACAGTTATAGACAGGAGGAAAAAACTATGGCAGACACAGCAAAGACAATCAAGGATCTGGATCGTATTATAGGTCTTATCGAGACGGACAGCAAGGACATTCCGAAAGACGAGAAGAAGAGAATGGTTGCAGAGACGCTGGATTACTTCAACAACTATGTCAGCCCGGGCTGGCTGAAATACAGAAAGTCCGTATCCTCCGATTCGGAAGGCGGAGCGGTTCTGGAGTGGGAGGATGGCGGCGCGTACGTATACGGACTGAACGGTGAGAAATTCATCGACTGTCTGGGCGGCTTCGGAATCTACACCTGCGGACACAGAAATCCGGAAATCCTGGACGTTGTGAAGAAGCAGCTCGATCATCAGGCGCTTCATTCACAGGAGCTGCTGGATCCACTGAGAGGATATCTGGCAAAGGCACTCGCGGACATCACACCAGGTGATCTGCAGCAGTGCTTCTTCACAAACGGCGGAGCCGAGGCCGTTGAGATGGCTCTGAAACTGGCACGTATCGCTACCGGCGGCAGATGGTACATCTCTATGGTAGGCGCATTCCACGGCAAATCCATGGGCGCGATCTCCGTAGGAGGAAAGGATACCTACCGTGTACCGTACACACCGATGGTACAGCAGGTACAGCATGTTGAGTACGGAAACGCAGAGGATGTAAGAAAGGCCATCAAGAACCTTCAGGCAGTCGGTGAGAGCGTTGCGGCAGTTATCGCGGAGCCGATTCAGGGTGAGGCAGGCGTCATCGTTCCTCCGAAGGGATATCTGCAGCAGCTTCGTGACATCTGTGACGAGACCGGCGTTGCGCTGATCTTCGATGAGATCCAGACCGGCATGGGCCGTACCGGCACGATGTGGAGATGTGAGGCAGAGGGAGTTACTCCGGATATCATGACCTTCGGTAAAGCCTTCGGCGGCGGCATCATGCCGATCACCGGAATCATTTTCAAGCCGAAGATGTGGGGACAGCAGCTGATCGACAACCCGTGGCTGCTTGGCTCTCCGACCTTCGGAGGAAACCCGGTATGCTGCGCGGCGGCACTTGCGACGATCCGCTATATGCTGAAAAACGATATCCCGGGCGTATGCAGAGAGAAAGGAAAGATTCTGAAGGCAGGACTTCAGTCCATGGCTGAGAAGTACCCGGATATCATTCAGGAGGTCCGCGGAGAAGGATTGATGCTCGCCGTAGAGTTCGTGAACTGCGAGGTCGGCTACGCGACCGCTAAGGGCCTGTTCGCCCGGAGAGTCATGACAGCGGGAACACTGGTGAACGCGAAGACTATTCGTTTCGAGCCGACAGCAGTTATCTCCGAGCAGGATATCAAGGATGTTATCACGAGACTGGATGAGTCGCTCGCGGACGTAAGAGCGGCAAAGTAAGTTCAGGATCATAATTATCGTCTGAGCTTATGAAATAAGGTAAGTTCAGACGATAATAATATTACGCGAACAGTGAGCCGCAGCCGAATGCGAAGTATTCGTGTGCAGCGAGCGTCGCGATAGCGAGATAAAACTCGCGCAGCGCGTTTTATCTCGTTGTCTGCTTGAGCAGCAGGGTAAGCGCCATGTAAGAATAGCACCACATGCGGCATAAGCTCCGGATGGATCCGTGCTGTGTACTCTCGCAAAACCTATATACAAGGAGGAAACGGATGGAAATCGTAAAGAATTATATCAATGGTGTCTGGAAGGAATCCGTATCCGGGAAGACAGAGGAAGTGATCGGACCCGCAGACGGCAGTGTGATCGGCGTTGTGACGGACAGCTTGCCGCAGGATGCGGAGGAAGCCATCGCCGCCGCTAAGAAATCCTTCTATACAGACCGCACCTGGAGGGATATGCCGGGTGTGGCAAGAGCGGGAATCCTGTATCGGATTGCGGAGCTGATCGATGAGAATGCCCATGATCTGGCCGTGACAGATACCCTGGACAATGGAAAACCGCTCCGCGAGGCGGAGGGTGACGTCTCAGACGCCGCCGAATGCTTCCGTTATTATGCCGGCCTGATCGATAAGCCGGAAGGCGGCGCTTATGCGACCAATAACGGGTTCGGTGAAATGCTGAATATGACCGTGAAGGAGCCGGTGGGTGTCTGTGCGCAGATTACGCCATGGAACTACCCGCTGCTGATGTCCTGCTGGAAGCTGGCGCCCTGTCTGGCAGCCGGAAACTCCCTGGTATTCAAGCCGAGTTCCAAGGCACCCCTGTCCACTGCAAAGCTGTTTCATCTCTTTGAAGAGGCGGGGCTTCCCGCCGGAACGGCAAATCTTGTGCTGGGCAGCGGATCAAATGTTGGAAATGTGTTCGCGGAGAGCGAGGATGTCGATATGATCACCTTTACCGGAAGCACAAAGGTCGGTCAGGGAATCGCGCGGGCGGCAGCCGGCAACCTGAAAAAGGTAGGTCTGGAGCTTGGCGGAAAATCTCCGGTGGTCATCTTCGATGACTGTGACCTTGAAGCCGCGGTGGAATGGGTCATGATCGGAATCTTTTTCAACGGCGGCCAGGTGTGCTCGGCCACTTCCAGACTGATCATTCAGGATGGAATCCATGATGCCTTCATCAAACGTCTGGCTGAGAAGGCATCCAAGGTCACTATCGGCCCCGGAATGGAGAATCCGGATCTTGGACCTGTGGTTTCCGAGGACCAGATGAACAAGATCCTGTCCTACATCAGGACCGGAATTGAGGAGGGTGCCGAGCTCGTATGCGGAGGAAAACGATATACAGAGAACGGATGCGACAAGGGATACTACATCGAACCGACCGTTTTTGATCACTGCAGTCCGGATATGCGCATTGTAAAGGAAGAAATTTTCGGACCGGTTCTGAGCGTGCTTACATTCCACACAGAGGAGGAAGCTGTGGCGCTTGCGAACGATACGGAATACGGACTTGCCGGAGCAGTGATCACCCGGGACGGCGCGAGAGCACTTCGCGTCACCAGAGAACTCCGTGCAGGAATCACGTGGATTAACTGCGATCAGCCTACCTTCTGCCAGGCACCATGGGGCGGCTACAAGAAGAGCGGCATAGGACGTGAGCTGAGCGTACAGGGACTGGATGAATATCAGGAGACGAAGCAGATCAATATTAATCTGCATCCGGAGAATCCGGTCGGGTGGTACGTACACTGAGCAAGCTCCCCGCGTGCCAGGAACATTGCGACTGGACTTATGTATAAGCTGCGGATTGCTCCGTGCTTCGCACTCTCGCAATCCTAACAGGCATTCGCACTTTCGTGCCGCTTGCGCGTCACTTCGTGCTCATACCTGTTGTCGTCGCTAATGTTCCTGCCCGCCGGTGAGCAGGCTCCCCGCGTGCCAGGAACATTGCGACTGGACTTATACACAAAAATGAGTATTTTATTTTGGGGCGTGTTCTTATAGAATAGGGAACTGATGACAGGCAAAGATGCTTAATCATAAGAGCATCTCTGCCTGTCTTTTTTTACGCGAACAGTGAGCCGCAGCCGAATGCGAAGTATTCGTGTGCGGCGAGCGTCGCGATAGCGAGATAAAACTCGCGCAGCGTGTTTTATCTCGCTACGTGAAAGCAGCAGTCTCCGGGAATGCCGGGCCGTGTGCGGGCCGGCCGGGAGGCGGGGAAGAACTGCAGAAGAGTTGTATTCACTGTTGTGAGATGCATTCCCGGAATAGGAGGTAGAAAAATTGGAAGAAAAAAGACTTGATTTTGTGAAATCCGTTCCTGAAATCTTCGGCAGCCTGGTATTCAACGATCAGGTTATGAAGGAACGTCTGCCGAAGGACGTGTATAAGGCGGTTCATAAGACAATTAAAAACGGCAGCCATCTGGAGCTCGACGTGGCGAATACGGTTGCGGCGGTGATGAAGGAGTGGGCGATCGAGCATGGCGCGACGCATTTCACACACTGGTTCCAGCCGATGACCGGACTTACGGCTGAGAAGCACGACAGCTTCATCTCTCCGACCGGAGACGGCAAGGTAATCATGGAGTTTTCCGGAAAAGAGCTGGTAAAGGGCGAGCCGGATGCTTCCAGCTTCCCGTCAGGCGGCCTCAGGGCGACCTTTGAGGCGCGCGGCTATACCGCGTGGGATCCTTCTTCACCGGCATTCATTAAGGACGGATCTCTCTATATTCCGACGGCCTTCTGTTCCTTTGGCGGAGAAGCTCTGGACAAGAAAACCCCGCTTCTGCGTTCCATGGAAGCACTGTCCAAGGAGGCGGTCAAGGTTCTTCATCTTCTCGGAAATGAGAAGGTTACACATGTTGACACCACCGTTGGTTCCGAGCAGGAGTATTTCCTGATCGACAAGGATATGTACCTTCAGAGAAAGGATCTCCTGATGTGCGGACGCACCCTGATCGGAGCTCCGGCACCGAAGGGGCAGGAGATGGAGGATCACTATTTCGGCGTTCTGAAACCGAAGGTATCCGAATACATGCATGATCTTGAACAGGAGCTCTGGAAGCTCGGCGTTCCGGCGAAGACAAAGCACAACGAGGTTGCGCCCTCTCAGCATGAGCTGGCACCTGTATTTGAAACTGCCAACGTCGCGGTGGATCACAACCAGCTGACGATGGAGGTCATGAAGAAGGTGGCGGACAAGCATCATTATGCATGCCTGCTTCACGAGAAACCTTTCGAGGGAATTAACGGATCCGGCAAGCACAACAACTGGTCCATTGTCACCGATACGGGCGAGAACCTTCTGGATCCAGGCAGAACACCGGCGGAGAATACCCAGTTCCTGGTATTTCTGATGGCTGTTATCGAGGCGGTCGATGATTATCAGGATCTGATGCGTGTATCCGTGGCAACCGCAGGAAACGATCACAGACTGGGAGCGAACGAGGCGCCGCCGGCAGTGATCTCTATCTTTGTGGGAGACGAACTCGCCGCCGTGCTGAAATCCATCGATGACGGAACTGCCTTTGTGGGAACCGGAAAGACGAAGATGGGAATGGGCGTTCATGTACTGCCGCACATCACCAAGGATACGACCGACAGAAACCGTACATCACCGTTCGCATTTACCGGAAACAAATTCGAATTCCGTATGCCGGGTTCCTCTCTGTCTGTAGCTGACCCCAACATTATCCTGAACACAGCTGTTGCAGAGTCTCTTTCCCGCATCTATGATGTGCTCAAGGATGTGGCGGCAGAGGATCTTGACGCGGAGATTCACAAGCTTCTGAAGAAGATTCTGGATGAGCACAAGAGAATCCTGTTCAACGGCAACGGCTATACGGATGAATGGATTGCCGAGGCGGAGAAGAGAGGCCTCGCGAATCTGAAATCTCTTCCGGACGCGATGCCGAAGCTGCTTGACAGTAAGAACGTGGAGCTCTTCACAAAGCATAAAATCTTCACAAAGGAAGAGATAGAGTCCAGATATGAGATCTTCCTGGAGAACTATTCCAAGACCGTGCACATCGAGGCCCTTACCATGGAGGAGATGGTACGGAAAGATTTCACCAGCGGACTTCTCGGGTATATGAAGGATCTGACGGAGGAAAGCACGCAGAAGAAGGCACTGCTCGGAGATGAGGGCGGCGCATATGAGACCGGAATCCTGAAAAAGCTAGACAGCCTTTCCGGAGAAATCGGAAGCGCTCTGGCGAAGCTGACAGAGGATACAGCAAAAGCAGAGAAGCGCGATGGTCTTGAGGGCGCTCGTTATTATCATGACGTGATCCTCACGGATATGGAGAACCTTCGCAGCTATGTAGACTCGGCGGAGATCTATGTTCCGGAGAAATATCTGCCGTATCCGACCTACGGAGAACTTCTTTTCTCACTTCGATAAGAAAATCTGGAATGGGACGGAAATCCACAGAATCCGGACGCCAGAAGAATGGAATGCATCGTGAATATCAGGAACTGTCGCGGGTAAAAACGCGGCAGTTCCTAAAACTGTATTTAAAATCAGATTTGCAGGGTAATTGATTTTAACCATAATTGAAAGCGGAGCCCGCCCGGAATAAAGTACATGACAAGTACAGGAAACGGCCCGGATGATTATTTACAAGCAGATATTCTGCAAAATATGAGAACAAATGGCGCAAAAACTGCTTGCATATCCATGATAATCACTATATAAAAAAATCAGAAGCTCATAAATCCTGCGGGATCATTACCTGCAGACTGCACAGATGAGGAAGAATAAGTATGGATGAGTATACACAGCATATCAGAAAGTATCGACAGCTTCAGAAGGATCATGATGCCTGCGGTATCGGTGCGGTTGTAAACATTGATGGACACCAGGACAACCGGGTTCTGGACGATGCGCTTGCCATCGTTGAGAAGCTGGAACATCGTGCCGGAAAGGATGCGACCGGGACAGTCGGAGACGGTGTCGGCATACTGACACAGATCAGTCATGACTTTTTCCGCAAGGCCGCGGCGCAGGAGGGCATTGCGGTGAAAGACGCCGGAGATTACGGCGTCGGCATGTTCTTTTTTCCACAGGACACCATGAAACGCACCTTTGCGATGCGGATGATGAAGGTCATTGTGGAGAAGGAGGGACTGAAGCTGCTCGGCTGGAGAACGGTTCCGACAAATCCCGGCATCCTCGGAAAGGCTGCGCTGGACTGCATGCCGTATATTATGCAGTGCTTCATCGAGCGGCCGGAGGAGCTCTCCAGAGGAATTGAATTTGACCGGAAGCTGTACGTTGTGAGACGTGAGTTCGAACAGAGCTCCGATGATACCTATATCTGCTCCCTGTCATCGAGAACCATCGTATACAAGGGAATGTTCCTGGTCAAACAGCTGAGACGGTTCTACGGCGATCTCCAGGACAAGGATTACCGGACGGCGATTGCAATTGTGCACTCCCGGTTCTCCACAAACACGACTCCGTCCTGGAACCGCGCGCATCCGTACCGCATGATTGCGCACAACGGAGAGATCAATACGATCCGCGGCAACATGGACCGTATGCTCGCCCGTGAGGAGACCATGACCAGCCCGATCATGGAGAAAGACATCGACAAGATTTATCCGGTGATCAGCGCGTCGGGTTCCGATTCGGCGATGCTGGACAACACGCTGGAATTCCTCTACATGAACGGCATGGATCTTCCGCTTGCCATGATGGTGACCATTCCGGAGCCGTGGAACCACAATCGCTTCATGGATGAGGACAAGAAGGATTTCTACCATTATTATGCGACCATGATGGAGCCGTGGGACGGCCCGGCGGCAATTCTGTTTTCCGACGGAGATGTGCTCGGTGCGACCCTTGACCGTAACGGACTGCGTCCTTCCCGGTATTACATCACCGATGACAACCGGCTGATCCTCTCCTCGGAGGTGGGAGTCCTGGACATCCCGCCGGAACACGTGGTGAAGAAATCCCGCCTGACGCCCGGAAGAATTCTTCTGGTCGACACGAAGAAGAAGAAAATCATCTCCGACGACGACTGCAAGAAATACTATGCTCACCGGCAGCCGTATGGTGAGTGGCTGGACCGCAACCTGCTGAGACTCAAGGACGTTCCGATTCCGAACAAGAAGATCCCGGTACACAGCCAGGAGATGAGAGACCGCCTCTACAAGGTATTCGGCTATACCTATGAGGACGTCAAGGATTCGATCCTTCCGATGGCGGAAAACGGCGTCGAGCCGACCGCTTCGATGGGACACGATGTTCCGCTTGCGGTACTGTCCAGACAGCATCAGCTTCTGTTCAACTACTTCAAGCAGCAGTTTGCGCAGGTTACCAACCCGCCGATTGACTCTCTCCGCGAGGAAATCGTCACGGATACTACCGTATATATCGGATCGGACGGCGATCTTCTGAATGAGAAGAGCGGCAACTGCACGATGCTGGAGGTCAGCCATCCGATTCTGACCGGCGTCGACCTGATGAAGATCAAGTCGCTGGATCGTCCGGGCTTCCACGCACAGGTGGTTTCCCTTCTGTATTACAAGAACACCTCCCTTGCGAGAGCGCTGGAGCAGCTGAACATTACGGTAGACCGTGCCTATGCAAATGGGAAAAATATCATCATTCTCAGCGACCGCGGCGTGGATGAAAACCATGTCCCGATTCCGTCGCTTCTTGCGGTATCTTCTGTCGAGCAGCATCTGGTCCGCACGAAGAAGAGAACGGCCGTTTCGCTGATCCTGGAGAGTGCGGAGCCGAGAGACGTTCATCAGATCGCGGCGCTGCTGGGATTCGGTGCCCGTGCCATCAATCCGTATCTGGCTCATGAGTGCATCGCGGAGCTGATCGATATCGGCATGCTGGACAAGGACTATCACACCGCGATTGCCGATTACAACAAGGCCCTTCTCGGCGGAGTCGTAAAGACAGCCGCGAAGATGGGTATCTCTACGATTCAGTCCTATCAGTCCGCGCGTATTTTCGAGGCGATTGGTCTGGACAAGGAGACTATCGACAAATACTTCACCGGAACAGTGAGCCGCGTGGGCGGCATTGGCGTCAAGGAGATCGAAGAGGGCATTACCTTCCGTCACAATCATGCCTTTGATCCTCTTGGCCTGTCCGTGGACACCTCTCTGGATTCCGTAGGCTTCCATTATCTCAGAAGCGGCAAGGACAAGGAGGATCACCTGTATAATCCGGAGACCATCGTCACCCTGCAGCAGGCGGTAAAAACCGGCGACTACGACAAGTTCCGTGAATATACCGATATGGTGGATGATTCCAAGAGACCGCATACCCTGCGCGGACTTCTGGAATTCGTGCCAAAGCAGGATCCGGTTCCGCTGGAAGAGGTAGAGCCGGTGGAAAGCATTGTGAAGCGCTTCAAGACCGGTGCCATGTCCTTCGGATCGATTTCGAAGGAAGCGCACGAGACCATGGCCATCGCGATGAACCGGCTGGGCGGCAAGTCGAACACCGGCGAGGGCGGTGAGGATCCGGCCAGATATGGAACCGAGAAAAATTCGGCGATCAAGCAGGTGGCTTCCGGACGCTTCGGTGTCACCAACGCGTACCTGAACAGCGCCGCTGAAATCCAGATCAAGATGGCACAGGGCGCAAAGCCGGGCGAGGGCGGTCATCTTCCGGGCAAGAAGGTCTATCCGTGGGTTGCCGCAACCAGATTTTCAACCCCGGGCGTAGCTCTGATCTCTCCACCGCCGCACCATGATATTTACTCCATTGAGGATCTGGCACAGCTGATCTATGATCTGAAGAACGCCAACAGGGACGCGCGGATCTCCGTCAAGCTGGTATCCGAGTGCGGCGTCGGAACGATTGCTTCCGGTGTAGCCAAGGCGGGTGCCCAGGTCATCCTGATTTCCGGATACGACGGAGGAACCGGCGCTGCGCCGATCTCCTCGATCCATAACGCCGGCCTGCCGTGGGAGCTCGGCGTCTCCGAGGCGCATCAGTCCCTGCTTCAGAACGGCCTGAGAGACCGTGTCATCATCGAGACTGACGGAAAGCTGATGAGCGGCCGCGATGTCGCGATCGCCGCCCTGCTCGGCGCAGAGGAATACGGCTTTGCGACAGCACCGCTGATCTGCATGGGCTGCATGATGATGAGAGTCTGCTCCAAGGATACCTGTCCGGCTGGCGTGGCGACGCAGAACGAGGAGCTCAGAAAGCGCTTCGCAGGCAAGCCGGAATATGTCATGAACTTCATGATTTTTATCGCAAGGCAGCTTCGTGAGATTATGGCAAGGCTCGGATTCCGCACCGTGGATGAGATGATCGGCCGGACCGACTGCCTGGAGAAGCGGACCAATCTGATCACAGACCGCGCGGCAGAGGTCAATATGGACCTGATCCTGGATCCGTCCTACGCACACGCGGAAAAATCGCACTTCGACCAGAAGGACGTATACAACTTCCATCTGGAGAAGACGCTGGACGAGGCGGTTCTTCTCCCGAAGTTCAGAGACGCCCTTTCAGGAAGAGCCGGAAGCAGACCGGACAGACAGGAGATTACGCTCAAGGTTTCCAGTACGGACCGTGCATTTGGAACCATCCTCGGATCCGAGATCACCAGGAAATTCGGCAGTGATCTGGACGATGACACCTTCGTTGTACACGCGGTAGGGGGCGGCGGACAGTCCTTCGGCGCTTTTGCTCCTAAGGGCCTCTCCCTCTATCTGGAAGGCGATGCGAACGACGGCTTTGGAAAGGGCCTTTCCGGCGGAAAGCTTGTCGTCGTGCCTTCTCCGAAGGCTCCCTTCCGTGCGGATGAGAACATCATCATCGGAAATGTCGCCTGCTACGGCGCGACCTCCGGAAAGGTCTATGTGGCCGGTATTGCGGGTGAGAGATTCTGTGTCCGCAACTCCGGCGTGACGGCAGTCGCGGAGGGATGCGGCGATCACGGCCTGGAGTACATGACCGGCGGAAGAGCCGTTATCCTCGGGACGACGGGCAAGAACTTTGCGGCAGGCATGTCAGGCGGAATCGCGTATGTACTGGATTCCGACCACACCCTATACCGCAGGATGAACAAGGATATGGTTACCCTTCAGGAGCTTACGGACAAATACGACATCCAGGAGCTGAAGAACATTCTGGAGGATTATGAGAAGGAGACCGGATCGAAGCGGGCGGCCGAGATTCTGTCTGACTTTGAAAAATGGATTCCCGACTTCAAGAAGGTCGTGCCGAACGACTATCAGAGAATGCTGACGGCGATCGGAAAGTACGAGGAGCAGGGAGTAAAGCATGAGAATGCCGTACTTGAGGCGTTCGAAGAAGTAACAAGGAGGGTGTCCTGATGGGTAAAGCGACAGGTTTTCTTGAATACAGCAGAAAAGACAATGCCGATGTTCCGGTAAAAGAACGGGTGCAGAATTTCAGGGAGTTTCATGTGCCCCTCGGAAAAGAGGACCGGATGGAGCAGGGCGCGCGCTGCATGAACTGCGGCGTTCCCTTCTGCCAGTCCGCAATGAAGCTGAACGGGATGGTGACCGGATGCCCGCTTCACAACCTGATCCCCGAGTGGAACGACCAGGTCTACCGCGGCCATTTCCGGCACGCGTTCAGCAGACTGATCAAGACCAGCAATTTCCCGGAGTTCACCGGAAGAGTCTGCCCCGCGCTCTGCGAGAAGGCATGTATCAACGGCGAGTACGGGGACCCGGTGACGATTCATGACAATGAGCGGTTCATTATTGAGACCGCCTTCGAGAAAGGGTACATACAGCCCCGGATTCCGCAGGTCAGAAGCGGAAAAAAGGTAGCTGTCGTGGGAGCGGGGCCTTCCGGACTCGCCGCGGCGGACGAGCTGAATCACAGAGGACATTCGGTGACCGTTTTTGAGCGTGAGGACCGGATCGGGGGACTCCTGATGTACGGTATTCCGAACATGAAGCTCGACAAAAGCGTCATCTGCCGCCGCCAGAAGCTGATGGAGGCAGAGGGTGTGGTCTTCCGCACCGGTGTGAATATCGGAGAGGAGTCTGTGAAGGAGCTCGAGAAGGAATACGACGCCATCATTCTGGCGTGCGGCGCAAAGCAGCCAAGAGCCCTTGCGGGAGCGGATCCGGACAAGATTCACGGGATTTACTATGCGGTTGATTTCCTGAAGGCGACGACAAAGAGCCTTCTCGATCACGGCATGACGGACGGTGTCTGGAAGACCGAAGCAAGCCGCGATGCCGAGACCCTTCTGAAGCAGAAGGATTTCATCAGCGCGAAGGGCAAAAACGTCGTCGTTGTCGGCGGCGGCGATACCGGAAATGACTGTATCGGAACATCGATCCGGCACGGCTGCAAATCCATCACAGCGCTTGAAATGATGCCGGAGCCGCCGGTGGAGAGAAGCGCTTCCAATCCGTGGCCGCAGTGGCCCCGTGTGAAGAAGACCGACTACGGCCATGAGGAGGCGATCGGGCTGTTCGGTCATGATCCGAGAGTCTACGAGACCACAGTCAAGGAATATCACACTGACAAAAAGGGCAACCTCAAGGAAATCGTCACCGTCAGGGTCAAATTTGAAAACCGCAAGATGGTCATGATTGAGGGAACGGAGAAGACTCTTCCCTGTGATCTGCTTCTGATCGCTGCCGGTTTCACCGGGTGCGAGAACTATGTGGCGAAGGCCTTCGGACTGAAGCTTACGGCGAGGAACACCGTTGAAACGGAGCCGGACCATTACAAGACCAATGTGGAGAAGGTCTTCACGGCAGGCGACATGCACCGCGGACAGTCCCTGGTGGTCTGGGCGGTCACCGAAGGCAGAAAATGCGCCTGCAGCGTCGACGAGTATCTGATGGGCTACACCAACATGAGAGAAGCGTGAGGATAAAATCGTCACACCCCGGAAGAGGCGCGCCACGCGTTGTACATAGTCGGAAGTCTGTACTGACTGCGGCGGCTGTGATATGCGCGGATTCCGGAACAGCCGGATCACACATACTTCAAAATAAGTATTTTCAAAGGACTCTTATTCTTATAGAATAGGAAACTGATGACAGGCAAAGATGCTTTCAGCAGAGTATCTTTGCCTGTTTTTTTTACGCGAACAGTGAGCCGCAGCCGAATGCGAAGTATTCGTGTGCGGCAACAGGTATGAGCACGGAGCAGACCACATCTTATACGTAGGTGGCGCTGTTTACATTATGAAAGAAAGAGGATGAGATTATGTGCAGTATACTAGCTTATTGCAGTGAAGGCGGATCGGAAGAAGCACTTGCCAGAGCCCTGAGAAAAACCACCTCCCGCGGACCCGATGCTTCCAGACTGATCAACACAGAAAAGGGATTTCTCGGATTCAATCGTCTGGCCATCATGGGTCTTACACCGGAAGGAATGCAGCCTTTTGAACTGAACGGCAATTACTGCGTATGCAACGGAGAAATATACGGATTTCGTCCTCTGAAGGAAGAACTGATCCGGAAGGGGTATACTTTCCGGTCAGACAGCGACTGTGAGATTCTTCTCCCCCTCTATAAGGAATACGGCGTCTCCATGTTCCGCAAACTGGATGCCGAGTTCGCGCTGGTGATCTATGACGCGGACACGGACGAGTACATCGCCGCGAGGGATCCGATCGGCATCCGTCCGCTTTACTACGGGTATGACAGCAGACACGTGATCCTGTTCGCCTCTGAGCCGAAGAACCTGATCGGTCTGTGCGACAAGATTTATCCGTTCCCTCCGGGCACCTACTATAAAGACGGCGATTTCCACACCTATCATGATCCGTCATATGTCGGCGGGGATTACAGCCACGACGACGCGGAGACCATCAGTGCGAACATCCATGACAAGCTGGTCGAAGGAGTCCGGAAACGGCTGGATTCCGACACACCGGTCGGCTTCCTTCTCTCCGGAGGCCTGGATTCGTCGCTCGTCTGCGGCATCGCCGCAAAGATGCTGGACAAGCCTCTCGAGACTTTTGCCATCGGAATGGATATTGACGCAATCGATCTGAAGTACGCCAGAGAGGTCGCGGAATATATTCACAGCAACCATCACGAGGTCATCATCACGAGAGACGACGTCATCAATGCCCTGGATCCTGTCATCGCAGCGCTCGGGACCTACGATATCACCACGGTCCGCGCTTCCGTCGGCATGTATCTGCTGTGCAAGTGGATTCATGAGAACACGGACATCCGCGTCATCCTGACCGGTGAGATATCTGATGAGCTCTTTGGATATAAATACACGGATTTCGCGCCGAACGCGGAAGCGTTCCAGAAAGAAGCCGAGAAGCGGATCCGTGAGATCAATGTCTACGACGTGCTCCGCGCAGACCGCTGCATCTCCGTGAACTCGCTGGAAGCGCGAGTTCCGTTCGGTGACCTGGATTTCGTGGATTACGTGATGCACATTGATCCGGAGAAGAAGCTGAACACCTATGGAATCGGAAAGTATCTCCTGCGTCACGCCTTCGAGAAGGACGCGTGCATCCCGCACAGCATTCTGATGCGTGAGAAGGCCGCATTCTCCGACGCAGTGGGACATTCTCTTCGAAACGATATCATTGAATACGCGGACAGCTGCTACACAGATGAGGAATTCCATGAAAAAATCCAGAAGTACACCTATGTGCAGCCGTTTACGAAAGAATCGCTTCTCTACCGCGAGATCTTTGAGAAGTACTACCCGGATCAGGATCAGCTGATTCCGGCGTACTGGATGCCGAACAAGGAGTGGGAGGGCTGCGACGTCAACGACCCGTCCGCCCGCGTGCTTTCCAACTACGGCGCTTCCGGTGTCTGAGGACAGCAATATCTGAAGCTGGAAGGCAATGATGACGGAAGTTGTGAAAAACTGAAAAAAAGTAAGCTAATCCCCCGGCCTGGCCGGGGGATTTATTATATTTCTCTAAAGATGATTAGCATAGAGAGTTTCGTGTTAAAATATTAGGAAAAGTTACTGTCTGCGTCATATCTGCGGGACAGAGAGCTCACAGCCGGTAATGTTCTGACAGAGGTTCTGTGAAATCATGATCTTGCCGTCTGCAGGTGATCAGTAACTGGTTGAGAGGAGCATTATGAGCAGCGAGATCAGATATCCGGATTATGACAGGAGCCTTCTGGCATTGACAGCTTCCGTTCTGAAATATTACGGGGTCTGTGATTATGGACATACCACACTGCCGGAGATGGATTCGCTTCTGGGACAGGGCGCGGACCGCGTGATTGTGATTGTTCTGTCCGGAATGGGAACCGCAAATCTGAAGCGGCATCTGTCGGAGACGGATTTTCTTCGGGCAAATAAAGTGTGTGATCTGTCGGCGGTTTTTCCTTCGTCGACAGCCGCGGCATGCGCCACGCTGCAGAGCGGGGAATCGCCGCTGGAGCATTCGTGGCTTGGAAGAGACCTTTATTTTTCCGAGGTGGATCGAAACATCTCACTTTTTTGCAATCGGGTGCAGGGGACGCGGAAGAGGGCAGCGAACTATAATGTTCCGCTGAAGTATATTCCGTATCGACGATTATCAGACAGGATTCGCGAGGCGGATTCCCTGGTGGAGACACATTTTCTCTCACACCGCGAGGGTGAAAGAGTCTGGAGCTTCCGTCAGGCGATGCAGCGGATCCGGAAAATCGCTTCAGGTTCCGGGAAGAAATATATCTGCCTGTTTTGGGATGAACCGGATCTGGAGATGCATACTTTCGGCGCGGCATCCGGAAAGGCACACAACCGGATGCGGTTTTTGAACCGCGAGATCGAAAAGCTCTCCGGAGATCTGTCAGATTCGCTGGTGGTGGTCACCTCGGATCACGGAATGATTGATACGCACTGGATTTATCTGGAGGATTACCCGCATCTTGCCGGACTTCTGGAGAGAGCCCCTTCCGTAGAACCGCGCGCAGCTGCCCTGTATATCAGACAGGGGAGGAAGCTTGAATTCGAGGAGGTTTTCCGCGATCTGTTCGGAAGTGATTTTATTCTCCTGAGCCGGGAAGAGGTTCTGGACAGAGGGCTGCTTGGATCCGGGCACCCCGGAGAGAAGACGTACAGTATTATCGGGGACTATCTGGCGGTTGCCGCCGGAAACGTGAGCCTCGGATGGAAGCACAGGAAGCGGGAGAAAAAGAAGATCGGAAGTTATGCGGGGCTGACCGCAGAGGAGATGACGGTTCCCTTCATTGCCTGCACAAAAAAATAAAAATTTCAGGTACGGTAGCGTGTCCGGAAGGGCACGCTATTGGTCGTTATTGCACAAAATGACAGAAGGGAGTAATATTTTATATATTAAAATACAGAAAATCTAAGTAACTGTATAAGCTATGGATTGCTCCGTGCTCCGCACTCTTGCAATTCTGCAGGTGACCGGCTTTGTCGGTCTGTTTTTTCGAAGAACTTATACAGCAGCCAACATACCGCGCAAGCGGGTGAGGCTTAAATGGAGCAGAAAAAATGAAATTAAGTATGTGGATGATCGCCAACCGTCTGGCGCCGCTTATGGATATCCGGACGGAGATTCATAAGGATGCCAGGCCGATTCTGAGCAGCGCGCGGCTGGCTTATGCAACGAACTGTGTGCATGTCTATGCGGAAAAGGATTATGTCGTCTATGAGGGCGAAGATGGAGACCGTATCCAGATCTATAATCTGAGTGTTCTGGAGGCGTTTGAGATCCTTCAGGGCGTATTTGACTATTATCAGGACTGGGAGGCCAGGGTAGAGGAGGATGTCCGCAAAGGGAACTACAGGGACATCATCGAGCAGACGGAGTTCATCTTCCGGAATCCGATTCTGATACAGGACGGGAATACCAAGGTTCTGGCCATGAGCCATGTGGACAAGTTAGAATCCATGGATTCCGAGTGGCAGTACATCGCCCGCTACGGCTATTCATCTCTGAACAGTATCTATCAGATTGAATATGAGAATCTGGAACCGGAGAACCGTGAGAGCTGTTCGGTTTTTCACTGGAAGCAGAAGGTGGAGAATTCGTTTCACGGCATTTCCAAGGCACTGTATATCGGCAATACAGAGTGCGGAAGGATTTCCGTCGTCGAGCGCGGCCACGCGGTGAATGCGGGAGATGTGCAGCTTCTGGACAGGCTTGGGCAGATTCTTCAGCCGTATATCGGCATCGCGATGCAGAATCAGGTGAGACCTGAGAATCCGCTGTATGATTATCTTTTTGAACATTCAGAGGATAAGGAGAAAGTTCTGCGGCAGCTCGCCCATTTTGGCTGGAGCGAGGATGAGAACTTTGAGATCGCGCTGCTGGATCCGGAGGGGATGGACAACGGGATGAATCCCACAAAGGCCAGAAACGTCATCGAGCATGCGATCATGCACAATTTTTCGGGATGTTTTGTGATGCAGAAATCGCCGTATGTGATAATTCTGACAAACCGGAATCTCTATCGGGATCGTGTCTTCCAGACTTTTCTCGTGTCGTTTACCGAGCAGAATTCCGTGTACAGCAGCTTCAGTCTGCAGGTGCGCGGCATAGAGAACATTCCGTGTCTGTACAGGCAGGCAGTGTACGCGCTGGAGGCAGGAAGAAAGGACAGCAGACTGATGGAGGAGGATGAGCTTCTCCGGCACATCTTCCGGTTCGGAAGCTATGCCAGCCGGTTCATCATCGAGGCGCCGGATATGCAGGACAAGATCTGTGCCTGCCATCCTGCGGTGGTCCGGCTGTGGGAGCAGAAGGTGCGAAAGGGAAAAACCGAGCCATACGACACGCTGAAGACATTTCTGGAAAGTGAACGTTCCATTCAGCGAACCGCTACCGAGATGTACGCCCACCGGAATACCATCACCTACCGGCTTGGGAAGATTCAGAGCATCCTGAAGGAGGATCTGGATGATCCGGAACTCCGGATGTATCTGCTGCTCAGCATGATGATTCTGGAGATGCAGCAGAGCCGGGAAGAAGCCGGGGAGAACAGGGAAAAATGAACGGAAAAAAAGGATGAGGAATCAGGAACCGGACTCCCCGCCGGCTGCGTTTCCTGTGGCTGCGGAGGCATCCTGAGATGGCGCTGAATAATCTGCGCCGCCTGTGCTTTCTGTGGCGCCTGTCCCTGCTGAAGCTCCGCCACCGGTCTCAGCAGAGGCACCGCCACCGGTCTCCGTCGCGGCACCGCTGCCTGCTCCTGTCGTGGCACCGCCGTCAGTTCCGGCACTGCCTGCAGTTCCGGCCGTGACACCGCCGCCTGTTCCGCCGGAAACCCCGTCTCCGGTTCCTGTATTCGTTCCGGAATTACCGCCGGACGGAGAGGCTGCCTGTCCTGAATCACCGCTGCCGGAGGATTGCTGATTTCCGGAGTCGGAAGCATTCTGTGGATTCGCGGCAGATCCGCCGGCAGCTCGTCCGGAAGCGGCAGAACCATCATATGCGGACGTATCCCCGGATACAGCGGGAGATGTCTCATACCAGGTTCCTCCGGGCTGACTGCCATAGGACTGATACTGGTTGTAGTAGTAGTCCGAGGTATTCTGGCGGCTGCTGATAATGTCGTCGATATTGTCGGGCGCGTCGGAGCCGGAAGTACCCTTGCTGTCGGAGTCCGTTTTTGAAGTGTCCAGATCGGTTTTCTTCACACCGCTTTTGTTCATCAGGACAACGGAGTACATACCGGTTCCGTTGAAATAGGATTCATACGCGTCGGCGTCCCGGACTACAATACCGGAGAGGGGATCGCTGATCACGACGGTTCCGGCATCCTGGTCATAGCCGGCCAGAACCATGCAGTGCTCGTTCTGATACCAGGTATAGGTGTATCCGTCGTACTCATAGGACTGCGATGTGATCAGAGGATCCGACATATACATCGTGCCCCAGATAACGACGGGATATCCTGCCGCAACGACCTTGCACAGATCGGACAGAGAGGTGCCCGAGGTGTTGATGGCCGCGATGTCAAGATTTTTTTCCTTGATGTACTTCTCGGCGGCGTTCACAACTCCTCCCGCAAAAACTCCGGCGCCGCTTTCTGTGTGGGGATCACCTGCGTACTGGTAAGCAAGGTTGTTGCCGTATTCCATATAATTATCGGCAATGTCTGTTTTCTGAAGGTCACATCCAAGGGAATTCAGCGCGATTGTAAGAGCAACGGATTCGCAGCCGGTGGGAAGCTCGGGATTCTGCAGAATCTCGGGAACATCGAGGACCACCTTGCTGTCGGAGAGATCTGAGGACAGGATAGAAGCAAGAATTGTATCCGCGGAGTCGACGGACCAGTCTGCGTCGGAGACCAGATCCGCATCCGCTGCAGTATCATCAGAATTCGCGTCAACTGCCGCGGGAGATAACTGTGTCTGGGCACTGACCTCGGTGGAAGAGGAGGAGCCGCATCCGGCAAGCATCGCCGTGGCAAGAGCGGGTACAAGAAATAAAGATAAGATTCTGTAATTGTTTTTCATAATTTTCGCCTTTTCCCTTCCTCAGCTGTGCTGTATGGCAGGATTTATGCATGACCTTCGTCAGCTGCGCTGTATCGAAGGATTTTCTTCCGCGAAGGGCCATTCTTTTCATTAGTGTCAGTATTCATCGACGAAAAGAATTTTAGCACAAACGAGGCGTGAGAAAAAGCGAAAATGTTGTGAATAATGTCAGAGATTCCAGATTATGGTGAACAGTACCACCAGAAATGAAAGGCAGGACAGACGCACAATAATGGATATTCTCTTCTGCGGGGACAGCTTTTGGGAGGAGAAGATACGGAACCTCCGTATTGTGTTATTGGTATTAGCTGTACTGTTTATCATTGTATTTGAAGTATTCGAAATGGTATTCGTAGTCGCATTCAAAGTAACACCTCCTGCTATCTTTATGATAGTAAAAGGTGTTGTGCGAATCTATCACCGGACAGCTAAATGTGCGTTAAAGGGAAGTTAAATTCCGGATCGTAAAAGGAAATCCGGATTCGGGGATGCCTGTGACTCGGGGCGCTGCGATCCGGCGGGGCTGTGAGCCTGGGCACTGCGATCCGGCGGGGCTGTGAGGCCTGGAACCGGCTGTCCTGCAGGTCTGTCGGTGGAGCAGCGGGATTCCTTCTGCTCGGTCAGCCGGGAAGCTGGGACGCGTACTTTTCGTAGAGCTCGGAAAGCCTGTCATATTCTTCGGTACTGAGATTTTCTTTTGCGTACTGCATCAGCCCGTCGTAGTCGCGGTTCTGGATGTAGGAGCCTGCGGCAGCAATGGTGGACGGCGTCAGGTGGTTCTGCAGAATCTGTGCTGCCTCTTCCTTGTCGGAATCGGAGATGGAGCCAATCGCCTGCTGAACGGCAGAGGAGTCCGGGCTGTTTCCGGCAGCCTCAAGGATCTGCTGTGTGATGGTATCGCTGAGCTTATCCGTGATCGCGTCCGCGGCCAGCTTCTGAACATGGCTGCGGTTCACATAGAGAACAGCAGCTGCGACAATGAGCAGCAGAACGAGTGTGAGCAGAACGTTTCTGAATATATGAGAGCGGCGTCTGCGCCGGCGGTATCTTGACATAGTATTCCTCCTTTAATAAATTAAATTGTAACACAAAAACGCCGAAGCGACTCTGACTCACTTCGACGTCTTTTTTTAAAAATGAGGGGGGAGATGTGACAGCCGGTATGTCTATCAGCTGTCTGACTAATACATTACGGGATAATTGTGTCGAAAGTGTGGACTTGAGGTAAAAGAATTCTAAAAAACCGGGGAGGATTGCTCCCCTGCCCGCAACTGTCCATCCCCTGCCAGTAACTGTCCATTCTCCCCTGCCAGTAACTGCCCATTCCTTGACAAGCTATACGAAATTCAGTAAAATTATTTTGCATGAAAAGCACGAAAATATGTGCCTGCTTCAAAACCGATTTGTTGGTTTTGCCAGTAAAGACGGAGGCGCTCCGACAGGATAGTCAGAACGGGAATCCCCTGTTTTCGGGCGGCAGCCGACCCATGCAAATATCCGGAATGATAAGGAAGAACGGAGGAATCAAATGTATCAGGACGATTACAAACGCTGGTTAAATGCGGATCTCATTGATTTTGATCTGAAGAAGGAACTTCGTGATATTGAGGGCGATGACGAGGCGATCAAGGATCGTTTTGCGGTGAAATTGCAGTTCGGAACGGCAGGACTTCGCGGAACGCTCGGCGCCGGCACAAACCGGATGAACATTTGGGTTGTAAGACAGGCCACCCAGGGTGTGGCGGACTGGGTGAAGACCCAGGGCGGAACACAGACCGTGGCAATCAGCTATGACAGCCGTCTGAAGGGATGGAATTTCGCAAGAGATGCGGCGGGCGTGCTCGCGGCAAACGGAATCAAGGTGCGCATCTACGATGAGCTGATGCCGGTTCCGGCACTGAGTTTTGCGACCAGATACTACAAGTGCAACGCCGGCATCATGGTGACAGCTTCTCATAACCCGGCAAAGTATAACGGATATAAGGCTTACGGACCGGACGGATGCCAGATGACCGATGACGCGGCTGCTGTTGTATACGATTCGATCCAGAAGACCGATGTGCTGACAGGCGCAAAGTATATGTCCTTTGCGGAGGGCGTTGAGAAGGGGCTGATTCAGTTCGTCGGCGACGACTGCAAGGAGGCATTATATGCCGCGATCGAGGCGAGACAGGTAAGACCGGGCCTTGCAAAGACCGCGGGACTGAAGCTCGTGTATTCTCCGCTGAACGGAACCGGACTCGTACCGGTTACCCGTGTTCTGCAGGATATCGGAATCACGGATATCACGATTGTTCCGGAGCAGGAGTACCCGAACGGATATTTCACAACCGCTCCGTATCCGAACCCGGAGATTTTCGAGGCATTGAAATACGGACTTGAGCTTGCGAAGAAGACCGGTGCGGATCTGATGCTGGCGACAGATCCCGACGCGGACCGTGTCGGCATTGCCATGAAGTGTCCGGACGGCTCCTATGAGCTGGTATCCGGAAATGAGATGGGTGTGCTTCTGCTGGATTACATCTGTGCCGGACGCATCGAGAAGGGAACCATGCCGAAGAACCCTGTAGCGGTGAAGTCCATCGTATCGACTCCGCTGGCGGATCTTGTGGCAAAGCATTACGGCGTGGAGCTGAGACATACGCTGACCGGCTTCAAGTGGATCGGCGATCAGATCGCGCAGCTGGAAGCAGCCGGAGAAGTGGATCGCTTCATCTTCGGATTTGAGGAGAGCTACGGATATCTCGCCGGCCCGTATGTGCGGGACAAGGATGCCATCATCGGATCCATGCTGATCTGCGAGATGGCGGCGTATTACAGAAGCATCGGTTCCTCCATCAAACAGCGTCTGGAGGAAATCTACAAGGAGTACGGCCGTTACCTGAACAAGGTGGACAGCTTCGAGTTCCCGGGACTTTCCGGAATGGACAAGATGGCGGGAATCATGGCAGAGCTTCGCCAGAATCCTCCGGCAGACTTCGCGGGCAGGAAGGTAGTAAGCGTCACCGATTATGAGGAGCCTGAGAAGACAGGCCTTCCGAAGGCCAATGTACTGATCTACGGTCTCGAGGACGGCGCTTCCGTTGTTGTGCGGCCTTCCGGCACGGAGCCGAAGATCAAGGCGTACTATACGACAAAGGGAAAGGATCTTGCGGAGGCCGAGGCCGAGAAGGAAGAACTCGCGGCAGCGCTGAAGCCGATCTTTGAGTAAGCAAGACAAAGTGCGTACAAATACAAAGCGCGTACAAATACGTTGAGGATAGGCAAATTCTCTGAAAATCAGTCAAGAAAAATGCGGTCATAAGACCGCATTTTTCTTGTACAGGCGGCATACAGACGGCGCCATGATATTTGACAGGAGCATAAAATTAAAAGTAAGCTTGTCTGGTTCCGGATATACATCTCGAATCGCGGAAGAACAAATGAATGATATCGGGATGATATCTGGTTTATCTTGTTGTATTCGCGATTATTTGTTATATCTTGTGTTAAGGAAGAAAGAAAAAGTCATGTAAGCCGTTGAAGAGGGCGGCCGCACAGGCTACAATGAATAAGGGAATAATAAATCCAAAAGCATCCGGTTGATTTTGTGTCGAAATCATTAGGCAAGTAAAAGAACCGCACAGCAGAAGAACCGCAAGGCAAAAGAACCGCAAAGCAGAAGACCAGCAAACAGAAGTACAGCAGAGCAGAGGAACCACAAACGGCTATATGATTCATTATGGCGCCATACTGCACCTACTGCCACCTACTGCGTAAGAAGCGTTATAGGCGAAATAGGAGGATGGACATCGATGAGGATTGCGCAGATTCAATCGCATGTGTACAAAAACAAACAGGAAAATTTGGACATGCTGGCGGAGAAGCTGAACGGACTCGATGGGAAAGCAGTCGATCTGGTGACGGTCGGAGAGATGTTCACGACGCCCTATGAGACGTCCTGTTTTCCGGAATACGCGGAGCCGGAAGGTGGCGAAAGCTGGAGACAGCTTTCTGATATGGCGAGAGGGCATCGGATCTATCTGTCTGCCGGGTCCGTCCCGGAGGTGGATGCAGAGGGCCGCGTATACAACACAGCCTATGTGTTTGACCGGGAGGGAAGACAGATCGCAAAGCACAGGAAGGCGCATCTGTTTGATATCAATGTAGAGGGCGGGCAGCATTTCCGGGAATCGGATACGCTGACAGCTGGAAAGGGGGCGACCGTCTTCGACACGGAGTTCTGCAGGATGGGTATCTGTATCTGTTTTGACTGCAGGTTTCCGGAGATGGTGCGCGAGATGGTTCTGTCCGGCGCGAAGGTGGTGCTGGTTCCGGCATCCTTCAATATGACCACGGGTCCTGCGCACTGGGAGCTGATGTTCCGTTCGCGGGCGGTCGACAACCAGTGCTATATGGTCGGGACATCGGACGCCAGAGATCCATCCTTTTCCTACGTGTCCTGGGGACATTCCATGGTGGTTTCACCGTGGGGAGATGTCGTGGCAGAGATGGATGAAAAGGAGGGCGTGCAGATCACGGATCTGGACCTGCCGCTGGTGGACAAGGTGCGCCGGGAGCTTCCGCTGCTGCAGTCACTCAGAAGCTGACAATTTCGACTAAATAAAATTTTCAGACCAGATTCAGACGATATATAGTAAGATAATAACAGAACACTATGCCCAGCGGATGGTGCATCAGAATATGAACGAGATAAAACACGCTGCGCGAGTTTTATCTCGCTATCGCGACGCTCGCCGCACACGAATACTTCGCATTCGGCTGCGGCTCACTGTTCGCGTAAATAACTCAGCTGCTTTGTTGCCTTGCAGCTCCCGCAGCTGCCACATATATGAACAGGAAGGAATCAGATATGGAAATTTCCAGCGCAGTATATATTTTCCTTGAGGACAAGAAACGAATCGACAAGTTCGGACCGGAGGATGGACATCCGGCGATGACCGGCCTGAACATCCTGCATTTCCTGCAGGAGCGGCTTCGGAATAATGAGATGGAGAAGTTCGCAGAGATTGTCCAGGGGTGTCAGTTCATTCCCTATGATGAGACGCAGACGGACGCGAGAACGGACCGGTCGGGCGATATCCTGGGGCTTCTCTGGAGAAAGGGCTCGATGAAGCTGTATAACAGCGAGGACTACGCAGATGTCGTGGACTATGTGTACATCATCGATCTGGACAGCCGATACCTTCGGATTATCAATAACTATGAATACACCATTTCATTCGATGAGATGGAAACGCTGTCGGACGATGATTACCTGGAGAAGATTGCGGCGTATGAGGGAGACGAGGAGGAGTCATGATCGCAACAGTAACGATGAATCCCTGTATCGACAAAACCCTCACCATCCGTGGATTTTCCTACGGCGGGCTGAACCGCGTACAGACGAAGCGGTCAGATTTTTCCGGAAAAGGAATTAACGTCTCCATCGTGCTGAATCAGCTTGGAATTTCGGTGCGGACCTTCGGTATCAATTACACGAAGAACGGGCAGGATTTTTCGAAGGGGCTGGAGGCGCTCGGCATTCATTATGAGGCATATATGGCGGAGGGAGAGGTCCGGGAAAATATCAAGGTCATGAACGAGGAAGACCGTGTCACGACCGAGCTGAATCAGAAGGGAGATCCGCTGGACGCGAAAACCATACGGGCGTTCACGGATCAGCTGATGGAACAGCTGTCGGATCCGGAGATCGACATGGTAGTGATCACCGGAAGCGTACCGCTGGGCGTGCCAGCCTCATTTTACAGAGATCTGACCGCTGCGTGCAGGAGGATTGGGAAAAAGGTGATTCTGGACGCGGAAGGAGAGCTTTTTCTGGAAGGAATCCAGGCCTGTCCCGATGTAATCAAGCCGAATCTGTATGAGTTTGAGACGGCATTCGGCCTGGAAAATCCGGGCAGGGAGGAGATCCTGCGAAAGGCGGGAGAAATCATCGATGGAGGGGTCGGGATCATCTGCCTGTCTATGGGCGCGGAGGGCGCCATGATCGTCGGCCGTGAGGGGGCATGGATCTGTCCGCCGGACAGAATTGATGTCAGAAGCACACAGGGAGCCGGAGATTCCATGGTGGCCGGAATGTGTGTGGCGATGGAAAAAGGCCTCCCGCTTTCGGAGATCCTCCGTTATGGAGTGATTGCCGCGGATGGGTCGCTGATCCGGGAAGGCACGCAGCTTTGCACAAGAGAGAATTTTGAAAGGTTCCGGAAGGAAGTCCGGGTCTTCAGAGCAGATTGACTAAGAAAAAACTGGAGGGACTGGAATTTTATGAGATGTCCATATTGTGGTGAACAAAATCCGGATACTGCGAGGCGATGTTCCCGCTGCGGCAGACGGCTGGATAAGGTTCGGGTAAAAAAGAGAGAGCGCCAGCTGCTGCTTATGGGAATTATCCTGATTCTGGTGATTCTTGCCGCGGGAATCGGCGCGATGTTCGGCATATCGAAATTCCTGAAAGACGGACAGAACAATTCTCCGCAGAAGGTCACGATTAAGGCAACGCCGACTCCGGAGGAGGAATCGGTCACAAGTTCCTCGTCTTCGGTTTCTGTCTCTTCCACCTCAGAGCCATCTGTGACGCCGGGGGCAGAGGAGGACAAGCTGACAGCCTCCATTGTGGACGCAAGCCGTCAGTCGCAGATTGATCTGCTCGGGTATTCACAGGTAACCGTGGCGAGCGCCGATGCGACATCGACGATTTCGCAGGCGGGAATCGACAACACACCGCATGTTCTGTACGATGGATCGAAGGACAGCAGCTGGCAGGAAGGAATGGACGGATCCGGAATCGGTGAGAGTGTCACCTATCATCTGGATCAGGTCTGCAAGGTGAGATTCCTTGTGCTGCGCCTCGGAAACTGGTACGGCTCGGATGATAATTACACCATGAACAACCGTCCGAAGACGATGACCTTCGAGTTCGGCGATCAGAGCGTTCAGGTCACCTTCCCGGACGAGAAGAAGGAATTCTGCGTGGAGCTCTCGAAGGATGTCGAGACATCCGAGATCAAGATGACCATCGACGAGGTGTATAAGGGAACGGATTATGATGATACCTGCATCAATGAGGTTGACGTCTACGGAGTTCCGACCGGAGAGACAGCGGCGGGAGCGGGAACGGATACAAACGGTGCGGCAGGTACAGGGACGCAGTCTGCCGGAGCCTCAGGATCCGGTACCGATGCTTCCGCGTCCGGAACTGCGGGAACGGCAGGCGGCGCAGCTGGCGGAGCAAATGGAAGTACAGGAGCAGGAAACACAGCCGGCGGAACCGGAACCAACGGCGCGGGAACGAACGGTACGGATATCTACGGAGGTGCAGGAAGCTACGGCGGAACAGACAGCAGCACATATGGCAGCGGCAATGCCGGCGGCAGCTACAGCAGCGGCAATGCCGATGGCACCTATAACAGCGGTTACGGAGCAGGGGCCGGCTATGGGGACGGCACGTACGGTGGGACTGCGAACTACGGACAGACGAATAATTACAATGGATATTAAAAACTGCCTTCAATTCATACAGAATTCATGGTATGATGAAATTTGTCCGGAGGACATCAGGCAGGACGAGTTTTAATTCATACAGAATTCATAGCGCATTGAAATTTGTCTGAAGGACATCGGGCAGGATGAGTTTTTGTCCCAAGAATAAGAGGACAGGATCATCAGAAGAAGGTAAGCAGTAGAGAACAGTATTGGAGGTGTACAACAATGAAACTGCAGAACATTAAGGATGTAGACGGTTTTTTCAAGGTGATTGATAATTGCAAGGGCCGCGTAGAGCTGGTTACCGCAGAGGGCGACAGACTGAACCTCAAATCCAAGCTCAGCCAGTATGTATCACTGGCAAATATCTTCTCGAATGAGGCAGCAATTCCGGAGCTGGAGATCGTAGCTTCCGAGCCGGAAGATATCAAGGCCCTGATGGATTTCATGATCCAGGGAAACTGACGGATTTCGAGATCCGGCAACGGACGGATTTCAAGATGTAATTGCAGAGCAGATAATATCATAATGAATAAGAAGGATAACCGCCGGGCGGATGCAGAGATGTATACTCCCAGGCGGTTATTTTTTTGCCGGGGAAAATGGTATTACCAATTGTTGGACAATACATTATTCAATAAAAAATAATTCAGATACTTGCATATGGATGAAAATGGTTTTATATTAATAAATAATCATACCTTGGAAACATAATATTCGTGAAGGTACATAAGGTACTGTAACAAAGACAAGCAGGGATACAGCACTTTTGTATCGGAAATGAACAGCAATTGTGCAACCCATAAATAAATATTAGCAGGCATTATCAGAGGATTGCTTTTCAGATTGCGGGAAAAGCGGTCCTTTTTTGGGACGATTCACGGAAACGTTTTCGGAAGGCCTGCACAGGTTTCAGGGATGGTGTGATTTAAGAAAAATCATGCATATAAGAATAATCAGCTATTGCAGTATTTGAATAGGAACAGGATGGGAAGGGAGAGAGATAGATGAGAGAGAAGAAGAGCTACAGAAAGCTGCTGATGAGGGCTTCTGCACTGGCTATGTCGGCCTTTATGATGACCGCGGCGGCACCGCCGGTGTGGGCGGACGGGACGCAGGAGAACAGCGTTGTTTCGGAGTCCGCCGGGAGCACGGATGACAAACCCGGGGTAAAATCGGGTTCAAATGACAAGAAGGGTGACTATACGATCACCTTCCAGGACGAAAAAGGCAATGTTCTGGAGTCATTCGATGCATCGAAGGGTGAAAAATGGGGACCCTCCGGGGATATTTCGGTGCGTTCCACCTTCTATAAAAACGGGAAAGATTACGATATCGTGAGCGGACCGGAGGGGGCACTCAGCGCCGAATCTGATTGTATGCAGGTTTCCTCTGAGTATGACATTGAAGGCGATATGGTCTTCACCTACCGTGAGCATCAGAAAAATGCGGATTCTGCGGCTTCGCAGAAGACCTACAAGTGCATGACAGAGGATGGTGGCATGCTGCTTTATATGTTCACCGGATCAAAAGACATGATTCCGGAGACGCTGGCGCCGGGAAGCAAGCTGTACACCAGATCCTCAAAGGAGAATGACAGCAAGGATACCGCAGTTGAGAACGTCTACTACACTCTGACCAAGGATACTGACACGCGTTATCCGGTCACCGTCAACTATGTGAACGCAGATGACGGAAGCACGATTACGTCCAGAACCTTTTATGTAAACGGAAAGACAAAAACCTTCGAGGCTCCGAATGCATTCTCCGTGACAGAGGATGGAAAAACCGTGAATTATCATGCGAAGGATCCAACGAAGATTACACATGAGGTTTCCGATACCACAAGGACTTACACGATCCGGTATCAGAAGCAGACGGCAGATTCGGGACAGAGCTACAGCTGGTACATTCTTCTGTACAACTCCGAGACAAACCGCTGCATCGATTCGAAGGTTGTCAAGGTGAAACCGGGCAAGGATGGAACCTTCACGCCGGAGAAGAAGATCACGAAGAACGGAATTACTTACACGATCAATAAGGCGTTTGACAGGTCGTTCACCCATTCGTATGACGACAGCAATCACACGATGTATGTCTACTATGATCCGGAAGGCTACAGCAATTCGTCCGAGGTCAAGAGTAGAGAGATCAATATCCAGTATGTAGACATCGCAAACGGAAATGTGCTTCAGAGCCGGACACAGACCGTAACCTCAGAGGGTGATACGAGAATTGATTTTCCGGACAGCTTTGATATCAATAACGTACATTATCTTCGGATCGCCGGCCAGGCTGCGTATGTAGATCACAACTTCTATTCCCCGAAGGAGACCTATACCGTTTATTACTACGATGAGAACAACACCGCATTCCAGAAAGTGGTCATCACCAGAGAGGAAGTGCAGGAGGTGACCGTCACAGACGGCGGTACAACGTATCGGGTCATCCCGGGAATTACAAGAACGGTTATGCGGAATACAGACACAGGAGTCAGTACGGTAGTGTCAACCAATGATTCCACAGGCGCAGCGATCGCACCAGTTGCTGCCGGGAACGTATCGAATGGAACGGCGAATACCGGAAACAGCACAAACGCGAACGCAGGAAACGGCACTGCAGGAACGGATGAAACTTCTTCCGCTGCAGGTGCAGGAACAGCCAACACTGCAGGAACGGATAACAACGCAGCGGGAAGCGACAATGATTCCGGTGATGTTTCCATTGATGGTGTTCAGGCAGACGAGATTCAGACACCTGAGAGCAATATCAAGCTGAATTCCGATAAGGACAAGAATTCCACAAGGAACCTTGTCATCATGGTGATCAGCATTGCGGCTCTTGCGGTGTGTGCGGTTCTTGCGGTTCTGCTTATACGCAGAAGAAAAGCCCTGAAACACTGACGGTACTATGCGGGAGGAGAGAGAACGATGAAGAACAAGAATACATTCCGAAAATGGATGGCGCTGTTTCTTTCCATTTCCATGGTGGCGGCAAGCGGTATTACATCCAATGTAAGACTCCGCGCTGCTGAGGATACACCGGTACAGGAGACAACCGCCGAGGGAACGACGAGTGCAGATACCGATGCTTCCGCTTCGGAGAATGCGGATGAAACAACGGTAGCAAACGTAGATCAGAACGATACCACCAGAACCGAGGAGATCGGTCTGAACGGTACCGAGCAGGCAGCGGAGGAAAGTGCGGCTCCGTCTGCGGAAGAAAATAAAAATGCGGAAACCGCAGCAGAAGCGGAGCAGGGAACGACACCTGCAACTGTTGCCGACTCCGAAAATAAGGAAACGGCGGCGGATTCTACAGCATCTTCTTCCGTATCCTCATCTTCTGAGGAGGAAGACAAGAACCTTACTGCATCTGAGCAGATCGATGAAGCCCGCAAGGATGCGACCAAGAGAGAATATTCCTATGAGGATGATCTGGTAAGCGTAACAGCAACCCTCGATGACCCGAAGGCAGTTCCGGATAATGCGGAGTTCCGTGTAACGCCGGTCACAAAGGACAGTACGGATTATAATTACGATGCTTACATGAACGCTCTGAACGACGACGCGGCAGCATCGTCTGATTCTGATACAGAAAAACAGTACACCGACGAGAACACCCTTCTGTACGATATGGCCTTCATCTATCCGGTAGAAGAGAAGGATGAAGACGGCAATGTAACACAGAAGGAAGTAGAAGTACAGCCGGCAGAAGGCGCAGTAAAGATCAGCGTAAATTTCAAGAAAGATCAGCTGACCAAGAGCCTTGACGCAGACAATGATTCCGATGTTGAGATCAAACACCTGCCGCTGACCGATGCGGTGAAGGAGAGCAACGACACAACAGCAGATGCTACCAATATCAGTGCAGATGATGTGAAGGTAGAGGATGTTAACGCGGATGCTTCCGTTGATAACAATTCCGTTGACTTCAGTGCTACAAGCTTTTCAGTATTTGCAGTTCATTCTGATCCGAATGTTTCCGCTGTGAAGATTCAAGATATGAATCTGCAGTCGGCACTTGGCGAAGGGTATGACTATGGTATTGTAGCAAACAAGTATAGCCAGAGTGGCGATACTGAGACCAATGTAATGGTTGGATCGTATACATCAAGTGCTGCTGAGGTAGGCGCATCCAGTAATTATAGCAATGCGGGTGGTAATGACTATTTTGGTTCATTCGATGATAATATAAATCTTGTGCGCTTTCATCAGTCACCGGCAAATGTTTATCTTGGCAATAAAGCGTGGACACAATATGAGTCGAAGACTGTAAAATTGGAAGGAATTAATGGTAGTAATATTGAACAAAAAAGCATTGATGTTTCTAAAGTAATAAATGATATCAACACAAACTTTGCAAAATATATTCCTGCTGAATTACCAGATGAAATAAAAACTTTGGAAAATGGAAAAGATAGTAATCAGCAACCGTGTGATTTAATACTTGATTTTACAAGATCAGATGCTGGTACTTACTTGGTTAACTTTACTGGAAAGCAGATTTCAACTGCAGACGCAACAAAAAATCTGAATATTAAAAAAAATGATGATCAGACCATTGTTTTCTATTGTACAACGAGTGGTGAACTCGACATCAATGATTATGAAGTCAATGGCATTTCGATGAATACCTATGTGGCAAATAAGAGTGAAGAAGCAGATAATATCATGCAGCAAATTATATTCTATGCTCCTAATGCTACTAAACTCAATATAACTAAAGAGACGAGTGGTATTTTTATTGCACCCAAAGCTGAGTTTTCCAAAAGCAATACTTCGGGCGGAGTTTTGGTTTGTGATAAGTATAGTGGAGGAAATGGCGAATGGCATTATCACAATCATAATTTGCAGGCTCCAGCTGAAGCAGGATACAAACTTAAAGCAAAGAAGAATTTTGAGGGAGGGACATTAAACGGAAACGATTTCAGTTTTAGTCTTTATAATGCAGATGAAAACTTTAAGATAAAGGGATCTCCTATTCAGACTCAAAAGAATGAGTCGTCTGGTGATATTCAATTCGATAACATTACGTATAACCAAGAAGGAATAAATTATTACGTATTAAAAGAAAATAATACGGAAAAACCTAATGTAAAGTATGATTCAACCGAATATCATATTACAGTCCAGGTAAAATTAGATAATGTAAGTCATAAATACGTAGTAGACAGCTCATCTATTACGGACGCAAATGGTAATCCGAGTGATATTCCTGTATTTAATAATACTTATAATAGTACACATGATGCTAAGGGCGAGATCCAACTCGATGTCACAAAGGAACTGAAGAACCGCGAGTTCCAGGAGGGTGATAACTGGACGTTTACACTGGCAGGAAAGGATACGGACTATACGGATCCGATGCCGGAAGGAAAAGGTAACGTCATCACTGCGGATGCAACAAGCGGAAGCAGCAAGACATAT
>NZ_JBQKFT010000022.1:0-39022 GCF_052119185.1 Bilifractor sp. LCP19S3_H10
TCTTGTCCATCAATACCAAGCCTCCTTTGGAGAAGTCGAAAAAACCTTAGATTTATTCGACTCCATTATCGCAAAGGCTAGCTAGGTACAACAGGTACTGGCGGTTTACCGCTTACGTAAGAACTATAATCTGCCGAAGTCAGAGGATTCCAGACAGCTCCAGTGTCCGCCGGAAAAAGAGAAAGCAATCCGAGAAGCATTCAAATATTTTGGGATGATCTAACATCCAGCAAAGTGGAGGTTTCTTATGGATAGGTTGATTCTTGTGAGTTCAACATGGATAATGCCTGTGTGGAACTGAAATTCTTAGATGGCAGTATGATTGCTATTGATACAATAGCCGTGGAGAATGAGGTTGCTGACAATATGTATCAGCGGTCAGAGCTGGACTATCTAATCTATAATGACCCGATTGGATATGCAGACCTTGTTTTGAACGGAAACCCCGAAATTTATCTAAAAACTGTAACTGAATGTAAACCCTTAGATTAAAACTCAGCCCTCTGCCTTTTCATTGGCAGAGGGCCGTTTTTTGCGTAACAGTTATTGAGCATCCCTTAATTGCTCTACAACACTGCATTTCGCTGCGTTGTCATACATCATGCAAGGAATCAGCCACCCCAGCAGAAGAAATACCGGAATTGTCAGCAGGACAGGCAGAATGGTGAATCGATACTCAAAGAACCAGAACATACTGCCCAGCATTTTTCCCGCAAGAGGTCCCACCGCCAGCGACAGAATAAAGGCCGCCGCTACAGAAGACATTGCGTAAAACAACCCCTCGTAGATCAGCATGGTTTTGAGCTGCCGGTTTGTCATTCCTACAGCCTGAAGCACAGCAAATTCACGGCGGCGGGAAAGAATACCGGTCATCATGGCGTTGAAGAAATTTAAGAGTCCCACCAGCCCAATGATAGCACAGAGGATACCACCTATCAGAAGGAACATCTGCCGGAACTGAGCAAATTCAGAGCGAGCCGTGGCCTTGCTTTCATACATCAAGGGCGAAAACTCACCGGCAGTGAGCTTCGATAGATATTGCTCTGCTTCGGCCTCGTCAACTTCGTCCGCTGTGTCGAACAGGTAGAGCATCGGAATGGCTGCACCACCGCTGTCCCTCTGTGCGGTGTCTACAGACAAAACTACGTCATATCCAATACCACCATAACGATAACTCATGGAATTCGGAAGTTCTACCAAGGCGCAGACCGTGTACTCTACATCTCTGGCTCCATACAATTTTGCCTGAAAGTACTCCTCCGGTGTATTTTCGGTGCAGAGTTCCCCGGTGCGTCTGTCGATATATTTCACATCGTCCGCATAGGTAACGGTGATCGTGTCTCCCACCTTGGGGTAGTATTCAAGATTGGGCAGATTACCGTAATCATCCAAAGAAACCGCAATGGCAATGGCGTTATTGTCCGGCTCCAACATGGGAGAAATATCTCCGTCGAACACTTGCAGCTTGTCAAACAGACTGTTATCCAGAGCCTCGATCCTGGTATCTCCCATCACCATATTGCCCCGGTGCTCCAGACGGCTCATATGGCTGTCCAACTGCTCGGCGCTTTCGTACCTTGCATAGTCCTGCCGCAGAGCATCCTCCGCCATCCACAGATATGCGGGTTTTCGCACAGCATATCCCGTGCCGGAAAGACTGGCCTTTGTGTTTGCGGAGATATCCTCTATTTGTTCCTGGGTGATAAATTCATCTGCACTCGAGTTATAACGAAAATAGTCGGGAGTGCTGACGATAAAATCGGCGCAGGTCATGGCGGATACATACTTCTCCATGCAGAAGCCGCCCACAAAGGCACACAGCGCATTGAACAGTGTCACCGACAGTGCCAGAGACAACACCACCAGTACCGTCTTTTTCTTGTTTCGTCCCAGATTTGCAAAGGCCATCTGATGGAGCTTTGCTCCCCGGGTGTTGCGCCGTTTTTTCTTGGTCTGCATCACATCCGTATATTTGGTAGCCTCCACCGGAGAGACCTTAGCTGCCATTTTTCCGGGCTTGGAACAGGACAAGAGCACCGTCAACAAGGCGAACAGCATAGAACCAAGGAAGATCACAGGCGATGTGCTGATGGTGGTGATGCCTGCATCCAACCGGGTGGAGCGCAAGACAACAGGAACCAAAACAGCGCCAATGCCGTAGCCCAGCAGCAGCCCCGCCGGAATACTGATCAAACAAAGCAGAAGTGCCTGCTGGCGAATGATGCGTTTGAGCTGCCGGGGCGTTGTGCCAATGGTTTTCAGAAGTCCGTAAAACCGGATATCCCCTACAACAGAGATCTGAAAAATGTTATAGATGATAAGATACCCCGTGAAAATCACCAGCAGCAAAAAAGCTGCTATGGCGACCATCAGCTCTGGATCGAGCTGTGACTCCAGCTGGGATGAGGTATATCCCCAATTGACGCCGATTCGGACGCTGTTGGGATCGGTATAGCTGTCCCATGTGTAACCAAGATCGGTATCCACCTGCTCCATCTGCCCTTGAATGTTTGTGCCGGAGGCCAGCATGACATTCAAATCGGTGCGGAAAGGCTGTAAACCTGTTTTCACTGCCTGCGCTTCGATGTCATCTGCGTAATCACGGCTGATGTTGATGTAATGAACAGGTATTAGTTCATCATAGTCCCAATAGCCCACCAGCGTAAAGGTATCTGTTACAGTAAAGGCGGTTTGATCCTTGTCCGTAATGGAATAGGAAACCGTGACCTCGGCGCCCAGCTCCGGCGTTACGCCAAGCAGCTGCAACGCTGCCGTATCCATGGCTACCTCTTTGCCGCTTTCGGGCATCCGTCCGGTAGTAGGGGTTGCATAGCTCCATTTAGTGCAGTTGGCATCCATGTAGCTGATCTCTGCCGGTATTTTGGCAAAGCCCCCCTCCGCAGTGATACCGATTACCTTCCGTGCCCCCGTAGCCTTCACCTTTGGGTGGGCAGCGATGCGTTCCGCCTGCTCGAGGGAAACATCCTTAAAGGTGCCATGCGCATAGCCGCCTACCTGCCGAAACTGGTAGGTTTCATAACTGGCGTTCAACGACAAGACAATGGTGAACATGGACGTAAATAGCAGCGTTGTCAGCGCAATGGCAAAAATGGCGATCAGATTGCGACGACGGTTCGCATAAAGAGATTTTAAGCTGAGTTTTCGAATACATTTTCGATTTTTGACATTCATCGTAGCCACCTCCCGTTAGTTTTGGGAGACGATCCGACCGTCTTCGATACGGATAATGCGGTCTGCCATCTGCGCAATTTCTTCGTTGTGAGTGATCATTACGATTGTCTGGGCGAACTTTTGACTGGTGACTTTCAAAAGGCTCAATACATCCTGGCTGGTTTTGGAATCCAGATTGCCGGTGGGTTCATCTGCCAGAATGATAGCGGGTGCTGCCGCCAGCGCACGGGCAATGGCTACTCGCTGCTGTTGACCGCCTGAGAGCTGATTGGGCAGCGCATCCAGACGATCATCCAGCCCAAGTGTCTGTACAATTTGCTGTACGAAATCCTTATTGACCTTGCCACCGTCCAGCTCAATGGGTAGAACAATATTTTCATACACATTCAGCACCGGAACAAGATTATATGCTTGGAACACAAAGCCGATTTTCCTGCGGCGGAAGATGGTCAGCGCTTCCTCCTTCAGGGAGAAAATATCCTGTCCGTCCACCATGACCGTGCCACTTGTAGGGCGATCCAGCCCGCCCAGCATGTGCAGCAGCGTGGATTTGCCGGAGCCGGATGTGCCGACAACTGCAACAAATTCGCCCTTCTTTACACTTAAATCAACTCCATCCAACGCATGAACTGCGTTATTGCCGGAGCCATAAATCTTTTTCAGGTCTTTTGCCTGTAAAACTTCCATAAATGAGTACCTCCATGAAAAAATCTGTATGTATGAAAGGAAATGATCCTTTGATACATACAGATTATCGCATAGGATTCTTTCCACATTCTTTCCGGCGGAAAATGAAATCTAACAGTTTTGATAGAATTGTTGTTATTTCGGCAGAAATATGGAAAACGTACTTCCTTTTCCCGGAACGGAAGCAACCTTGATATAACCGCCCTCGCCGGATATGATCTGTCGGGCAAGGTATAAGCCGATGCCGACCCCTTCTTGTTTCTGCACACTATTTGAGCGGTAAAAGCGAGCAAATATCTTCGCTTGCTCATTTTCCGGGATGCCTGAACCGGTATCCGATATATCGATCCTTGCAAACATTTCATAGCTTACGGCAGAAATAGTAATGGTGCCATGCTCTGTATATTTGATGGCGTTGTCTACGATATTAGCCAGCGCTTCCGCTGTCCATTTGAAGTCGAATACAGCAAAAGCATCTGTATCCTGCATTTGCAAAGACAATCCTTTTTCAGAAGCCTTGGCAGTATATTGTTCTACCACACTTTCAAGCAGCGGCTGCAGCGCTGCTTGCTGGGGGGCGAGTGAAATGATCCCATTTTCCAGTCTGGAAAGCTTTACGAGAGAATCGATCAGAAATCGCAGCTTTTCCGATTGCTTGTACAGCGCCTCCACATTTGCCTTCGCCGATGCAGACAGAGTTTCCTCCATCAGAAGCTCGCTGTATAACAGCAGGTTTGCAATCGGCGTTTTCGTCTGGTGGGAAATGTCCGCAATCAAGGTTTTGATTTTGTCTTTTTCCTGCGCTATATTTTGAGAAGATGCTTCTGCTGCGGAAAGATAGTGCGCAAACTTCGTTTCCAATGCAGACAGCTGGCTTTCATCATAATTGGTTTCAGAAAAGGAGCCGGTCATGGCAGCGTCCAGCATCCTTTCGATTTCTTCCATCGTTTTTCTGGTCTTTCTCCGCTCCCATAACACAACAGCTGCCGCCGCCAGAAAACACAGCAGTATGATCACAATACCGGTTTTATTCATCTTTTGTCACCCAGCTATAACCGATTCCATAGACGGTTTTAATGTATTTCTGTGCACCAAGCTTATCCCTCAGACGCTTGATCGTAACAGACAAAGCATTTTCATCCACATATTCTGCGCCATCTGTCCAGATTCGGTCGACAAGGTCTCCACGGGTCATGGTTCGACCACGATTTTCAACAAGCAGACGCAGTAATTTTTGTTCTGTTTTGCTCAATTCCACTTTTGAATCTCCCACATAAAAGGTCATAGCCTCAAAGTCGAAGTGAAATAGATCCATATGGAACGGCGCATTTTTATGGTTTGACGCTTGCTTTCGCAGTTGGGTATTCACCCTTGCCCGCAAAACCGAAAGAGAAAAGGGTTTGGTGATGTAATCATCAGCGCCCCGCTCCAGTCCGGCTACGATATCCAGATCGGTGTCATTGGCAGTCAGCAGAATAACAGGAATCCCAGGCGTGTTTTCCTTGATCTCCCGGAGCAGCTCAAGCCCACTGCCATCCGGCAGATTGATATCCAGCAGGATCAGGGACACACCGCCGCAAAGCAGCTGCGCCTTCGCCGTTTTTAGGTCTTGGCAGGATATAATCTGACGGTCATCTGCTTTCAGTGCTTTACTTAAACCCTGATTCAACCCGATATCATCTTCAATAATCAATAATTGTTCCATGTATCTCACTCCCTCGTTATTCAAAGGCCACCATTATTTCCTTGGGTAATTTTTCGTTCTCACAGTTCAGAAGATAGGCGATTGCTCTGCTTGCAAATTTGTTTGTTTTCACTGTATCCCAATCGGCAGGCAAAATGACCTCTGCCTTGCCGTTCTTAAAATCTAATGATATTTCGCCTAGTGTCAAGACTTTTTCGCAAATTCAATTTCAACCATCGGATTCTTGGTAGTTATCCGGCAGACGCCTCAGCCGTTTCCGTATTGATCGTAAGTTCTATCTGAAACAGATGATCCATGTTGAGATACCGCTTGGTTCCCCAATCCGAAGCCGCTACGTAACGAAGTCTGGCGCAAACCAGCATCAAAGCACTTTGCCCATCTGGAAACGCCCCGATTGCCTTGGTACGCCGCTTGATTTCTCGGTTGACTCGCTCTGTTACATTGTTCGTCCGAATACGGGTCCAATGTTCTGTAGGAAAGTCCATGTAGGTCAGAGTTTCATCTACACCGTCCTCAACTTTCTTTGCGGCTGCAGAGAGCTTCATTTCACGAAGTTTCGCATCAACGGAGGCTGCCTTTTCGCGCGCTGCCTCTTTGTTTTCCTGCGCGTGGATGGCTTTCAGCATTAAGGATACTTCCCGCATCCTGCCTAGAGGGAATACGCTGAAGACATCCCGATAGAAATGTACTGTGCAGCGCTGATATATCGCTTCCGGAAATACATCGGCAATGGATTCCAGCATACCAAGGCACTTATCACCAACGATTAGTCTGACTCCTGTAAGGCCCCGCTCTTTAAGCCAGATAAAGAAGTTATGCCAGCTTTCAAAATCTTCCTTCATGCCTTCTGCAGCGCCGATGATCTCGCGGTAGCCGTCTGTAGATACGCCGATAGCAACAAGGACGGACACGTTCTGTACTTCGCCGCCCCAGCTGCGTTTCAGATAAATATCGTCAACATAAACGTATGCGTATTCACCGGTCAATTTTCGGCTGCGCCAGGTTTTGATATGTTCGTAAGCCTTCTGATTGAGATTACTGATCGTTCCTGGAGATACCTTAGTTCCCCAAAGAGCTTCTGTGATATCCTCTACGCGGCGGACGGATACCCCGGCCAGATACATTTCGATCAGAGCTTCTTCGACGGAGCATTCCCTGCGTTTATAGCGTTCGATGATGGCTGTCTCAAACTGGATACCTTTCAATTTAGGGACCTTTAATTTCACGTCTCCTGCAGTTGTGTTGAAGGTTCTCTAATAATGACCTGAGCGGTAGCCATTACGATTCTCTGTACGTTCATACTTTGAAGCGTTGACAAGTTCATCCGCTTCATGATCGAGCAGGGCATTCAGCGTTTCTTCAACACTGCTGCGGACAAGATCTTTAAGATCATGCTTTATTAGGCCTTCATTTAACTGTATAATGTTATCGGACATAGTCATTGCCTCCTTGGTGGATTTTGTGTGGTAACTTAATTTTACCGATGGCAATAGACTATGTCTATTTTTATTCAATTGAATTTGCGAAACGTATTATACGTTATCGAGAGGTTTCTTTGTAATCATCAGTTTCATAATTTCCAAGCGATGCCCTGGATATTCCGGTCTGCTCTGACAATTCTTGTAGAGACAGGCCTTTTTTATTCTTAAATCTTTTAGTTTTTCCTGAATTGATAATTTGCACTTCAATGCTTTATTCCTCCAGTGCTTTTTCTAAAGTTCTTGTATATATGAATCTTATAAAGCATATATGAAGTTCCGTAATAAGAAAACGAAGTAGAACATTGAAGGGTATCATGAGTTGTGATAAAATGAATTCATCTATATGAATATTATATAAGTGAATTGCAAGCGAGGTATCACTCATGATTATCAGCGAAAGAATTATAAAGGTTTTGAAAGAACGCAATATGACTCAGGCGGAGTTTGCAAAGCAAGTGGGAATTTCTACCAGTACCATAAGCGAATGGAAAAAGAGAAAGACTAATCCTACTGTAGAAAAGATAATGGACATCTGTAATGTTTTGCAAATTACCCCGGAACAACTTCTTACCGGTAAAGGAATTGAGGATGAAGAGGAAATTGCAGCGGCAAGTCCTGAAAGTAAATTCACTCCGGGTGATGTTCAGATGATTGAGGATTATCATAACCTTAAGGAAGAACAGCAGAAGCGCCTTATGGATTACATGGAAGCACTGAAAAAGCTAGAGAGTCTTGAGGATATGTAGATAAAAATATTCGATTAAAAATTTGGATCAGTGGTTTGAGGTCGATTTTTTTCGACCACAAAAAACATCTTTGTTTGAATATAGAATACATGAAATCACAATTTGTGACTTCAAAAAAAGAAAATGCAAAGGAATATAGTGTTTATGAAAAATACAACAGACTTACTCACAGTTGAGTCTATTAGAAACTGTGTATATACGATACGCGGACAACAGGTGATGCTCGATAGTGATTTGGCTGATATTTATGGATACGAGGTAAAAAGATTAAATGAGCAGGTTAAGAGAAATATAAACAGATTTCCAGAAGATTTTATGTTTCAATTGACAAGAGAGGAAGTTGATTTGGTGAAGTCGCAAAATGCGACTTCACGTAATGGTTCATTTTTTGAAGGGCAGGATGGTGGTAGAAGAAAAATGCCTTATGCTTTTACAGAGCAAGGAATCTATATGTTAGCGACAGTTCTTAGAGGTGAGTTAGCGGAGCAACAAAGCATTTTTATCATGCGCGCTTTTAAGGAAATGCGTCACTATATCCGCCAGAATCAGCAGTTTGTAACTCAGTCTGAAATGAGCATGGTTTCTGCTAAGGTTTCAGAGTTATCTGTGCAAATGGCAGGAGCAATTGATCATCGGAAGAAAACGGATAAGGCAATTGAAGATATTCAGAAAAGTATTGACACCTTGAATGAGAATTTTGTTTCAGATAAAGATTTTAAGAATTTCATAATCTATAAAGGTCAGAAGTTTGAAGCAGATGTTGCTTACATAGATATCTATCAGCAGGCAGAAAAATCAATTTATGTTGTTGACGATTATATGAATACGAAATCATTGCAGTTATTATCACAGAAGAATCCAGGCGTGGAAGTAATCCTTTTTACGGAGAATGGGCATGGCAAGAGAGGATTTCTCACGACATCTGTGGTTAATGATTTTATAAACCAGTACCCACCGCTTCGGATTAAACCAAATCCGGATTGTCATGATAGACTTATTGTTCTCGATTATGGCTTGCCAACAGAGCAGGCATTCCACTGTGGAGCATCAAGTAAGGATGCAGGACGAAAGCTCTCTGCTATTAACAAGGTAGAATCAGTACAAATGGTTCGTCCGGTTATTGATGCTTTGTTAAAACTTCCGGATAAAAGTATCTAAAGGAGATGATATTATTGGGAAAAGAAAAAATAAAAGTATATTTATATACCCGCGTTTCCACATCTATCGACCGGTGCCTGGTATAGGTATTTTGGGGCGGGCAGAGTTTCAGCAAACTTTAGAGGAAGAATATATGGCATAACGAGCTTTTCGGCTGCTTCACTCACTGGAATCGTTGAGTGGAACAGCGGCTGGCTGTTCAATCATTATGGTCCTGCACCGGCATTTGCGGCATAGCTGTGACTCTTTTGGATAGGAGTAGAAGTCAAAGAGAATCTTTTATTCTGCATAAATCTCTGCATAAATCATTGAAGGAACCCGGGCTTGTAAAATGGAGTCAGAATTCCATGTTAAGGAGGCGAAGCATATGGACCTTTTTGAATATGCGGCCGCAAACCGGAAAGAAAATGAAGCTCCCCTTGCCGCCAGAATGCGTCCACAGTCGCTGGACGAAGTGGTTGGTCAGGAGGACATCATCGGGAAAGACAAGCTCCTCTATCGTGCCATCAAGGCAGACCGGATCAGCTCTCTAATCTTCTACGGACCTCCCGGAGTCGGAAAAACGACCCTTGCCCGTGTGATCGCCGCCACGACATCTGCTGATTTCCACCAGGTGAATGCAACGATTGCGGGAAAGAAAGACCTCGAGGAAGTTGTTGCAAAAGCCAAAGAAAATCTTGGCGGTTTTGGCTGAAAGACGATCCTCTTTATCGATGAGATCCACCGCTTCAATAAGGCACAGCAGGACTATCTCCTTCCTTATGTGGAAGACGGCACGGTGATCCTGATTGGCGCGACGACTGAGAATCCCTATTTCGAAGTCAATGGGGCGCTTCTTTCGAGGTCTAGGATCTTCGAACTGAAACCATTGTCGAAGGAGAATATTCTTACTCTGATTCACCGAGCATTCATTTCTGACAGAGGAGTAAAACCCTATCATGCAGAGATCACGGAAGAGGCAGCCGATTTCCTCGCGGAAGTGTCGGATGGAGATGCCCGTGCTGCTTTGAATGCCATAGAACTGGCGGTATTGACCACAGAGCCGGCAAGAGACGGGTAGATCCACGTCACATTAAAAGTGGCAGAGCAATGCATACAGAAGAAGGCCATCCGCTATGACAAGACCGGTGATAATCACTACGACACCATCGCAGCCTTTATTGAGTCCATGTGCGGTTCCGATCCGGATGCGGCGCTTTATTATCTCGCCCGTATGCTGGAAGCCGGAGAAGATGTGAAGTATATTGCACGAAGGATGCTGGTGGCAGCATCGGAAGAAGTTGGAAATGCAGACCCCATGGTCATCTGTGTCGCAGCCTCGGTCGCAATTGGCGTCGAACGGGTCGGTATGCCGGAAGGAAGGATCATACTGGCTCAGGCCGCATCTTATATCGCATCGGCACCGAAATCCAACTCTGCCTATCTCGGCATAGAGAAGGCAATCTCCCTGGTACGAAAGACCGGAAATCTGCCCATTCCATCCTATCTTCAGGACTCGAGCTATAAAGGAGCCAAGAAATTGGGCCGGGGCATAGGATATAAGTACGCGCACAACTATCCGAATCACTGGGTAGACCAGCAGTATCTGCCCGATGAGATCCGCGAGGAAAAGATCTTTGAGCCGAATGACATCGGTTACGAGGAAGAGATCAAGGCATACTTCAGGAAAATCGGAAAAGCCCCGGCGCGTTATAGCTATGTCGATCCGTCACATTCCGGGAGACCTGAGAAACCCTGGGAAGACAAGTGATATTACATAAGAAATATAGACCGAAGCCGGATCATCATTAGTTCATAGTTGCATAAATCCTAAGTGCATAAAAATGCTGAATAAATGAGGGAGGTATGAGTTTAGGAAGGCATGCGTTAAGAAATGTCCAGAGAATGAGACCGGGGTAATTCTGAGAATGAGAAAACAATATGCTTTGGAGCTGTGATTCTGGCGGAATAGGGGATGTCAGACTTGCGCATCTTTTATGAATGCGGACTCAGTTTCGTTTACTTTAGGGGAGGTAAATAGAATGTCAGTCACATCGATCGATACAGCAATAAGTTCATTATGGGCGAAGAAAAGTGATACGAATGGAAACTTGATGTGGTTACCGCTTTCAGTCCATTTAAACGATACAATGAATGTCGCTAGCTGGCTGTGGAATCATTGGATATGCGAAGGCCAGCGCAGGAATATAATTAATGATATGGAGAATGGATCAGAAGAACTGGCAGAAGCTACGGTAGCTTTTCTAGCCGCTATCCATGACCTGGGGAAAGCAACTCCAGCTTTTCAAACACAAAAAGGGTATTCCTCATCTGAAGACTTGGATCAGCAATTATTGGAACGCCTTGAGCGATATGGATTTACAGGGATATGTGAAATTGCAGAACGATTTCAGAAGCTGCATGCACAGACACAGACATCGCATGCTATTGCAGGGGAAGTAATTCTGTATCGCATGGGCGTTTTAGACGATATATCTTCTATTATCGGTGCACATCACGGAATGCCAGCAGATTCAGTAGAAATATATAGAAATCAGGAAGCATATCTGGAAAATTATTATCAATCAGAAAATCCCAAAGCTGATATATATCAGCTTTGGAAAAGCGTACAAGAACAAATCGTACAACAGGCATTGGAAGAATCTGGAATCTGCAGTATTTCCAATTTACCTAAATTGACGATGCCTGACCAGGTTCAACTGTGTGGTCTAGTAATTGTTGCAGACTGGATTGTCAGTAATGAGAATTTCTTTCCTTTAATTCCAATCGATCAGGAGACTGTTCCTGATCTTCAGGAACGCTTTTTAGTAGGAATTAAGAAGTGGTATCAGACAATTCCGTTTGAGGTACACCTTCCTGAAAATGCTGATTTACTCTATGAGAAACGTTTTGGATTTCACCCAAGAGAATTTCAGAGAATTATCTTTGATACAGTTCAGATGATTGACAAACCCGGTCTTGTGATAATTGAAGCGCCAACCGGAGGGGGCAAGACGGAGAGCGCACTGGCTTGTGCTGAACAACTTGCAGCAAAGTCAGGTAGAAGCGGTCTGTTCTTTGGATTGCCAACACAGGCAACATCAAACAGTATGTTTTCGAGGGTTTATGAATGGCTGACCAGCGTGTCAAATGAGTATGAAACAACGACTTCTTTACGGTTACAGCATGGGAAAGCATATCTCAATGAACTCATGCAAAAGTTATCCTCAAATATGGCAAATGATGAATCTTATGAGAGTCAGGTTCAGGTCAATCAATGGTTTGCCGGAAGAAAGACATCTGCTCTGGATGATTATGTGGTTGGAACAATCGATAATTTTCTTTTGGCTGCCTTGAAGCAGAAGCATCTTATGCTGAGACATCTGGGATTTGACAAGAAAGTGGTTATTCTGGATGAGATTCACGCCTATGATGCCTATATGAGTCAATATTTGTCAGAAGCATTGTCTTGGATGGGAACTTATGGTGTTCCTGTCATTCTGCTTTCCGCAACTTTGCCGAAAGCAAAGAGAGCAGAATTCGTTCAATCCTATTTGAAAGGTGCAGGATTGAAAAAGAGAGAAATTGATTTGAACGGAGCGAATCTGGATACGGATGCATATCCTTTACTGACATATACCGATGGAAATGCTGTCAGGCAGACAACTGAATTCCCGGCAGAGCGACCCAAAAAGGTTTCTATTAAAACTTGTTCTGAGGAAGATCTTTTTCAATTAATAGGTGAACTGATTCAGTCTGGTGGCATTCTTGGAATCATTGTTAATACAGTGCGGAGAGCCCAGGATATTACAGTGGAATGTAAAAAACTTTTTCCAAATATTCCTGTAGAACTTTTGCATGCAAACTTTATTGCAACGGACCGAATAGATAAGGAAAATCATTTGACGCAGATGATAGGGAAAGATGCAGTTCGCCCCGAAAGAGCAATAATCATTGGTACACAAGTCATCGAACAATCATTAGATATTGATTTCGATGTCCTGATAACAGATCTATGCCCGGTGGATCTCCTTCTCCAAAGAATCGGGCGTCTTCATCGACATGATATTAAGCGGCCAAAGGAACATCAGACGCCAACGACTTATGTGCTTGGAATGAATGCGGATATGAAATTTGAGCATGGTTCAGAACTTATTTATGGTGCATGCCTTCTTGCACGAACACAATATTTTCTTAGAGATGAAATTCGGATACCGGATGATGTTTCTCCTTTAGTACAAAAGGTTTATGATATAAGTAATGTGACGATGAATCTCCCACCGGGATTAAATGCACAATATTGTAAGTGGGAAGATGACTTTATTAATCAGGAAATGAATCAAAAACAGAAGGCAGAAGCTTACCGTATCGATAATCCAAGGACACGCATTTGTCCTGAGAAGAATAATCTGATTGGTTGGCTGAACACTCCAGATGTTTCGGCAACTGACGAGGAATCATATGCTAAAGTAAGAGATATTGATGAAACCATTGAAGTGATAGCTGTACGTCGTTTCGGAGAAGGATATTGTCTTTTTTCAGACAATTTTAATGATGCACATGATATATCTTCATTTATCAATGATCCGCTGATTGCAAAGAAGATAGCAACCCAGTCTCTACGTATTTCCAGTGGAATGATTCGGATGGCTGGTGGGCTCAGCCATGTGATTCGCCTCTTAGAGGATTATAACAGAATGAACTTGCCAGAATGGCAGAAACAACCATGGTTAAAGGGAGCACTTGGAATAATTTTTGATGAGAAAGGAGAGTTTCAACTTGGTGATGATGGACCAGTTTTGCGATATTCATCAGAGTATGGATTAAGAATGGAGAAGAAGGAGGAATATGAGTAGATTTAATCTATTGGATGAGCCCTGGATACCGGTACTTCCTATGGGAGGCGAGAAACAGAAGGAAGTGTCGTTAATGGAACTTTTCAGGAATGCTCAGGATTATCAATGTCTTGCCGGTGAGATGGAAACACAGAATTTCGCGATGCTTCGTTTATTGCTTGCAATTGTAGAGACTGTATTTTCGAGATTTGATGCTGATGGAAATCCCTATCCATACATAACATTGGATGACCGTATGGTACCAACAGAACCGGTGGATGAGGATGATATCGGTGATTATACGATAGATCTTGATCGTACCTGGGATAATATCAGGGAACAGGGAAGATTTCCTGAAATTGTTTGTACATATTTGGAAAAATGGAAAGATCATTTTTATCTTCTGGATGAGAAATTTCCATTTTATCAAGTAACAAAGGAAGAGATGATGGAATTTGTCCCATCAGGGAAAAAGCCAACCACGAAGACGGGGAAAACAGTCAACCTGCTAATCTCAGAGAGTGAAAACAAAATTGCACTGTTCTCACCGATTGCCAAGGGAACAGCTGAGAATAAGACAGACGGATGGAAGAGTGAACTGACTGAGGCACAGTTGATGCGTTGGCTGTTAACTTTGCAGGGTTATGCAGGAAACACGGATAAGACGAGCCTGTTAGCTGAAGGGCAGCAAGTATCAAAAGGATGGCTCTTTGATATAGGCGGCATTTATATCAAAGGGGATAATCTATTTGAAACCTTGTTACTAAATGATATTCCCTATCCGCCAAATGCTCAGGATCATATCGACATCCAGAATCCGTGTTGGGAACATTCCGGTGAGGATAATGTGAAAAGTCTGCTAAGAGAGAGACGAATCTCTAATTATGCGGAACTCTATACAAATTGGAGTCGTGCGGCATTCATAGATCCATCCTGGACACCAGAACAGCCTGCCGCAATTCAGATTGCAAAAGTTGCTTCGATTGCACATATGGATCATTTTATCGAGCCGATGACAATGTGGAGACTTAACAAGGATGGACCGGCTAAAGGACATCAGATTCCCAGGAAACATAGACCAGAACAGGCCATGTGGAGGTCTTTTGGAACTATTATGCTAAAAGCAAATGAAAATGGTCCAAAAAGACCTGAAATTTTGAATCAGTTAAATAGAATAAGGGAAAACCGAAGGATTTCAATCTGCGCTATCAGTATGCAGGACAATGGGGATGCCAAATCTTGGCTTCCAATTGATGAGATTACAGATATGCTCAGTATGAATGAATTAATTGCTATAGATGACACAGATAATGGCTGGCTGGTACGAATCAATGATATTATTGAAAATGTGACGAAACCTGCTGTTGGGATTTACCGATATTTCTTGCAGGATATAGCAGATATTCGAGCGATGGATTCAAAGAAAAAAACAGTATTTGTTTCAGTGGAAACAGAGAAGTTTTATCAGAAATTAAATGATCCGTTCAATAATTGGCTGGCTTCCATTCAGCCGGGTGACGAAAAGGCAATAAAGGAAGAAGAGTGGCATGATACATTAAAACGTCTTCTTTTGGCACAGGGTGAGAAAGTGATGCACACGGCATCCATTAGAGATTATCGTGGTATCCAAAAGAATGATCGCCAGTTTAATATTTTTAACGCCTATGCAAAATTTAAGAATGCGGTATGGAAAAAATTAGGATAAGAAAGAGGATGAAATGGAGAAGGATATCAAAGCTGTGGTTTCGAAAGCAATCCGAAAACTGCAGGATGGTGGTGAGTATCACAAACGACGTGCAGCCATCCTGGCCAAGTTTCGCAATACAATAGGTAAAGACTTGGACGAAGCAACAAATGTCTGGCCATTCTTTTTTGAACAGATGCCAACGGAATATTTATCAATAAATGGTAAAGAAACGTTTGAAGAACGGGCGGTTTATTCTACGTTGCAGTTGTATGCACTATGTATGCAGGGATCATCTTCAAAAGTCTTGGAGAACGATGGTTTCAAAGGGTCTATCGGCAAATCAATACTATTTGGTAGAACGACAGAAAATGGAAAAGCACTTGATCGAAGATTTAATGTACTGATTTCTTCTCAAACATATGAGGAGTTGATTTATCACTTAAGACAGCTGCTTAAAATTGCAAAAAGTAAGAATCAGGTCACAGTAAACTTCCCACAGTTGGCAGAGGACTTATTTTGGTTTCAAAAGGGAGATCATCGAAGAATCTGTTTCCGTTGGGCTCAGGACTATTATACAGGGGTTGTAAACAATACAAAGGAGGAAACAACAAATGAGTAACGAAAGACTTTTCTTAGACGTCCATGCGATTCAGACTTTACCGCCTTCGAATGTAAATCGTGATGATTCAGGAAGCCCGAAGACAGCACAATATGGTGGGGTACAGAGAGCCCGTGTAAGTTCACAATCCTGGAAAAAGGCAATGCGGGATTACTTCATTCAGTCCGGAAGAGAGACAGTAGGAACCAGAACGAAAGATGTTGTGGGCTATGTAGCAGATGAAATATCCAAGATAGATCCTTCCTTTTCCACAGGGGAAACAGAGAAACTCGCGGTAGATGTCATCAAGAAGGCGGGGATCAAGCTGGATAAGGATAACAAAGCAAAGGCACTTTTTTTCATGGGGAAGCACCAGGCATCAGCTTTAGCACAGGCTGCAATTGACCATGAGGAAAGTAGTGAAGTGCTGCAGAATATTTTGAAGGAAAATCCGGAGATTGACATTGCTTTATTTGGACGAATGGTTGCAGATGATCCATCTCTAAATGAAGATGCATCCGCTCAGGTTGCGCATGCCATTTCTACTCATGCCGTACAGACAGAATACGATTATTACGCAGCACTGGATGATCGCTTTGAGAACGATAATGCTCATCATGTAGCAATGCTTGATACGATTGAATATAATTCTTCAACACTATATCGATATGCAAATGTAGCTGTTCATGAATTCGAAAAGCAATTAGGGAGTGTAGAAAAGACGGTAGATGCATTGAAGTTGTTTATAGAGGCTTTTTCAAATTCTATGCCTACAGGAAAGATCAATACCTTTGCAAATGAAACCCTTCCGCAAACTTTGATGATTACGCTTCGATCAGACCGTCCAGTGAGTCTTGTTGGCGCTTTTGAAACCCCGGTCCGTTCGACTTCAGGTTATGTTGAGGAATCTACTAAGAGATTGTTCAGAGAACTGGAAAAAGTAGAAAAATTTGTACAAAAGCCGATACTTACATTATATGTTACGACAACATCACTTGATGAACAGGTAGAAGGAAAGGAAGTACCAGATCTTGCTGCTCTACTTTCAGGTTTAGATGAGGTTAAGTCGCTTCTTGGATAAAAGGAGGAAACTGTGGAATCGATTATTTTGAAGTTCTCTGGACCGCTTCAGGCCTGGGGTACATCTTCTCACTTTGAGATTCGACATACGGATTTTTATCCTTCGAAGAGTGCTGTAATTGGTATGGTTGCAGCTGCTTTAGGATATCGTAGAGATAACGAACAGATTCGTTCCCTTAATGATCTTCTTTTTGCTGTGCGGATAGATCAACCTGGAGAAATCATTGATGATTATCAGACAGCACATCGAAGAGGAGGAAAAAAAATAAAACCACCCTATGTTACTCATCGTAAATATATTGAAGATGCAGTGTTTGTTGCAGTTATTTCGAGTGAAAATGAGGAATGGATCAATCAAATTGGCAATGCTTTGAAAAAACCTTATTTTCAGTTATTTATGGGAAGAAGGTCATGCCCGGTTCCAGCTGATTTGGTGCAGGGTATTGTAAAAGGTGATCCGATTCAGATACTTGAGGAATTTCCGTGGCAGGCTATTAAGAGTGTACAGAAGAAACGGAAGTCTGCAAGGCTCCATATTTACGCAGACGAAATCCTTCTTCCATCTGCAGAAGGGAAACTCCGTCGTGATGCTATTGTTTCGCTTTCTTATCATGGGAGAAACTATAGTCTGCGGAGGGAGTCGTCGACAACAATACAGAAGTCTACAAATGTACAAGAGCATGATGCATTTGCAGCATTAGGGGGCTAGGTATGTATTTATCACGTGTTGAATTAGACATTGGCAATCGTCAAAAATTACATGATCTTACTCATGTCGGTGCGTATCATAATTGGGTCGAGGCCAGTTTTCCAAAGGAAGTTGAAAGCGGCGTACGTACTCGCAAGTTGTGGAGACTTGATCATATAGCTAGAAAAACTTATCTTTTGGTTGTAAGTGAAGAAAAACCGGATTTTGATCGCTTTGAAAAATATGGGGTTTCGGGCACTGCAGAAAGCAAGGATTATTCGCAATTTCTATCATCTATCAAGACAGACAAACCATATCGTTTTAAGGTTGTGCTTAATCCAACGCATTCTGTCGCAAGCGAATCTGGTGGACGTGGAAAGGTGTATCCACATGTTACTGCAGACAAACAGTTGGAATTTCTTGAGAAAAAGGCAGATGCAAATGGATTTCGACTGATTCCGGGGAACTATCAGATTACAGATCGTTCTTATCAGCTTCTTCGCAAGAAGGGACATCCTGATGTACATATTTCAGTAGTTACCTTTGAAGGATTGCTTGAGGTCACAGATATTGAATTGTTCCTAAAAGCGATGACGAAGGGGATTGGAAAAGAAAAAGCATATGGATGCGGAATGCTAACTATAATACCGGTTGAATCTTAGTGTTTACCACGAACATCTCAAATGCAGATTATATATATCTGGAGGTGCGAATGAACAAAACAATAAGTAAAACAAAGTTGCAGGAACTTCCTCAGATTAGTGACCGCGTTACTTTTATTTATGTGGAACATGCTGTGATCAATCGCCAAGATGGGGCTGTGACCGTAAGCGATTCCAGAGGAACAGTAAAGATACCGGCTGCGATTATTGGAGTTTTTTTCCTTGGACCCGGAACAGATATAAGCCATAGAGCAGTAGAGCTTCTAGGCGATGCAGGTAGCAGTATGGTGTGGGTTGGAGAAAGAGGTGTACGCCAATATGCACATGGTCGATCTCTGGCAAGAACGACGCGGTTTTTGGAGCAGCAGGCAAAGCTTGTGACCAATACTAAGACCAGGCTTAGGATTGCTAGGAAAATGTATCAGTTGCGTTTTCCTGATGAGGATGTCAGTAAACTGACCATGCAGCAATTGAGAGCCCACGAGGGCGCCAGAGTTCGCGGGGTGTATCGAAAGTTGTCTAAGCAATACCAAGTACAATGGAATAAAAGAGAATATGATCCGGATAACTATGAAGGCAGTGATCCAATTAATCAGGCACTATCCGCGGCAAATGTAGCTCTATATGGTGTCGTCCATAGCGTTATTTGTGCCCTTGGACTTTGTTCGGGTTTGGGCTTTGTTCATACTGGTCATGACTTATCTTTTGTCTATGATATCGCAGACTTATATAAAGTGGAATTGACGATTCCGGCAGCATTTGAGGTTGCGGCAGCATATCAACCGGGTGATGATGTTGGGCGTCTGGCACGACTGAGAGTACGAGATTTATTTTCGAATGGAAAGCTACTCACGAGAATTGTGAAAGATTTACAGTATCTGTTGGAAATCGATTCAGATCAACGGATAGAAATGGAACCGTTGAATTTATGGGATGATAAAGAAGGAACGGTTGCTTATGGAATTAATTACAGTAAGGAGTAACTGATGCCTTTTACAGTTATTACTTTGAAGAATGTGCCTCCTTCCTTACGTGGAGATCTGACAAAATGGATGCAGGAAATTTCTGCAGGTGTTTACATTGGAAATTTCAGCACGCGTATCAGAGAGTATTTGTGGAAACGCGTATGTGATTCTGCAGGCACGGGCGCATGTACTTTGAGTTATGCCTACCACAATGAAATTGGATATCAATTTCAAACATTTCATTCAGATCGATCCAGTATTGATAGCGATGGTATTCCATTAGTACTTTTGCCTTTAAAAAGAAAAGAGGAAAATGAACAGTTAAAGAGAGGATTCAGTTCAGCTTATAAATTACATAAAATTTTTCAAGCGTCAGCGGTAAAGCCGCCGGCCAAAGAAAATATCGAGGTAGAATCAAAAACTGAGAAGGTCAAACAATATGTTTTTCTTGATATCGAGACCACAGGTCTTAATCCGGAAAAAGATTCTATTATTGAGATTGGGGCATTGTATCCATTGGGAGATTCTTTAGAAGAGTTCCATAGATTTATTCAGATTCATCAGTCTATACCCAAGGAAATTATTCAACTGACCGGAATAACGGATGAGATGCTTCAATGTGGCGTCGCAGAAGAAACAGCACTTAAAGACCTTTTGACATTCTTGGACAAGAAAACCATAGTTGGATATAACATAAAGTTTGATATTAATTTTTTAAATGCTTCTCTTAACAGACATGGATTAACATGTTTATCAAATCAGGTCTTTGACTTACTTGAGCTAGTAAGAAAAGAGCAATTATTTCAAGCCAATTACAGACTGGCAACATCTCTGAAGGCATATGGCATTGAAGAGGAAGTTCCTCATCGGGCATTAGAAGATGCAAGATTGATATATCGTCTAGCGGATAAACTAAATATTTTTTGATGCGAACGTTAACAGAAAGCTTGATTTTATGGGATCTTTTATCTGTGCTCCCCGCGAAGGCGGGGGTGATCCCAATGCCCTCGACCGGATGAAAGCTGTGATCTTGTGCTCCCCGCGAAGGCGGGGGTGATCCCAGCCTGTTGCACTCGTTGACCGATAATTCTTGGTGCTCCCCGCGAAGGCGGGGGTGATCCCGAAGTAGCTGTTGGTCAGCCTGTGACATTTCGGTGCTCCCCGCGAAGGCGGGGGTGATCCCAGTCCCGTTGTTAAATGAAGTGTCACTCTCTGGTGCTCCCCGCGAAGGCGGGGGTGATCCTGCTAATGTTGATGACAATGTTAACAATGTTGGGTGCTCCCCGCGAAGGCGGGGGTGATCCCGGATTAACGGCTCAGTGGTTGGCATGTTGGGAGTGCTCCCCGCGAAGGCGGGGGTGATCCCACGGTAAAACACATCATGTTTTGGATGGATGAGTGCTCCCCGCGAAGGCGGGGGTGATCCTAAATGAAAATTATCAAAAGAGATATGCCAATAGTGCTCCCCGCGAAGGCGGGGGTGATCCTTCATCCAACATCCACAAGTCTACCACCCATCCGTGCTCCCCGCAAAGGCGGGAGTGATCCCCGAGAGCGTTCTTTTCTGCCTCTGTGGGCAGTTGAAATATGGGCTGCCTTCTGGACATTGATGATTATGCTGATTGCGACTAAGCTATACACAAGAATGTCGGAAATTGTTCCTTAACAATTCAAACACTTCATGCAGGCAGGGATGGATATCTGGTGACAGGCACTTACAGATTTCGGGACGAGAGAGCCATGTGCACGGAGTTTTAGAGCCACTCTCTCGGAGTTTTAGAGCCACTTTCATGGAGTAAAGAGCCACCCTTCTGTATAATGGGTATGGCACACGGAAACGTGTGACTATCTATACAGGAGGTGGTCTTATGGTTGACTACCGTGAGATCCTGAGACTGCAGGATCTCGGAGACAGTCAGCGCAGTATTGCTTTGAAGGTTCAAAGTTCAAGGAATACTGTGTCTGCTGTAATTGTAGCTGCTCAGGCAGCTGGAGTTTCCTGGCCGTTAGGCGACGATATCACTAACGAGGATATCCAGGAAATCTTGTTCCCGGGGAAGTATGCTATGGCATCCCATACACTGTGCCGGATTACGAGTGGATCCATCGTGAGCTGGCACGAACGGGCGTAACGCTTACCCTGCTTTGGAGTGAGTATTGCGTCAAGGTTCGCGACACCGGAGGCGTACCGTACATGTATACCCAGTTCTGCGAGAAATATCGCCGCTGGGCCAGTGTCACGAAAGCCACGATGCGGATTACTCACAAACCCGGTGACACGATGCAGGTTGACTGGGCTGGTGATCCTCTGTACATCCTTGCTGATCAATGGTGACCGTGAGTTCTGCTATAAATACGATGATACTAAAAAGCAGTATGTTCAGATAGAGGAATTGCCGAAATATGCCGATATGCTAACTGGCGATTGTGTTCCTGTCGAGCAGGAGGCATTGCCGGAACGGATTCCATTTGAGAAACTTGAAGAAGAACTGCGCAGTGCCTTCGCTGAAGATGAGGACGGTTATAATATGGGTATCAGCAAGTATACACCGATGGAACTGGCACTTCCGGTTTTTAACCTCTGGGAAGGGCTGCTCGATGTAAGGGTAAAAATGCCGACTGGGAAATATGGCATGTTTGAACTGCTGGAGGACTACGGTGTTAGGATGCTAACTTATGGCAATGCCTCAGGAGGACAGTACTATGGTCCTTATCGTTCATTCCTCGTCAGCATAGACGGCAACACGGAGATTTTTTCAATCGGAATCACCACCTATTATCCGCGGACCATTCTCTGTGTGGCGCACGATGATGAAAAGACTTCCCACCATGCCCTTCAGATGTCAGTAGATGAGGATGCTGTGGCAGCGGGCAAAACGGTCAAATTCTATCACAACGGCAGGATCGCAATAGGCCGTATCGGCAGCGGAAAGAAATCAGAACTGCGGGAAATGGTCAGCAGACGGTATCCGAAGATATTAACAGAGGGCAAATACTATCTGGGCAGTATCACAGCCGACCATCTGCTCCGACTGGATGAGCCGGATGTTATCGACTTGGTGGTAAATCTTATCTCATATTCCATTGTGCGGGACGAGTTCAGAGAGATCGTGAAAGCCAGAAAGTAGATATGAGGTGTCTATGGCTAAGAAATTTCATCCCGGTGACACGGCTTTCCTTGGGGAATCGAACCGCATCATCCGGGAAGTAAGGATATTGAAGTTCGGCAGTTTCTCCTGGTGCCTATGATGGTCTATTTTGTGAACGGCGCATCGGATTTGAAACCAGACTTCTGAAAAAGCTCGGTTTTCTTATATTGAAACATATCTACTGCAAAATGTATGTCAGGTTGTAACCTCAGATTAGATGTCACAATTTGAGACAGTGGATTAGATGTCAGGCATATTGGGACGATTTTTGGAAAACGAAAAGGGCTGACAACCAATCCGGCAACTCGATCATTTTGGGTGTTTGCAGGCAGGGGATTGATGTGAAGGAAAAGCAGATTAAATCGTTGTTTATGGAGGTAAATGCAAATGGCAATTGAGTATAGAAAATTATGTGAAAAGGATCTGGATATATTCATTGAAATGAGAATAAATCAGTTGAGAGAAGAGGGGGCTAAAGAGGATATTGATTTAAAACCAGCTTTACGGGATTATTATATACGCCATATGAAAGATGGGACATTTGTTTCGTGGATAGCAGTAGATGATGAAAAAATCATTGGTACAAGCGGAATGTCATTTGTAGAAAAACCACCATATTTCGGATGCCCCAGTGGAAAGATGGGGCTTTTATCCAGCATGTTTACAAATGCCGATTACAGACGGATGGGAATTTCAAAAGAACTTTTACATAGAGTTGTTAAAGAAGCCCAAAATTATGGCTGTGGTACGATTCAAATTACAGCATCTGATATGGGAGTGAAATTATATACTGCATATGGATTTGTTCATAACGGTAATTTCATGCAATACAAACTTTAAAGAGGTCATATGAGTTTTTCGATGTTATTGCTTCTCGCATACATAGTAATGGGTGTGGGAAGTTTTATCGCTTTTAAGCGAAAGCACAAGACAATTGGTATAGCATAGCTGCTTGTAATAGTGCTTAGTGTCTTGATTTTGGGATACATGTGGATTCATTCGCCAATGTAACAATCGGGATTTATTTGGGAGATATAAGAGTTATGGAATTTGGGGAATTTTCAATTAAGGATAAACTTGGAAGAACTATAATACTAAGAAATGCAAGACCGGAAGATTCAAAGGCACTTATAAAGTATCTGAGAATAACCAGTGCAGAGACTCCTTATCTTATCAGAGAACCTGAAGAAATCACAATTACAGAGGAAAAAGAGAAGCAGTTTATCCAGGCTAAGATAGATGCGGAGCGTGAACTTATGCTTGTTGCGTTTTTTGATGGTAAGCATATTGGTAACTGCTCTCTTATGAGCATTGCCCCGTATAAGAGATACAGCCACAGGTGTGATGTTGCAATTGCTCTTTACAAAGAATACTGCGGATGCGGTATAGGAAAAGCTATGCTTCAGATTGTACTTGATGTTGCGAAGAGTGTAGGTTACGAGCAGGCAGAGCTTGAGGTTATTGCGGAGAACAAGGATGCCATTGCTATGTATGAGAAGCTGGGATTTGAAAAGTTTGGTACATTTCCTGATAACATGAAATATGCAGATGGCTCCTATATTGATGCATATTGGATGATGAAGAAACTCTGAGAATAGATAGCCAAATTCAAGTTCAATGTGTTTTGCAATGTTGCTGATATCATTGAAGGTAATGGAGCATCATATTTCTGACAAATTCCCGAACAGCATGTCCCCGCTTTGACCAATTTCCAGACAGCAAGAACCGACGTGATTATGTTCCTCACTGTCTCGTTGCATGTGGAGACGGTGGCATTGATGTCAAGGGTCGAGGGAAAATAGGCGCGAAAGCCCGCTTAGTTCCGAACCCTTTTGAGCAGGCGGCAGCAATGGGTAAAGGCACCGCGATATTCCGGAAGTCATCTAAGGCAGACGAGGCTGCAAAGGGTGGCATACGTGCTATGACAAAAGGCAAAGTCCTTAGCTATTATGGTAGATACACAAAGTGCATGAGCTTTCTGTGCAGGATAGTTCCAAGATCTGTAGCAAGAAAATATGCCGAAAAGATGAATAGCTGAGAAAATTTTGCCGTCTCGAACTATCGGGACGGCTTTTCTGTTTTTCACGAATTCCAAACATGATATACTAAGTATCGAAATTGTGCTGATGAGAAATGGATATAATTGCAACTGATTTCAAAGCCACTTCGAAGAAGACAAGATAGGTATTCCAAGATATAAATCGGGATTTGGCTCAGCCTACGAAGGAGTGGTTGGATACACTCACTGAGAAACAGATCCTTGCGGTTATTGTCAGGAGAGATCATTCAGTGAAGGTAGCTGGATCGCAGATTATGTAGCTGATGGACATATGTCTGTATTGGTGGATGCATTGTTGGGAAGATGCGAGTGACAGGGTTTAATGAAGATAAAGACGATAGAAACCGACGGAATTACATATATAGAGCTTGTTCCCGGAGCCACAAGTGAGTGGTATTACGGTATGGATTATGAACACGGTGATCTTTACGAGGCCGAAGAACTGTTTAAGGATGGACATGTGGTAAAAGGAAGAAAGCTTTGTCTTGTCCATTTTCCTGACGGAGAGGTTTTCTTTCCAGTTCCGAAGACAGAGGGGCATTATAGCGAAAAACCGATATTCTTTGACGGCGGAATATATATGCTTGATGTGGATTTTCCAAATGGAGTGATCAGGATTGTCAGATTCGACAGCAGTGATCATCAGGTAAGCATTCATACGGAGCTTCCGCTTTCATCAGTGAAGGATTGTTATAATCTGCAGCTGCGTATCAGTCCACTTACGCTTTCGAGACAGAGCGGTAATGAATTGGATATTGTTTGGCCGGAGAAGGTCAGCCTTTCAATGGAGGATCATGATTCCTTCTTTTTACGAGATGGAGAGAAACTGTTCTTTAACAGATGGTTTGAAAAAGGGGAAGGCGTGGATTACAAGTACTGGGAGGAGACTATAGTTCGGGATCTTAATGGAAATGTAATTGAGATATTTTCCGGGGATGTAATGCAGATGCCAAATGGAGAAATGTGGTACTTGAAGTAGATCCTTAAGAGAGGACGGTAATGAGTTGTTCGGATACTCATGGGCTAAAAAGACAGACACAGAAGTCGATGAAGAGGAATAACGTCCCAAGGTAGGCACGGAGGTAAAAATTCGATTCAGCTATAACAAACTCTGGAAGTTGTTAATCGATCGCAGTATCAAGAAAAAGGATCTCTGCGAAATGGCCAACGTCAGTGCGACGACCATAGCTAAACTCGGAAACGGAGGGAATGTTAACACGAAAGCCCTGCTAGCAATTTGCAGTGCTTTGAGCTGTGATGTCGGAGACATTATGGAGTTCATACCTGATAAGGAGCAGGGCGCCACGGATAATGGAAAAAAAACATCTGCGTCCTTTTAACAATGAAAAAATAAACCATAGAAGGAATTATCGGTGTGATTGAATTTTTTGGTTCATTGGTAATCAGACCATCTTTCGAGAATGAAATGGAGATATTGAAAATGTCAGAACATCAAATGATTGATGCTATGTGGGATGACTCCCCTGTAGATGTATCAGCAGAAACCAGTATGATCTGGTCTATTGCAAACAAGCTGCGTGGACCTTATCAGAGTGACAAGTATAAAGATGTCATCATCCCGATGACAATTATCAGGCGTTTCGAGTGTGCACTTGAGCCGACAAAGGACATGGTCGTCGAGCAATACGAGAAGAATCCAAATTATCCAGCAAAGGCTATGTACCGCATCTCTGGTTTCCAGTTCTATAATACGAGTCGTTTTACACTTGCTGAACTGTGCAATGATCCGGATCATCTGGCGGATAACTTTATCTCTTACATTCAGGGTTTCTCATCCAATGTGCAGGAGATTCTCCTCTCAGAAGCAAAAGGTCTGGACTTCAAAAAGCAGATCACAAAGATGGATAAGAACAATCGCCTACTCGCTGTTGTGAAAGCATTCTCTGAACTTGACCTGAATCCGCGCACGATTGATAACGTGAAGATGGGATACATCTTTGAAGATCTGATCCGCCGCTTTTCTGAAAATGCTGAAGCAGGCGATCACTACACGGGCAGAGACATTATCAATCTCATGGTTAATATCCTGCTTGCAGAAGGCTGTGATGATATTTTCGATGATGGCAAGGTCATCACAATTTTGGATATCTTGCTGAAATCTGATAAGTTGAAAACCAGCGCGAAGAATAACAGCGAGAAAGACTTCGAGTTCTCATACTTTGATAATATTGATGACGCTTTGATCGAAGGTCTTGACCAGAATCAGGATTTTTTCTCACTGCTTCTTGGCAATGATGAAATCAAGCGCGAGGTGCTTGGTATTTTTGCGGAGGAAATATACAAGAGCCTGCGAGATGCATAATGGAGGAAGCATGAATGTTTGACAAATTTCGTTTGAAAGAGGTGCTCATCCAGTACAAGAAGGATTTCCTTCCAAAGCACTGGAAAGACGAAAAATACAAGTGGGAAGCCGTCAAATGCTTTCAGGATAACTGGAATGTCAAAGCAGAGGATTTCGCGGATATGCTCAGTCGGTCTCTTTCTAAGACCTACAACCTGCTTGCTTCGATGAATAACTTCCCAGCAGGAATGATAATCGGCTTTGCCAAGACTGCACCGGAAGAAGTTCGGGCAATGTATATCGAGCTATTTGATGAAAGCAAGGACGTTTATGAGCGTATCAACAGCTTCAAAATGAAATCATCCATCTTACTCGAAAAATATGGGAATGGAGCTGCGCAGCATTATCAATACGAAAATGCGATTAGTGTATACCTGTGGTTACGCTATCCGGACAAGTACTATATTTATAAATTCGGTGAGGTCAAATCGGTATCCGATGAACTTGAGAGTGATTACCGGTTCAAAAAAGGAGCCTACGCCGACAACATTCGAAACTTCTTCAAGTTCTATGATGAAATTTGTGAAGAACTGAAGCAGGACACAGAACTGGTGAACTTATTTCGTAGCCAGTTGACAGCAGATTGCTATCCTGATCCGGAACTGAAAACGCTGACCTTCGATGTTGGATTTTACATTTCAAGGGAGTATTCAAAAAAGGGAGATAGCGTTTCCTCCGACGACGAGTGGTTCCCTTCTCAGGAAGAATATACGCCTGGAATAACGGTTCAGGAATGGGTTGCTCTCTTAAATGATAAAGATGTCTTCACACAAAGTGGCCTTGAAATCATGAGACGGTTCAAGGACTACGGCGGAGCAGCCACCTGCACACAGCTCGCAGTGAAATATGGAGAAAGTAAGAATTTTTATAACGCCGGTTCAGTCGGACTGGCAAAGCGTGTGGTCGAGAGGACTGGCTGTCCGGTCATGCCGCGCGATTCAGATAATTCCAGATGGTGGCCGGTTCTTTATGTCGGCAGGCATGCTACCAAAGATGAGGACGGCGGTTATATCTGGAGACTCCGCAGCGAACTCTCTGACGCATTGGACCAGATTGACCTGAAGGATGTCGATCTTTACGCAAAGTCGGTAGACGGAGAAGAAGAACATGGGTACTGGTGGCTGAATGCAAATCCGAAGATCTGGAGCTTTTCTGATCTGCAGGTCGGTGAAGTTCAGGACTACACGCTCTTTAACGAGAACGGAAATAAGCGCCGCGTGTTCCAGAATTTCATCGACGCAAAGACTGGTGATCTCGTTATTGGCTATGAGTCCAATCCTGTCAAGCAGGTCGTTGCTCTCGTGAAGGTCAGCGCGGCAAATGACGGCCAGAAAATCTATTTTGAAAAGACAGAATCTCTCGCAAATCCGATTGATTACCAAACGCTGAAGGAATGCCCGGAGCTGGAGAAAATGGAGTTCTTCCAGAATCCAAACGGCAGCTTCTTCAGGCTTACCAAGGGCGAATATGAATTCATCATGGACATGATTCGTGATGAGAATCCGCTCAATACCGAAGTTAAGATCCCGCCTTACACAAAGGATGATTTCCTGTCTGAGGTTTATATGACCGAGGAAAAATACGACCGGCTTGCCGGTGTGCTCCTGAACAAAATGAATATCATCCTGCAGGGCGCTCCTGGTGTCGGGAAGACCTTTGCTGCAAAGCGTCTGGCTTATTCGTTGATGGGTGAAAAGGACGACAGCCGGATTGAATTTGTGCAGTTCCATCAGAATTATTCGTATGAGGATTTCATGATGGGCTACAAGCCGTCCGGAGATAGTTTTGAATTGAAGTACGGCGTGTTTTACCGCTTCTGCAAGAAGGCAGAGAATCAGCCAGATAAGAAGTTTTTCTTTATCATTGATGAGATTAACCGCGGCAACCTTAGTAAGATTTTCGGTGAACTCTTGATGCTGATCGAGAAGGATTACCGTGGTACAAAAGCGACGCTCGCCTATAACGGCATGCCTTTTACTGTGCCGGAAAATCTCTACATCATTGGCATGATGAATACGGCGGACCGGAGCCTTGCGATGATCGATTATGCACTGCGGCGACGGTTCAGCTTCTTCGAGATTGATCCGGGATTTGAATCGAAGGGATTCAGCGACTATCAGCAGACGTTGGAGAACGAAACGTTTGATGAACTGATAAAGAAGGTCGTCGAACTGAATGAAGAAATCAGCCGGGACAAGTCGCTCGGAAAAGGTTTCTGTATTGGCCACAGCTATTTCTGCGGCAGGACGAAGGAAACCTGCACGGATGAGTGGATGCAGTCGGTCGTGGATTACGACATCCTTCCGATGTTGCAGGAATACTGGTTCGACGACGACAGCAAGGTACAGCGGTGGGACAACATCTTGCACGGAGTATTTCAATGACAAAGGATAAAAGCATATTCATCAAGAACATTTACTATATGCTGTCCTACGCTTTCACCACACTGAAGGAATCCGTCTACGACGATATTCAGAAAGAGTCCTTCGATAACATCCACAACCTGTTTGCCGCTATTTTGGCAAAAGGTATTGGGCTGCAGTTGAAGCAGGGACTCTATCGGGAATACATCAACCGGTTGGAGAACCTACCTGTTGTCAGAGGCAAGATCGATATGCCGGGGACGATAAAAAACAGGCTTGAGCATCGGATGATCGTAACCTGTGATTATGACGAGCTCTCGGAAAACAACCTGCTCAATCAGATCCTGAAATCGACGGTTTTTCTTCTACTACGGCAGAAGGATGTACAGGAAGAGTACAAGGCTGAGCTAAAAAAAGAAATGCTTTTTTTCTCGGAAGTGGATCAGATTGAACTGCAGCATATTCGATGGTCAGACATTCGCTTCCAGAGAAACAGCCGCACATATCAGCTGCTGCTTGCTATCTGCCAGTTGCTGATTGAAGGGTCACTTCTGACAACGGAAAGCGGTGAGTACCGGCTCGCAAGTTTTGTGGACGAGCAGCGGATGAGCAGACTATATGAGAAGTTCATTCTGGAATACTATGCGCAGGAATTCGGACACCAGATCAAAGGATTTTCCTCTCGAGCATTGCAGATCCCATGGCAGCTCGATGATGGCTATGATGCTTTGCTCCCGGTTATGCAAACAGACATCACGCTGACTTATGGGAACCAGACACTTATCATCGACGCCAAGTATTATGAGCGTACGCTGCAGACAAACTTCGATGTACGGACATTGCATTCCGGCAACATGTATCAGATTTTCACATATGTGAAGAACAAGGAAGCAGAGTTGAAAGGCACTGGGCATCAGGTCTCCGGCATGCTTCTCTACGCAAAAACCGACGAAGATCTGGTGCCGGATAATGTGTACCACATGAGCGGTAATCAGATCTCTGTGAAGACGCTTGATTTAAATCAGGAGTTTTCAATAATTGCATGGCAATTGAATGAGATTATAAGGAATCACTTCGGATTATCATTAAATGGGGGGTAATTCTAATGACAACAAACAAAGACAGTCAGGATCCTTCTGATAAAATCGAAACATAGTCAATTAACAATGCAGCCCCAAGCTACTGATAATCAGTTGCTTGGGGCCTTTCATCGCTTTGGCTTTATTTTTTACTTCTCGATAGGGTCATTTGACTGTCGCTGATGCATAAAATCTATATATTCATTTCCCCACACTTCAAGTTCGGCAAGCACCTTCTCAAATTTATGGCCAATCTCACTCAGTTCGTACTCAACTTTAGGTGGCATTTCAGTATATACCCGGCGTACGATCAAACCGTCCTTTTCCAACGCCTTGAGCTGACGCGATAGAGTGGAATGTGTCATATTCTCCGGCATTCGGCGCTGAAGCTCGTTAAAGCGCACCGGCGCATCTTTTAAAAGATACATAATGTACATAGACCATTTCCCTGTCAGCACCTTTTGAGAAGTCTATAAGCAGATGAACTTTATGACCTCCGACAATGGTCGAAAGTTGTATCACCTGCTGAACAGCAGCGACTATATTTCCATTTGCGAAAAAACGGAAGGTGACTCTTTTCACGCAAAGATGATTACGATACAGGGAAGAGTGCGTAACATCGGCAAAGCCCGTGTGGATGAACTGATCGATGCGAATCCCTATATGAAAAAACTGTATCCGGATGAGCAAACGGCGAATTGAGGGAGGTGGAAACAGCGCGATCTTTTCGGCGGCATCGCCTCCCCGACCGTGCGTTCGGATCTGCGAAAGCGCATTGCCGACGGCGTAACAGCAGGAACTTATCGGTTTGTTTCAGAACATCAGCAGCTCCTGATACTTTGAATCAGGAATTTATCCGTCGCGGTGGAGTAAGGACGTTGTACATGGCTTTCGGGCCGCCGTCACGGGCCTGTGATTGCCTTGCGGTAAATGACAAGGGAAATGATCGCAGTAATCGCTTCCGTGATCCAAAACGCATTCCAGACGCCAACCGCTCCGAAAAACCTGCTGAGTAAAAACGCAGCCGGGATGATGACCACTACATACCGGCAAAGGGAAATCAGTAAGGAGGGAGTTCCTTTCCCAAGTCCCTCCAATGCGCCGGAAGATGTAACAGAAACCGCAGAGACGATAAACCCGGCCCCGATGATGCGTAAGGCGGTTTCCCCGGCCTGAATCGTCGCTTTTGTGTGGGTAAACAGCCCCATCAACTGTCCGGGGATCAGCAGACATATTACTGTCCCAAACACCATAATGATGCCACTCATGCACAAAACGATCTGATAAATCTGGCTGACCCGTTTGTGCTCCCCCGCGCCGTAGTTATAGCCAATCAGGGGGCGCATCCCCTGCACAATGCCATTCGCTGGCAGATAGATAAAGGTCTGCAATTTGTAATAGATTCCTAAAACCAGAATATACACTTCGGAATATGCCGCCAAAATCGCATTGAGCGCCGAAATCAAAAGAGACGGAAGCGCAAGATTCAGGGTTGCGGGAATGCCGATGGAGTATAGCTTTATTACCATCTTTTTGCTGGGCAGAATGTACTGCCTGCGAATATGCACGCGAATTGGCCGCACAAGATAGACTACAAGGTAAATCGCAAGCGTCAGAGTCTGCCCGATGCCGGTTGCCAGTGCAGCGCCTTCGATTCCCATTTCCGGGAATAGGCCATAGCCAAAAATCAGAACGGGATCTAAGACAATGTTTGTGATGCAACCGCACATCAGGCTTATCATGGTCGTTTTCATGTTTCCTACTGCCTGGAACAATTTCTCAAACACCATGCTGACGGTAACAATGAGTGTAAAGGCGAACGCAACGACAGAATAGCGGACGCCAAGTTCAATGACCGCTTCAGATGAAGTGAACATCCGCAGGAAAACCGGCATGATCGTAATACAGCAGACTGTCATAACAACGCCATGAATCACGGCAAGCACAAGTCCCTGCGTGGCGGCCTGATCCGCTTTTTCATGATCCCCAGCGCCCAAATAAAAGGCGATTACGGCGTTGATTCCAACGCCATATCCAATTCCAACAGCATTGATAAAATTTTGAACCGGGTAAACCAGTGATAACGCCGTCATAGCTTCCTCGCTAATTTGTGCGACGAAAAAGCTGTCGATAATGTTGTAAAGAGAATTAACCAGCATGGATAAAACCATAGGCAGGGTCATGGATAAAATCAGCGGTAATACCGGTTTTTCTTTCATGAAAGTGTCATTCATCATTTTCCTCCTTGGAATACCTTATGAGATATTTTGCGGCGATGCCATGCCATCATCACAAGCGCAACGAGAAAAGTGGCGGTTTCAGCAACCGGAAATGCAAGCCAGATCCCGTTCAGATGGAACAATCTGTCCAGACACCATAAGGCGGGAACAAGGAAAAGCATCTGCCTGCATAATTGGATTGTCATGCTGAAGCCTACTTTTTCTGTGGCCTGAAAATAGGTGGAAATCATGGTGGAAAGGCCGCAAAACAGATAGCTTGCCGCCATTATCCGCATAGCGGATATTCCAAAGGAGCGCATGGCTTCCGACGCCGTAAATAATCCCAAAAGCTGCGCCGGAAAGAGAATGACGGTCAATGTTCCCAGTATCATCATACCGGAGACCAAAGCGGTTCCGTAGCGGAAAGCAGAGTGCAGCCTATCTCTGTTTCCCGCACCGTAGTTAAACCGCATAATAGGAAGACAGCCCTGGATCAGCCCGTTGACCGTCATGACAATCAACTGCTGCACCTTAAAATATGCACCGAAGAAAGCGATTGCCGTATCGGAATAGGCGACCAGAAAAAAGTTTACAAAAGTCACCATAAAAGAACTAAGGGCATTCATAATAAAAGACGGCAGTCCAAGGGTGAAAATACGGCCAATCAGCCATTTTTGCAAATGAAATCCTTTGATCTTTATCTGCACTTTCTGCTTTTTGCCCAGCAGCAAGGCAAATGCCAAAATCATGGATAACAAATAGCCCGCAACAGTAGCCACCGCAGCGCCACGGATTCCCATAGCTGGAAAAACACCAATACCAAAAATTAGGAGTGGGTCAAATACAAAATTAACGACCACTCCTGCAATCTGGAACCACATAGGCGCAACCATGTTCCCAGTAGCCTGTATCATCTTCTGGATTGCGATATGCACCATGTTTGGAATTTGCATGAACGAACATACGCTCAAATAGTCAAGACTCAACTGATAAATTTCTTCGTTATTGGTGAATGCCCCAAAGTAGGGTTTCATAATCAGTAATGACAGAAGATTGAGCAAAGCACCAATTCCAAAGGCCAGTAACAATCCATGTGTGACGGTGGTATTTGCCTCATCCTGCTTTTTCTCCCCAAGATACCCTGCAATCAGTACATTCACGCCGACACCGATCCAGATAGACGACGCATTCATCAGTGTTGTAATTGGGAATGACAGAGAAACAGCCGTTAGTGCATTCTCACTCAACCGCGCTATAAACGCACTGTCTATCAGATTATAGGAATATTGCAGGAACATGGAGATTAGCGGCGGTATCGACATTTGCCAAATGAGCCTTCCAACAGGAGCAACCGCCATTTTATTATTGGTCTGCATACTTTCCCTCCTCTCCACAAATTGTCCGGTGCAAAAAAATTGCGCCAGACAGCGGAACATTAAATCCGAACAATATAGTTTTGTTTGCGTGCTGCGGGCTGACCGGCTTCCTGGGCCGGATAACCCAATGCAATCGCCCCGACGCCACGCAAGGTTTCCGGTAGCTTCCACTCCCGCAGAAGAGCCTTGCCGCTTTCACTGTCAAAAATCTCACGTTCCCGATGTACCCATACGGTTCCCAGGCCAAGGGCATGGGCAGCGAGCATCATATTTTCAAGGACGCAGCTTCCGTCCTCAACAAAGGTGCCTGCGGAGCCATCTGCCAAAACCAGAATCACGACAGGTGCGCCATAATAAGGGTCTGTGTTGCTCCCTATCACTTCTGCGTTTAGTTTTGCAATCTCCCGCCTATATTTGGGGTCTGTAATTGCAATGATGGTTGGAGATTGATGTCCTCCGCCGGTAGGAGCGTAAGTCCCTGCTTCCAGTACAGCGTCCAAAGCCTTGGAAGGGACGGGTTCCGATTTATAAGCCCGTACACTACGGCGCGTCTTGATAAGAGACAAAAAATTTTTTTCCATAAAGATATAGTCCTCCATTCTGCTAATACTTCCGAGATACAGGCAACAAAAAAGCCACACAACTATCACAAGACAGTTGTGTGGCAAAAAGATGATCGAATCCGGAAAAGTCCACTAAATTTTGCGTTCATTATTGTAGCGAACTTTCAGGAAACTGTCAAGCGTCAATCTTCTTGAGTTTTCGCTGCCTTATTCACGAAACTCTAAATCTGTTGTGTTGAATATACACAACTTTCATATCTATTCTTTATTGCAGTTTACGGAAACTCAAGTCAATCGTCGCGTAAGGAAAGATAGAAAATATAGAATTACGTTATGTTGCTCTTTGATTTTGACTTTTATTGAATTCATCACTTGACATTGTGGCAAAGATCTTCTGTCCGTTGATAAACTCGCGGTGCCGGATGGATCCAAGTGTATTCTTCAGCAATACAAGGAAAGCTCTATCAGATGCCATAGAGGGCGACCCAATAGCGATACAGGCTGTCCTTGACCGCTATGCCGGATATATCCGCTACTTCTCTAAGATGAACGGCTATTATAACTCTGATATGGAGGACTACATCAGAACAAAGCTGATTGAAAGCCTGTTTAAGTTCCGGCTTGACCTGAAACAGGCCGAAAGGCCTTCTCATATTGACAAGCAGGGCAATACAGGGTAAACTGCGAACACAGGTGCGAAACTTTAAAATAATTTCAATTTCGGAAGTGACAGTATGAAATATTATGATGTGACTATCGATAAGGAATTGTTCAGCGTCTATCCGGAGATCAGACTTGGGATCTTACGATTCCATGCAAATGTGAAAGCGCCGGATGATCGTTTCTGGGATTATATGAATGCGGAAGTCCTGCCGCAGGTGAGAAGTTGCGTGGAAGGAAAAGAGTGGAGCGAGATTCCGGGCATAAAGGGCAGCCGTTCGGCTTATAAGGCTTTTGGCAGAAACCCGGGCCGCTATAGAGTTTCATCTGAAGCTTTGATTCGCAGAGTTCGTCGTGGGGATGAACTGTACCACATCAATTCTGTCGTCGATGTGAATAACCTGATCTCTGTGAAAAGCGGCCTGTCTGTCGGGTCATATGATCTCGGCCAGATTCATGGTGCGATCAAGCTGCGCAAAGCGGAACATGGCGAAGGTTATACAGGGATCGGCAAGGATTTTCTGGATATGGAGAACATGCTTGTGCTGGCGGATGATGAAGGAATCTTCGGGTCCTCCATGTCTGATTCTACGAGGGCGATGGTCACTGACTCTGCAACGGACATTCTTGTTGTAATCTACTGTTTTGAAAACAACATTGATCTCGACACACTGCTCTGTGATGCAGAAGATGCATTTGAAAGGTTTGCCGGAGCAGAGAATGCAGAACATTGGATTGTATAAAGTCGGATTTGTTGATCAGACATGAAAAACAAAAGAAAGAATAAGCAAAATGGAAAAAGGTATTTGCAAAAGCTCAGGGAATTGCTCCGGGGATAGTAGTCGGGAGAATGCAGTTGGAGGGAATGATCAAGTACAGTATGTTGAATAATTTGAAAGAGAAATATGAAATAGCTGTATAAAGGATATATTTCTCTATCAGCCATTTTTTTTGCTTATAAGAATTGACATATCGCGAAAGATAGATATAATAAACGTATGGATAAGATTGAGATTTTTAAAGCACTATCAAATGAAACACGGCTCAGTATTATTGAGTGGTTGAAGGAACCGGAGAAAAACTTTCCGCCGCAGGGAGGACATTTTGATGATGTGGTGGATCTGAAAGGCGGTGTGTGTGTTGGAAGCATCCGCGACAAAGCCGGGATATCACAGTCAACCGTATCTCATTATCTGGATATGCTGCAAAAAGCAGGCTTGCTTCTTTCCGAAAGGCACGGAAAGTGGACATATTACAGACGGAATGAAGAGACCCTCGCTGCGCTGGCAGATTACTTCGGTCACGAAATTTAAGTTGTGCATAGATTAGACGGGATGAAGATCCCGTTTAATTTAAACCATTACATATCGACAAAGCGAGACATAAGGATATATAGAAACGAGGAGGAATTCGTATGCATTTTTCATGTGGAATCGTCAGACCGCCTTATGAGGCTGGTTCCTGTTTTTTACAAGTAACGTCGGGTTGTTCGCATAATAAGTGCCGCTTTTGCACCTTTTACAAGGAAGCACCTTTTTCCGTATCTCCGGAGAGTGAGATACGGGAGGATCTTCAGGAGATCCGGGATTCCGGATGGAAGGTAAAGCGGATTTTTCTGCAGGGGGCAGATCCGTTCCTGCTGAGCTGCGACAGGCTTAAAAGAATCATGGACCTGATAAAAGAATACCTGCCCTGGGGTGTTTCCGTCGGCGGATATGGCCGGGTGGATAGTGTAAGGAACAAGTCTGTAGGTGAGCTGAAGTCGTTGAAAGAGATGGGATACGACATGATCGTATTCGGAATCGAGTCGGGCGATGATGCTGTTCTCGATAAGATGAACAAGGGCTATCATGCCAGTGATATAGTGGAACAGCTCTCCAAGATGGATGAGGCAGGAATGCATTATTCTGTCATCTTTTTATACGGGCTGGGAGGCCATGATTATGGTATGGGGCATGCCATTAAAACGGCAGAAGTGTTGAATCATCTGTCGCCCGTCAGGGTGTTGGCTTCCGGGCTCTCGATCTTCCCTGACACACCGCTTATGGAGGAAGTAAGAAGAGGTGAGTTCGTAGAGGCTACAGAGACAGAGAAGATACAGGAACTGTATACCTTTGTGAAGACGCTTGATATCCACACTCTGCTGGATGCGACGAATGTCTCCAACATGATGCCGGTATATGGACATCTTCCGGAGGACAAAGAGAAGATACTGGCGATGCTCAAAGAGGGTGCAGACGAACAGGGAGAAGAGCGATTGCGGATGCGAAGAGACAGCATGAGAAGCCTGTGACCAGGATAAAAAACAGAAAGGCGGTATTTAGATGAAAGTATATTATATTTTTGACAGCTATTGTGGATGGTGCTATGGGTTTGAAACAATTCTTAAACCGTTTATTGAAGCACATCCGGAATTGGAAGTAACGGCGTTATCAGGTGGATTATTTATGGACGGTCATTCGCTTTCGGCATTTCCGTATATGAGTGATACGAATAAAAGAATTGCGGATATGTTTGGAGTGGAATTCGGCAAGCCATATCTGAACCTGTTAGAGACGGGAAGTATGGTTCCTGACTCGAATGATGCCGCAATAGGATTTGGAGTTCTCAGGAGCTTCTTACCTAAAGGAGAACATGTTAATCTTGCGTCAAAGATGCATGAAGCATTCTATTTGGATGGCAAATCACTTTCTGACGTGGAGACGATCCGATCAATCGCCAAATCCTATGACCTTCCTGCAGACAAGATCGCAGAGGAGTTCATCCGTATTTCTGAAGAGGGCAAGTACCATCCGGACTTTTATGAGGCAAGAAAAATAGGAGTCACATCCTTCCCGACGCTGTTGCTTGAAATAAATGGGAAGTATTATGACTTAAAAGGAAGTGCGATTACCCTCAATGATTTAGAGGAAAATCTGAATATCATTAAGGAAAAGGGCGGGATCCTCAATGATGGATACAATACGCCCGTTGCCTGTAATATCGACGGTACAGGTTGTTCATAAATTAAATCCTTTCGTCAACCATAGGCTCCTCCCACTACCTTCAGGTGGTGGGAGGAGCCTTATAAATCTTTGGCCATCAACCCTGACTCTCAATATACTTTTGTATAGTCGCTGACGATACTTCTCCAATACTGCAAGCAAAGTATCCGTCTGACCAAAATATCCTTTTCTTCCAATACTGTTGAGACAGAAACGAACCATACTTTTGCCATAGGTAATATGTTGTTTCTTGCTTTACAATCTTAACAATGTCGCAAACCCTATCAGTCGTATCATAACTTATTAAGAAATGTGTGTGGTCTTTGTCTGTTTCCATAGTAATTATTTCGTAGTCCCGAGTATTGGCTATATCAAAAATCTTTTGCTTAACATCGTCAGCAATAGAACCTTTTAATAGTTGCTTACGATATTTAGTTACAAGAACTATATGTACTTTTAGGCTGTATTTTCGTCTGTTATGACGATTATATCTATTTCTCATAGTTTACCTCTGATAGCTATTGGCATTCACTAACTACAACAATATACTATTTTTAGTGAAATATCGACGAAAGGAGTACCTCTATGGAACAGATGACTATAACAGCGAAAGTTCAAGTAGTCGCCATTGATCCAGACAAGGTTTTGCTTGATGAAACTATGTCTGTTTATCGTGATGCCTGTAATTATGTTTCAGACTATGTATTCCAAACTCATGATTTAAAGCAGTTTTCACTTAATAAGG
>NZ_JBQKFT010000023.1:0-37539 GCF_052119185.1 Bilifractor sp. LCP19S3_H10
TGTATAAGCTACGGATTGCTCCGTGCTTCGCACTCCCGCAATCCTACAAATCTGAGCATTCTCGAGCCGCTTTTGCGTCTCTCCATGCTCAGACTTGTTGCCTTCGAAATCACAGTCAGGCTCTTACACACGCTCCGCGTGTGACGATCCTGACTGCGTTTTCGAAGAGCTTATACAGTCAGTAGTTTCCCAGGAGGCGAAGTCCGACTGCTTCGGCTTCGAGGCCGCGGAGTGCGTTCTTTACCGCAGGATCGCTGAGGTTTCCTTCAAAGTCGATGAAGAAGCGGTATTCAAAGGGTTTCTCCGGAATCGGCCGGGATTCGATCTTGTACATGTTCAGTCCGTTGTAGATGAAATGGGAAAGCATGTTGTAAAGGGTTCCGCAGGCGTGCGGTACGCCGAAACATACACTCATCTTCTGCGCAGTACGGACGAAGCGGCGGCTGTGGGAGATGATGATGAATCGGGTGGAGTTCTTCTCCTTCGATAGCCCCCCTTCCTTCAGGATCTGAAGGCCGAAGTATTCTGCCGCGGAACGGCTGGCGATGGCTGCCTGGTTCTTCAGTCCCTCGCGGGCCACCTTCTCGGCTGCCATTGCGGTATTCAGTACATTCTGCTGCTTCCAGTCCGGGTGTTCGCTCTGCAGATACTCCCTGCACTGCGCGAGTCCCTGCGGGTGGGAATAAACAACGTCGATGTCATCGATCGTTGCCCCGGGAAGTCCCATCAGCATGTGATCGATCTTCAGCACCTGCTCTCCGACAATATAGTTGTTGTATTCCAGGAGAAGATCATAGATGTCCGATACACTTCCCGCCGTCGAATTCTCGATCGGCAGGACTGCGAAATCCGCCTCTCCATTTGTCACAAGCTCCATCGCCTCTTTCCAGGTTTTTACATGGGTGCTCTCGATCGTATCATCAAAGAATTCCTTCATCGCCTCAAAGCTGTACGCTCCGTAGACACCCTGAAAGACAACCCGGGCATTGTGAAAATACAGATGATCCATCAGCGCGTAATCCGCCGGAAGGGTAATCCCGTTCTCGGTCAGAAGCTGATACTGACGCTTCCGGCTGATTGCCATCAGCTGCTCGAAAAGTTCCCGCACACCCCTTCTGTTGAATTCCGAATGAGCCAGACCAGACAGATTTTGCAGTTTTTCCTGTTCTCTCTTGCCGTCAAAGACTTCCTTCCCGCTCTTGATCTTGTAGTCCGCGACTCCTTCCACAAGCTTCATACGTTCCTCAAAGAGGCGGACGATCTCCTTGTCCGTCTTGTCGATTTCCTCGCGATAATGATCCAGTTCTGACATGCTGATAATTCTCCCGTTTGTTCTTAGTCAATATATTCTGATTTGATTTATCCGATCTGTTATTGCCAAAATGTTGCCACGGCTTGTTTACATTACAGCTTTGCACGATAATTTTCCAGCACATGAAAAAATCCTGCCAAATATACTGTTTCTCCATCTACTCTGTAGATGAACACATAATCATACTTCTCCAATGTCAATTTCCGGTATTCCTTTGATTGCAGATATGGATCTTCGCAGAAAGCAAAAGATTCTGCCATTTTCTCAAGCAGATCATATGCGTGTTCAATTTCATCTAAAACCGCACTCGCCGCGGAAGGATCTCTCAAAGTATTGACAATATAGCTGATACATTTGTGAATCTGATGCGCTGTATGTTCGGGAATTTCGAGCTTATAAGCCATAACTCTTCCTCTCATCAGACAATGCTTCTCTGGCTGCTCTGGTTCTTCCGGTCCTAATCTGGTTTTCTGAAATCTCCAGTTCACGGTAGAGCTGCTCCTTCTGATATGTCTCCTCGAAGGCCTCCATGCTCATCAGCACCATATCGCCGTATCCATTTTTCGTTACGAAAATAGGATCCGGACTCTTATGACACATTTCAGAAACTTTCGCTGTATCTTTCAAATCTTTAATAGGAATGATCTGTGGCATATAATCACCTCCGTTCTCCATCAGTCATGTCTTATTTATACCATAATTATGGCTTTTTCGCAACGTTATCTGCAACGTTGAGTCATTTCACAACAAACACTTCTTTCTGTTTCACGGAAATTCTCCCAATCAGCAGGAATGGCAAGAACATGAGCGAAAGGGCAAGCCGACTGCCACTCAGTCAAGCCTGCCCTATGTAATCTATCTCTTCCTGCCCTGTGCGATCTTTTTCTTCCAATCGTCAGATATGCGCCTGCTGTTTCGTCTCTTTCTCAATCTCCGGATCCCCCAGCAGATAATTGATGTATTGCTGTGCGGTTCTTCCGGAGATTCCTCCATGGGTGAGTTCCCACTTGTTGGCGCCGGCCTTCAGCTCTTCGTCCGACAGCCTGATGCCGTTCCTTCTCGCCAGGCCGATGACAATCTTGAAGAAATCCTGCTGACCCGGTTTTGTGAATCCGATAGTGACACCGAAGCGGTGAACCAGCGACAGCTTTTCCTCCATGGTATCTGACTTGTGGATTCCATTGTCGTTCACAACATCGTCGCGGTCACTCCAGGTTTCCTTGATCAGATGTCTCCGGTTCGAGGTCGCATAGATCAGAACATTTGCCGGTTTTGTCTCGACACCGCCCTCGATGACTGCCTTCAGGAATTTGTACTCGATCTCAAATTCCTCGAAGGACAGGTCATCCATGTAGATAATGAACTTGTAGTTCCGGTTCTTGATCTTCGCGATCACATTCGACAGATCCTTGAACTGATGCTTGTAGATCTCGATCATGCGCAGACCGTCCGGATAGAACTCATTGACAATTGCCTTGATGCAGGTCGATTTTCCGGTTCCGGAATCGCCATAGAGCAGGCAGTTATTTGCCTTTCTTCCCTCTACGAAGGCCTTTGTGTTATCCACCAGCTTCTTCTTCTGGATCTCATAGCCGATCAGATCATCCAGCATCACCTTCTCCATGTTGTTGATGGCGTGGAAGGTGACATCGTTGTTCTCATCGGAAGCAATGCGGAACGCCTTGTTCAGGCCGAACATTCCGACTCCGTAATCCCGGTAAAATCCGGTCACCGCATCAAAGAACTCATTTTCGTCCCTGGCCTGCTCCAGCTTCTCACTGAGCGTCCTGACCTTTTCGCTGACATTCTTGTTGTACATCAATTCCGGCTTCACGATGGCCTTGTAGTCCAGAATTCTCGAGAAGCAGTCGATGCCGAGTTCCTCCTCCAGCCAGCTGAAATCATAATCGAAGAGCTCCTTGTAAGCCTTGAAGTCATTTCTCGCGAAATAATTGACACTTCCGTCGCTTGCGCCGACCTTCTCGCAGGTCAGACTGAAGGAGTTCTCATCCGTGATCAGCCGGAAGGTCAGATAATTGTGCCAGAGGTTCTTGTCAAAAGCGTAGTCCGTCGCGATATTCAGAATCCTCTTCACCTCATGAAAGCAGCGTGTGCGAAGCACATCCTTCGACTGCGTTTTCTCCCGCGCGTTCCGGCAGATATCCCCCATCTGCGCGAGAATACAATCCTCCGGGATGCTTCCGTATATCAGTAATTTTGAAATAATGTGATCCATAGTCTCCTCCCCAGAATAATCTTCCGTTCTCAACTGCTGTCTTCGAAAAGCGCAGTCCGTTTCCCGCGCATTTCCCTGCATTGTTGCTTTCGGAATCGCAGTTTGTTACCTGCGTCTCATGACAATGCTGCCTTCGGAAAGCGTTCTTTACTGTCAGTCTCTCCGATGTCCGTGATACTTCTCCTCGCAGTACTTGCAGCGGTATACCGCATGCTCCGGATCCGTCAGGATGAACACCTGATCCAGCCCCTGTTCGATGGATGTGATGCATCTGGGGTTCTTGCATTTGATGACGTTGCGGATCTCCTTCGGAAGACCGAGTGCCTTCTTCTCGACGATCTCTCCATGCTCAATGACATTGATGGTGATGTTCGGATCGATGAATCCGACAATGTTCAGATCCAGCTGATCGACAGGGCACTCCACCTTGATGATGTCTTTTCTGCCCATCTTACTGCTTCTGGCATTCATGATCATCGCGACGCAGCAGTCCAGCTGATCCAGTCTCAGGTCATGATAGATGGTCATCGCCTTGCCGGCTTTGATGTGATCCAATACAAATCCCTGCTCGATAGAACCTACATTCAGCATTTATTTTACCTCCAGCTCAAGAAGCGTGAACATCAGTGCCATTCTCATATACATACCCCAGTACACCTGTTTGAAATAAGCGGCTCTCGGGTCGTCATCGACATCGACCGAGATCTCATTCACACGCGGAAGCGGATGAAGCACATACATATCCTTCGGCGCAAGCTTCATTTTTTCCTCATTCAGGATGTAGAAATCCTTCATGCGGATGTAGTCATCCTCGTTGAAAAAACGCTCCTTCTGCACCCGGGTCATGTAGAGGATATCGAGCTCCGGAAGCGCATCCTCCAGACGGATCACTTCCTTATATTCAATGTGGTTCGGATCCAGATGTTCCTCCTTGACATACGACGGAAGCTTCAGCTCCTCCGGCGAGATCAGCACAAAGCGGATGCCGGGATAACGCACCAGAGCGCTGATCAGCGAATGGACGGTGCGGCCGAATTTCAGGTCGCCGCAGATGCCGACAGTCATGTTTCCAAGTCTTCCCTTGGTCTGGCGAATCGTCATGAGATCCGCGAGCGTCTGCGTCGGGTGCTGATGGCCTCCATCTCCCGCATTGATGACCGGAATCGAGGATTTTGCCGCGGCCACCATTGGAGCCCCTTCCTTCGGATGACGCATCGCGCAGATATCTGCAAAACAGCTTACAACGCGGATGGTATCCGCCACGCTCTCTCCCTTTGTAGCGGAACTGGTATTGCCCGAGTGAAATCCGATGACGTTTCCGCCCATATTCAGCATGGCCGTCTCAAAACTGAGCCTTGTTCGCGTGCTGGGCTCGTAGAAAAGAGTCGCCAGCTTCATACCATCGCAGACATGCGCGTACTTCTCCGGATTCTTCTCCATATCCGCCGCAAGCTTCATGATATGCTCGAGCTCCTCAACAGAAAGATCCAGCGGTGACATGACATGTCTCAGATTCTTCAACTGTCTGTGCATTATAAGCCTCCTTAAACGTAAGCTAAATAAATGACAATGGCTACTATGGCACCACAGCCGGATAAGCTGCGGATTGCATTCGAGTTATTTTACCGCAAATGCATATGTGGAATCAAGTGAGACAAAACAAAAACCCGCAGTCGCTTCTCCCCATCCCGGGGAAAAACGCTGCGGGTTGTTCTTACTTTCGGTCATCGACGTCTTCCTCCGTCGCTGTCCCGTCTATGATTTCCTGACCATTCTCGTCATAATGCGGGCGCCCGGTCATCTCATCCTCAAATTCATCCTCCGCACGGCGGAACTCCTCCGCCGCGTCGTGGACCTCAGAGGCAAAATCCGCGGTGCGCTTATGAAAGACGAAGCCGCAGATCGCCGCGTAAATCATCGCCGCCCCGGCAACCTGAACCAGTACGGAGGTCAGCCGCATCGGATGGAACAGGAATACCACACCGAGAATAAGTGTCACGATTCCGCCGATCAGACAGAGATACCATCTGTCGTCATGAAAGGTCCGGAGCGTGCTCATCTCCACAAACTGACCGCAGGCATACGAAATCAGGATCACGGCAAATAGAATTCCAGCAAAGGCCGCAATCACATCCGGCCTCGCTAAAATAAAAATTCCGAAAGCCGCAAGGATGACACCGCCGGCCAGCGCGCCAGCCGCCACAGGTTCACCGCGCATATTGATATAGCTGGCGATCAGCAGCGCTCCAATCACGATCATCGCCACACCGAGCAGTCTGCAAATCACAAACAGCGTGCTCTCCGGCCGCACCAGCAGAAAAATTCCGACGATGAGCAGAATCAGCGACCAGATATTGACCGCGAGCAGCTTCTTCTTGATATTTTCTCCAAGGTTCCTGAACATGTTCTCTTCCTCCTGCAGTATCAAGATGTGCGTATTGGGTTCATTTCCGTGTGCACTATGCCGCGTCACAAAGCCTGAAACATCGCGCTGATATTATTCCCGCGAAACGCTCCACTCTTCAAGCTTATGGTAGACGGCTGAAACGGGAAGTCCAACTACATTATAGTAATCGCCTTCAATTTTTTCTATATATCTGGCGAAAATACCCTGGATCCCATAGCTGCCTGCCTTGTCCATCGGATCCCCCGTCTCGACATATTCCCGGATTTCTCTGTCCGTGAGCCGACAGACATATACTCTTGTCCGCACGGAAAAGGTTTCCTCTCTCTGTATTTCACCCTTCTCCACCTTCGCAAGAGTCACGCCTGTATAAACGTCGTGGCTTCTTCCGGAGAGACTTCGCAGCGTCTCCGCTGCTTCCTCCGGACTCGACGGCTTCCCGAGAATATCCGCGTCACGTACAACGATCGTATCGGCGCCAAGTATGATGCATGCAGAAAGTTGTGATTTGTCGGGATTTAGTATTTCGCCGGCGACATCCTCTGCCTTTCGTCTTGAGAGGCAGCGCACCACCTCGTCCGGTGTTCCGTTGCTTACCTTCTCGTCCGCGTGGCTCGGAATCACCTCGACCGAAAAGCCCGCCTGATGCATCAGTTCCAGACGCCGCGGAGATCCTGAGGCAAGAATAATCCGGGGCATAACTCCCCTACTTTCTGATCTGATATCATTTTTCCTCATTTCATCCCTCACTTCAATTCTCACAAAAACACGCTCTGAAAAAAGCATTGTTTCCATGAATTCAAAATTAGCCGCCAATTCAAAAACAGCAAAAATCTCTGAAAATAAAAAGACTTTGTTTCTATGGATAAAAAATAGTGTGATCATCTCTCACTATCCTTCATCCATTATGAAACAAAGTCTCTGAAATCTCAACCACAATTGACTGCAAGCAGGACGATAAGCCGGGTTATGTCGCGTACGGTCATCTATCTGTGTCCTGCCGTTGCCGGCAGGCTCAAGCGACCTACCTGAAGACGTGACGGGCAGCCACATTGCCTTCTGTTCGGTCTTGCTTCGGATGGGGTTTACATGGCATCCCCTGTCACCAGGGGATCGGTAGTCTCTTACACTGCCTTTTCACCCTTGCCCTTGTATCCTTACGGAGCCAGGGGCGGTATATCTCTGTTGCACTTTCCCTGAGGTCACCCTCGCCGGACGTTATCCGGCACCCTGCCCTGTGAAGCCCGGACTTTCCTCAGCCGGCACCTTTCGGCCCGCCGGCCGCGACCGTATGTCCTACTTGCAGCCAATCTTGATTATCTTACCACAAAACAAGCAAAAGTACAGGACTTTTTCAGGGCATCCTTATCTGATCTCAGTTTTGGACTTTTTCAGGATATCCTTATCTGATCTCAGTTTTGGACTTTTTCAAATGAATAATGGTATCTCAAATATTCTGTTAACCTTTAACAACGAACTTATCCGTTCTGATTGTCTGGAGAATTTTCTATAAGCAAGCAGCGGACCGCTACTCGCTGGGTCCCATCTGCTGAACAGGTGAATAACGTCATATCCCAATCTCCAGTGCACATTTCTTTTATATCCTTCGGTTTTATAGTCTCAAACCACCCGACTCGATATTTTCTTGTTACTCCGTTCACGTCTGTAAATTCAATGAGACTCCCTGTAGGCAGTGTTTTAATTTTTGTAAAATGACGCAAGTAATTGTGACCTGCAATAACAAGATTATTTTGATAATATGAGCCAGCATAATGCCCTGGAGATTTTTTCAGTCCTTCATAACTCCAGGAAGCCATCACTGGAAGTTTGAGATTCAGGGATGGGACGGCCAGATATCCGATATACAAATCCCCGTCAATTTCCACCGTGGGCATCGAAAGATTTTCACTTTCTCCGTCTTCCAGATCTTCCATACCGGATCCATCCTCCGACAATGTAGTCTCGGAGATAACCTTTTCCAACTTTTTCTGTGTTTTATTCGCCCTTTTACCAGCAATCTGCCCAATATAAAAATACACGGCGGCAAGAATAGCCGCCGTAATAAGCACGAGAGTTCCGACCGTAATCAAGATGACTCCGACATTTTTCTTGGTATTGACTTGTTTCTTCAGCTTCATGTTAATGTATTCTCCGCCTGAGGATCATTCCAAGAAAAACCAGAAAACCTCCTGATAATATCAAAACAGCCACAATCCACCATCTCTGCCCGGTTTGCGGAAGTTCACTCCCATATCCAGAAGGCACAATCTCATTTTTTTCTTTCTCTTTTTTTTCTTTCAATGTGTTAACAATATGATAAATTCCCGTTCCGTCCGATGAAATTGTCTTTGTAACGGTCATTGAATATCCTTCAGGGACTGTCTGTTCTACAACCTTCCAATCATGATTTGCCGGAAGGTCCGTCCAGGTATATCTCCAGTTTCCAGATGCGTTCAATGTGACGCTTCCATACTCTTTTCCATCACAATACAAAACCGCTTTTACAGAATCCGGTCTATTCTTTTCTGAACCGATATCCTGCCATGTCTTCACCGCCTGTATTCTCGTCGGAAGTGATTCAGAACTGTACTTTACCTCTGTCCTAACATCATACGATATTGCAGACGCCGTACTGCTTTCATCTGCCAGCTGAGGAAGTGTTAATAGTGAAGAGAGCGGTGTATAGGATACTCCCTGATATTCAACCGGATCCGCTGACACAAGATAAAGTCCCTGCGGAAGATTTGAGAAAACAAGAGTTCCATTATCACCGATTTTGCCAATACACCTCTTGTCTCCATTCATATACGGTTGAATTTGGTATTGGGTGACGATAGAATCAAGTGTTTCAGAAGCTGCCCTCCAGTCTGTCTGTACATCCAGAGCAACTGGAAATTGCGCCTCCTCTAAAACTGTACCACCTATAAAATCCGGGCTTACCTTGTAGGATACAGTTTCATACCGCGAATCCATAATCAGATCGGCAACACGATAAAGGCGAAACTCTGTTCCAACAGCCGGATAGGAAATCGTCAATGTACAAGAGCGTGTCAGATCCGCAGGATTAGTATTATCTGCATATCCTTTTACAGGAAAACAAAGGAAGACAAAGCACAATAACAGAAAGAGAAACATACATACACTTCTGTGCTTCGCCCGCCTGCGCCGAGACTGAAATAAAAGACCAGACTGATCACTATGGTAACCCGACCATTCTGATTTTTTTCTCTTTTCACTCATGGTTATTTCCTCTCACAATAGTTTACTTTATCCCAAACGGATCTTTGTCCTGCTTTTCTTCCGGAAATTTGTAAATATCCTCCGGATTCATCGGAAGTCTTCTTCTTACCAGCCCTGCTATCAAGATAAATAACAGGAAAAACACTATTCCGAGTGCCAGTGCAACGGTAACCTGTGGGATCTGTGTTGCGTCTGCAGGTATATGAGCAGTCTCATCTGTCTCAGTAGTTACACGATGCCCTCTCACAAGAAGCCTGTGCGTATTAACTCCATATGGGGTGCATGTCACAAGTGTGCAAAAATCTTCTCCATTAGTTACTGCCAACGATGAAATGTCGTCCGGGAGAACAATCTGAATCTGATCAACCTCGTATGTAAGAACCTGATCAAGTACATGTAACCGAAAAGTGTCTCCAACCACCAGTTTATCCAGTTGGCTGAAAAGTTTTGCATTTGGCATTCCCCGATGTCCTGACAGAACAGAATGCGTGCTTTCTCCTCCTACCGGAAGAGATGTTCCCTCAAGATGTCCGATTGCAATTCGAAGCGCACCCTCATCTGTTCCATGATAAACCGGAAGCATACATGAAATCTTTGGGATCTCCACATATCCCATAATACCGGTACCCGTTACATCCAGGAGAGAATTGTATTCTTTCTTCTCTTCCTCGGACAGTGTAAGACTGAAGGGACGGGCGGCAATCTTTGCATTGTACTGCTGTGCCGCTTCTCTCATTTCCTCATATTTTGTCTGGTCCATATCTGCTACAGCCTGCTGATAATCAGCGATCATCCTTGTCTGATGACGTTGATTCCAGGCATTGCTGACAAACGGATAAAGTACCAACCCCAGGCCGGTGAAAAAGAGCAGCAACAGGATGATTGTCAGCAGGCGGCTCCGGCGGTTTTCCCTTCTGTCTACATTTTTCGTTTTATCTCCACCGAGCCGCATCTTCCTCTGTTCCATCCTCCTACCATCAACCGCCTGTTCTTACAGGCGGCCTCTTTTTTCTATTACTTTTCTCTTCTTCTCGAACGTCTTCTTGCAATCAGCGTCAGTCCAGCCCCAGCCGCAAGAATACCGCCTACAAGATAAAACAGCTGTGTTCCCCTGCCACCGGTGGAAGGAAGCGTACCTCCCTTTTCATTCTTAACAGTAGCAGACAGAAGGTTTTTAGAATCACCTCCCGAATTATCCCATGCAAAAATGATGTCATACACATTAGCACCATCAACTTTAACCTCTCTTAGACTCGGATCATCTGAAGTCACCTCATGATCAGCTGTGATTGTGAAGCTGATGGGTCTGGTCAGTCTGTTGTAGCCGTCAGGCGCCGCTGTCTCTGTCAACTGATATTCACCAGCATCCAGCCCTGTCCAGGTAAACGTAGCATTAGCATCATCTGTAGCAAGCCTCTCGACTTCTTCATAAGAATTACTTCCGGGTTCTTTATGCTTTAACGTGAACGAGGCCCCGCTAAGTGCCTCATTTTTTTCATTCACTTTACTGATCTTCAGACCATAGGTGAACACCTTCACCTTATCCTCTGGGGTCTTTCCTTTCTTACCTCCCTGATTTATATTCGGGTTATTAGAATAGATCAACGAAACCTTGTTGGCATTACCAGTCTTTCCGATGACAGCATTTTCATTTAATGTAGCGCTATACTCAAAACTCACGCTTTCTCCCGCCGCAGCATCCGTAATATTTGTCAGATTATCGATTGTGATCGTAAGAGTGTGAGTATCTTCATCCCATGCAACTGTATAGTTTTCCTTGGGATATGAATTTCCCTCATTCAGTCTTGAAGAATCCGTTTTATCGCCGATATACATTTTAATGCTAGAAAGATCGGGCGTGAATCCAGGACCCATAACATCCACAAATTGCATATAATAACTCTTGTTGTTCACATAAGCTTTATAGTCTGACGGCAGAACCGCTGTCAGCTTAAAAGGAACATTATCGCCAATGTCATAATCAGCCGAATCCTGCCAGGACCCTAATGTTCCGTCTGACTGCTGATCTTTCACCTTTTTCTGAACAGTAGGCACATCAGCTTTTCGGTTTACAGTTACATTACCAGCAACATTCAGTATGAAACGAGTGTAGGCATCAACGGTGGTACTAGTACTATCATCAGCTGTAGTGTCAACAATCAAGTAGTAGCCCCCGCTAACCGACATGGTATAAGTTCCATCACTATTCCTTGTAGAAGTAGTTGTCTCCGCATTACCCAGCCAACTCGGGTTAGTAGCAAACAGCTGGGAAAAAACATACGGATCCTTTGGTGCATTATCCGGACCTGTTGTTGTTTGAGCCAGAATCCTAGCAACTCCTTCTGCAGATGTAACATTGTACAGATTCTGCAGTCCTGTTTGTCCATCAGAAGAAACACCTGACCCCCATTGAATATCTGATAAGGTATCACCTGTGCTATTTACCGTTCCAGAAAAAATCTGGTATGCTGCATAAGTATGTCCCTCCGGAGTCCCTTTGATGGTAATGCTATACTGTGTTGTGTCAGCTGTGGCTGACACTGCCGCCATCGGCACCATAGCCAGTGCCAGAAGCAGCGCTGCTGTCAATCCAACCAGTCGTCCGAAAAACCCTGTTCTGTGCGGTTTCTGTCTCATTCTGTCATTCTCCTTGTTATTTTTGGTAGATCTCCTGCTAATGCAATTCATATGTTTTGGATTCCTGTCCCCATCTCTTGCTCTGTTCGAGCGAATAGTCTTACTTTTGATGATCATACTGGTGGTCTCCTTTTCCGGTAGTACAGATACAGAAGCGCCACAGCCGACATGAATGCTCCTCCTCCCATAAGGTACGGCCATGTGCCGATTCCTCCGGTATTCGGAAGTTCTTCATATGGCATGACATTCACAATATTCGTATACTGATCCGGTGAATCCGAGGTGAGCTTTAATATACTGCCATAGGTATCATACTGTACCTGGAAATACCTTCCATTAATCTCTGACTTGGATCCGTCTCCGATTGGCTGTCCATTTGCATCCAGCTCCCGAACCACATAAGTTTTTCCGTTGCCATTCTCGTCCAGAAAATCCAGGCCCGTAAACGTTGCCGGATTTCCCTGGATACCGACATTCTTTCCGTCCGCCCCGCGTGCATAGGTCACTGTCGCGGTTTTCAGAAGCTTTCCCATCTGACCGCTGTTATATTCATACAGACCGAACGTGTAGGTCCCCTCCACCGGAGTTCCATCCGTATCTGATTCATATGCGCGAAAATGCTTATTGACCGTGATAGTTCCCTTCCGGTTATAAGCTGTCCTCAAATAACTGCGATCCGATGACCACACATAAACATTGGAAGGAATCGTAAGCTTATTTCCATTGCTGTCCAATAGCTGTCCTTCATCATTTGCTCTCGCCACGACAATGTACATAGGTGTGCTGTCCAGCACATAGCCTTTCGGAGCCTTTGTTTCCTGCAACTGATAGATCTGATTAAACTTGAGATCGTGTGACTTCCTGTCAATGCTGTCGTCTGCACTCACAAATGTTGATACCAACCCCTCTCCGGAAAGAGAATTACTTCCACCTCCAAAGGTCAGAAGCCCTTTTTCGTTGATCAACTTGTCTTCACTATTACTACTATAATACGTATACGTTCTTGCCGACCGAGTATTCTTCATTTCTTTAAATTCGGATGCATTATACTCAGATGAGTCTGTCCCGTAGGAAGTGATTCCGCTCCAGGAATACCCCGTTTTCACCACTTTTCCACTGGCATCCATGGTCACCTCTGTCAGCGTATACTCGGCTCCTCCCAGCGCTATAGACGTATTTGTCGCGTCCAGTTTTCTTACACTAATGTCCGGCAGGCTATCCGTTGAAATACTTGCTTCAGCAAGGAACTTATAAGATCCTTCCACCTGGTTGCTGCTGGAGTTATAATAGCCGCTCCAGCTGGCGGAATTGGAAACATTCACCGTATCGTTTCTTCCGACCCGCACCGTAGCGTCATAGGTGATTTTCAGGTGCAGATTGTCCGGAATCGTAATCAGTACCGTCTGCCCGGTTACCTGACCGGAATCATCCTTTGTTTCCTGTACCTCGATACGGTACTGACCCTCCGACAGCACATCTCCCTTCTTGTAGGTTTTTGTATTGCCACTTTCATCGGTCAATGTACCGGCATCCGCCAATGTAATTTTCACTGTCGTTGGATCGATGATCAGGTACTGGTTCATCATATCCTGCAGTGTGATTGTAGATCCTTCTGGATTTAGATCCTCCGAATAATTATTCACCTCCAACTCGAAAGGAGCAGACACATTAGAGAAACCCTCATTGCCATTTGAGTCTGTGGTTTTTGTCCCCGTGAAAGTTTTTGTCAGCGTTTTTCGGATAATGGTCTGGGTAGCCGTATCCTTGTATGTAATTCCATCCTTCGTAAGCACCTGGGCTTCATTGCTCAGCGTTACTGTTGCCCCGCTCTGAAGCACTTTTTCATCCGTCACCTTCGTCAGAACCAGGAAGGTTGCATGGTATACAGTTGTACCCCCCGCCTGAAGTCCTGTCAGCTGCATCCGGATTTCCCTCGTTGATGGGTTCCAGTAATAGATGTTAGTATACATTGCTCCTGTTTTACTGCCGGTGTCTACAGTAGCCGTATACTCTTGGTATGAGTTGAATGTTTTTTTCACCCAGTTTCCGTCGCTGTCAAGTCCTGGAATATCAACCGTTTTCGGAAGCGCACCATCTGCTGTGCTGTAGCCTGTCCCAACTCTCCAAAATCGCACGTAACCAGGATCCAGTCCTTCTGGAAGAATGTCTGAGACAGTTGCCGTCCCGGCAATATCTCCTGCCACGTTTACAGAAACCGCCCAAGCTGCCCAGGTTCCATTTCCACTCGCTATGGCACTTGCTTCAGGAGTCGAATTGTAATTATCCTTTCCAGAGCGTAAATAATCTGTTGATATATCACCGGTTCCCAGACCTCCGCTCAGCGTAGGATTACCTGTTGATGCCGTTCCATCCGCGCTGATTCCCCGGATCGCACTGGAAGTCAGGATAAAGGTGCCAAGGGCGTTTTTCTGTACACCCGGTGTTTTAGTGACGGTCATGCTGGCATCCATGACATGAGAATACGATGAATCATTTGCATTTTTATAATAGATACCGTTTTCAAAATTCTGAGCTCGCTCCAGCGGATTATAAGACTTTCTTGGAATTGTCCGGAAGATAATGAGAACTTCTTCGTTACTGCTAAGATTGATTGCCTTATTAAAGGTAACCGTGGCTGTCCTTGTACCAAACTCATCCGAATTAATATCATTCCTGTAAACAGCATCTGCACGAATTCCATTGGAGGTATCCACCGTAAAGTAGGAACTGTCAAGAAGCTGCAGACCCAACGTTGTTTTCTGATCGATAACAGATTGCATGTCATTCAGGGCAAGTGCACGATCCACCGCATCTTCTGTCCCTCTGTACACGCCACTGACCGCAGCGTAAGGAAAATACATGGTTTTTTTCGTTTTGGTAAGTTGGCTGTAATCATCCTGAATCTGTACTCCACTGGCGATATTTCCTTTCACAATGACAGCCCAATATGCCATTCCTCTTGCACTTTGAGCTTGATTATCATACGTTATATCGCTCGGCTGTGCTTCGGTGGAGAAGGAATAATACCATGGTTGTTTCTCTACCGAAAGCGACGCACTGCCGGACACCTTGACAGTGACAGATGCCGATACCCCGTCAATCGTATATTTTTTCCCGTTCGGTCCTGTCACGTCTCCTGAAAGCATAAAGGTATTCGTCACACTGGTGCTGGTTATCTCGTCGGTGCCTGACTCCTTTGCGTAGTAGGTAAGAACATATGCCTGACTGCCGCTCAGTCCCAGATCGGTGGCTTTCAGAGAAAAAGAAGAAGATCCGTCGATTTTATACCAGCGGGTAGCGGAAGGCGTCTGATCCGTTATTTTAGTCAGAACTGCTTTGTCCGTCTGCCCGGACAGTCCATCAATTCCATTGTAGGCATCGACCTGCACATAGCCGGTAAACTGAAGATACTTGGCGCTTAAGGTATCTCTCATGGTTGCTGAACTGGTATCCCAGTCCCCTGCCTCATTGACAAGCACCTGATACTTACGCGAACCGACGGGAACACTAAAGGATGTATCTTTAGAAGATTCGACAGCCCCGGATGTCGTGTCCAGCTGATAAACAGATCCCTCAGTCATGGTTACCTGCTTTTCTGCATCAACCCGCTCTCCTACAAGCTTACGATCCCACTTCTTGGAAGCAAGGGTCTCGTTATGATTGACAAAATTCAGTCTCTTATTTCCGTTGTTTCTACTTGTATCGGAATACACCGAAAATTGGTTGCTTACCGTATAACCTCCGGAAGCTGCCTTCTCTGCGTAAATCTCATACGGAACCACATAGTTGTAAGTAAGTATATATGTCTCCCCAGGAGCCAGACTCGCGAGCACATAAGAGAACTGATCCTGTCCGTTCGTCGTGGTAAAAGTAACATCGTTCATAGGCACTTTATTCTCAGGAGAAACTGACGTTCCCTTGTACAGACAGAAGGAGTTCTCATCATACTCCGTTCCTGTCATATTTCCATACTCAGTTATTAGATCATGCAGCTGCAGATTAGTCAGTGTCCAGTCATTATCACGGTTACCCGTAATCGTTATTTTATAAGGGATTGTGATCTTACCCTCTGACGGATTGTAGTTCACATTTCCGTTCAACGTCTTTCCCAATGTTACACCCGCTGTCGGTGTATAGGTATTTTTTGATGTTCCGTGAGCATAGGTCTTAGAATACCCCTTAGCTGTATTTTCCAGCGTACCAAGGGACTGCATGCCTGTATATTCGTTCTTTACCTTTACCCAGTAAGTCAGCGTACGCACTTCACCGGACTTCATTTCGCCGATCTTCCACACTAATGTACCAGGCGTAGGATTTGTCGTTGAAGTTCCGGGAACCGGAGAATCCGCTGTCGCAGCTTCCGCGGTTATATAAACCTTTCCTGCCCCTGCATGCGCTTCGGAGCCATCTGTGACAGTCTCTGTAACAACATCCGTCAAGCTTTTATCATCCGTTGCGATCTCCTGTGTGGGTATCCCGACATACGAATCAATATAGTTTGCATAAGCGGTAAAGGCATCTGTCACCGCCACATCTGGCATGGAATAGCCATTGCCTCCCGCCTGTACCTTCAGCTGATATTGAAGGTAATACTGGCCGTCATCCTTTTGGACCAGTTTGCTGGTAATCCTTGATTTTGTAACTGTCAGGTTGCCATACTGTGCCTCCAAATCGTTTGCAAATCGGACCGTAATGTTCGAATCCCCCAGCGGTATTTTCATCTGTTGGTTTTCATCCTTTTTCGTCCAATCCAGTGATGCAGTCACAATGGCACTACCGCTACCTACACTGTCAAATCCGGAGATTTTTCCCTCAAGCCATGTCAAGTCAAAGGAAAAATTCAATTGATTACCGCTTACCGAAAGTTTGCCGACCCGCTGTGAATCCTCTGTGATTGTCCCTTCGCTGGTGGTTGCGATTCCTGTAAACTGCTCTGGTAGCGTCAGAAATGCCCTTCCTCCTGCATCATGAAGATTTTGAAGAGGAATGTTATTAAATTCAACGGTTATGCGCACCTGGGTGTCCGGTGTCAATCCATCTGTATGATCACTCAATGTCTGCCATTGATCCGAGCTGTTATTACGGTACTCCAGCTTTGAAACTGTTGTATTATAATGTCCAAAATCTATAGGAGATACCGCATCTGCCGCAGACGCCATAAGTGTCTGTCTGGGGGCAGATGATAAAGCGCTCTGATCTATGTTTTTCTCCTCTTCTGTCTCTGCAGATGCCTCCGGTATAGGTGTCGATTTTACTTCCGCAGAGTCATCCTGCTCATGATACTTTTCATTATCAGTACTTGGGGATGACAACGATGAAACAGCTTTTGTATCTTCGGATTCTTCAGCTTCTGTCTGCGTAGTTTTCTGTGCAGTAGTAGTTAAAGCGCCCATCTCCTTTGTGTCCGCATTTTGGGCTTCCTCCGTCTGCTGCATTCCAGTATCTTCGCTCATCGCGGCAGCTGGATATATCAAAGCGGAAATGGTGAGAATCATCACGGTCAGTGCAAGAATCGTTCGCAGCCATCCTGGCTTTTTATGAAAAGAATGTTTGTTTTTAAATCTCATGATATTATCTCTCCCTGAAAAAGCGATTATCAAGCGTTATCATTTTACATTATGAACATTTAGACTGATTCTGGATTATATGAAATTCAAGAATTCTTTGCTAACTGCTTGATGAAACCAAATCTGCGAAACGGCCAAATTCTAAATGCAATTTTCCCTACAATCTGTTCCTCAGGGATACAGCCGACCACCGAACTTCGTGAATCAATTGAAACGCTTCTATTATCACCCATTACAAAAATAGAATTATCAGGGACCTGATAGGGAAGTGAAATGTCACAATTTCCAAGTGCTCTATCCGAAAGATAAGGTTCCACCAATGTCGTGCCATTGACAGAAACAGTTCCATCGTTCGTGATATCTACCCAGTCACCGGGTCCTGCAATGACTCGCTTAACCAGTATTTTATTGTTATACCAGAAACATATCAATTCTCCCTGTTTCCATTTTCCATTCTTGACAGAAACAACAATATCTCCTTCAGATAGTGTCGGGCTCATAGAATCACCATATATGTGAAGCACGGGAAACCATAAAGTGGCAAGCAAAACTCCTACTGCCACAGCTAAAATAAGTATATAAAGTAAGCTGCGAAAACTATGTACATACCGCTGCCTATACTTTTCCTTAGCAATTTCCACACGAAGAGAATCAACAGACGGCATCTGTTCTTTCAGTTTTACTTTCTGGTCTTTCAGCTTTGCTCTCTGCTTTTTGTCTACATTGTTCTCTGAATATAAATTCAACTTTTACCAGCTCCATCTATATCTGATTATCGGAATACAAGCCGCCATCTCCTAAATTGATTTTGCAGACCTTTATTTTCTAATTCTTATTCGAACAGTCTTCTGTTTTTTCACGTATGCTGTCTAGAAACTGTTTTGCCGCCGCATCTGCATCCTCAAAAATATGATTTAACGCAAGTGCAGCTTCTGCCATACTCCCTGCTTTGCTAATACAAATTCTGCGATCTTCAAGCTTACATTTTAATTCCTGCATCTTTATTTCCTGTTGACGCATCTCTTCTCTCAATCGTTCATTTTCTTCGCGCTCTGCCAGAAGCAATTCCAGTAAATCCAATCTCCGAAGACGCCGAAGGTCATTCCTGCTCATTTCTCCTTTTTTCTGAGAAACTTTTTCTTCCGCCACTTATCCAATATCCTCTCTAAACTCTGATTTTCCGTTTTATGTCAGATGCTCTTTATTTACCAATTGTATTGTAACTATTTAAAGTTTTACCTGATTACTTTCTAGAATATGATCCACAATATAAAAATAGGAATTATTTCTATTAAGATTTTATATCACAAATAAAAATGAAAGTAAACACATTCTTTTATCGAAAACGTTTTTGATATCTCATCGTATTCTCAGTCTTCCATCTTCCCGCTGATCCACCGCAGCATAAATCCCAGCGCATCCAGGCATGCCGCGATCAGAATCAGCGCAATGGTCAATGTGTGATCTCCGTATATGAGCAAATTTATATTCCAGATTGCAGCGCCGATCACGATAAACAGCGCTCCAAAAAGGCAGATGGTGCCGATCGCCATGAGAATGTATCCTGAGATTCTTATGATTTTTTTCATACGTCGAAACAGCTCCCTCCTATGAATTCTCTGAGTATGGAGTTCACCGGCACGCTTTCCGAGGGCGTCCCGAGGAAATAGTCCAGAAACTTCAGCAGCCGTTTTGCCTCCAGATATTCCGGAGCATCCTCCGGCACCTGGAACAACAGCGGCTCGGCATAGATCTTCAGAACAGAAAGCTCATAGATCAGCGCCGAATTGTACATCACATCCGCGTTCTCCTGGTGGGGAAAAATATATTTTTCCTCGCCTCTTCGAACCGACGGCCATCTGCGAATCGTCTCCAGAGCGTCGGTTCCCCGGGTCCGGTAATCGCGGACAATGCGACGGAGCAGGCGGCCGTCGGTTGTCGAGATCGGGTTGTGGTCGTCGATATTCAGCTGGGTCAGGGCACTGATATAGACACGGTACACACAGTCCGCCGGCAGGTGCTCCGACAGCTTCGGATTGAGTCCGTGAATCCCCTCGATGACCAGGATATCCGAATTCTTCATCTGCAGCTTCTGACCGTGATACTCCCTCTGGCCGGTCAGGAAGTTAAAGTACGGAAGCTCCACCTCTTTTCCATTCACCAGATCACTCAGTACCTCGCGGATCAGCTCCAGATCGTAGGCCTCCAGGCATTCAAAATCATAATCTCCATTCTCATCCCTCGGGCAGTACTGTCTGTCGCGGTAAAAATTGTCGAGACTGATGGGGTGCGGGGTCAGCCCGTGGGCAGTAAGTTCAATCGACAGCCGGCGGGAGAACGTGGTCTTGCCGGACGATGACGGACCGGCAATCATGACAAACTTCACATTGCCCCGCTTCCGGATGTCCTGCGCAATGTCAGACATCCGGCTTTCCTGAAGTGCCTCCGCCACCAGCAGCTTATGTTCAATATCTCCTCTTGTAATTGTATCATTCAGGTCCGCCACCGACTGGATTCCCATCCGCGAATTCCAGTCTTCTGAAAGCGACTGTACCTTGAAAAGCTTCGGGAAGGGTGTATATGGGCGAACATGGTCCGGCTCGTCATGCTTCGGATAGACCAGAGCCACCCCGTCCTCATAGCAGCAGACATCAAATACCTTCAGGCAGCCTGTGCCGGGTACCATATAGCCATAGAAATAGTCCTGATAATCGCCGAGCACATACAGGTTCACCGTAGATACTCTGCGGTATTTCAGAAGTCTTTCCTTGTAGGCGATCCCCTGTTTCCGGAAAGAACGGATCGCGTCATAGGTGGATAGTGTCTTTCTGCAGATCGGAAGGTCCTCTTCCACCAATTCCTGCATTCTTTTCTTTACCAGAGAAGTAAATTCCTCATCCGGTCTCTCCTCTCCGCTGAAGGTGAAGTAATATCCGTTTCCATTTGAAAAATTCAGCGTGATCCGGATATCCTTTCCCGGATTGCGCCTCTTCTCCACATCCAGAACCGCCTTGTTGAAGAGCAGATTCAGGCTTCTGCGGTAGGTCGCCATGCCGATCTGATCCCGGATCGTGAGTGGCTCGACCACGCAATCCTCCTTCACGGGCCGGTTCAGCTCCTGAAGTCTTCCGTTTGCCAGAACCAGCAGAACCGGAAGGTTATCCGGGAGCGGGTGTGCTCCGATAAAATCGATGTAACGAGTGCCTTCGGTTACCTCGAAATGCTTTCCCTGATATTGAATCTGAAATGTTCCTGACATATAAATCTCCTCTCAGTCACTTACCATCTGCCTGAAGATCCATCGCTAATGTAACAGATGTAAATCCGATGAGTGCGATGTGTACGGATAAAATAAGAAAGCAACGGGCGGAAATACTCTGTGAGATTTGCCAGAGCATTCCGCCTTTTTTCTTTTTCCTTATCTTAATTATCTGCTCAGATCACCGTGAACGGCGGAATGATCTTCGCGCCGCGGACTTTGCACTCCGGAAACAGCTTGGTCAGCTTCTTCACCATGTAATCGATGAAGCAGTACTCTGTGCCGTAGTGTCCCGCATCGATGATATACAGTCCTCTTGCCATCGCGTCAATCGCGCTGTGGTAGTCCACATCCCCGGTCACGAGAACCTGGGCGCCCTCGTCGATTGCCCGGTCAATCAGACTCTTGCCGGACCCGCCGCATACTGCCACACGGCTCACCAGCAATCCGTCATCTCCGGATTCTTCCTCGGTTTCCTCCAGTTCCTTCAGACCATAACAGCGCACGGTTGAGAGCCCGAAGGCACGTCTGACCGCCACAGAAAAATCATACAGTGTCATCGGTTCTTCCAGATCGCCGACCCGTCCGATTCCCTCCTCGACGCCTTCATTCTCGCGTGTAACGTCAAGAACATGCGCATTCTGCAGGTTCAGCTGATTCTCGTTGAGCTCCGCCATTCCAAGGACGTCGAAATTCGTGTGCATCGCGTAGCAGTTCACATCGTTTTCAATCAGGGTAAGAATTCTTCTGCCGATGAAGCTGTCGTCGTTCACCTGCTTGATGCTGTGAAATAAGAGCGGGTGATGCGTGATCATAAGGTCCGCTCCCCACTCCACGGCTTCCCGGATCGTCTGTTCCGTCGCGTCCAGGGCGACAAAAATCTTCCGTACTTCACGGTTTCTGCGACCCACCTGCAGTCCGGGGTTGTCCCATTCTTCCGCGCAGGATAACGGATATCCCTGTTCCAGTCTCTGAATAATCTCTTCACATCTCATATCTGCTGTATGCGGCCAGAAGCAGCCGCAGTTCCTCCTTTACTTCCTGAAGTCTTTGCATGGAATTTCCGCTGCCTGCCGCCGCGAGCCTTCCAGCGATCTGCTCGTTGACCTGAATCTGCCACGCGAGATACTTTCTCAGGATCGGATCCCTGCGCCGGAGCAGAACCGGGCCAAAGTGCACCTCCATTTCACTGAGGACTGCCGGAGAAGACGGCTCAAGGTGCCCTTCTATCTCATTATGTGTTGCCGGAGAAGACGGGCGCTTTTCTGCCTTGATGATCGGGTAGTATTTTCCGTCCTCAAAGATCATTCGTTCATCTGTGATCGCGAATCCGATCTCCGAAAGGAGCCGGCGGACCTTGTCCACCTCCGACTGCGGTTCCAGAACCAGCTCTTTCAGGGACGCTGTGGTTGCCGGATGCGCCGTCAGGATGCGGCAGATCAGCATGCCTCCCATCCCCGCAATCACGGCCGTGTCCGCTTCCCCCGGCTTCAGCTTTTCCAGACCGTCCGAGATTCGCAGCTCGATCCGGTCCGAGAGTCCGGCGCCGTTCACCGTCTCCTGTGCCCTGGCGAGCGGTCCTTTTCGCAGATCCATGGCAATGGCAGAGGCCACAATTCCATTTTCCACCAGGTACACCGGCACATATCCATGATCCGTTCCGATATCCGCCGTCCTGCTGCCCGGCGTCACCAGGGAGGCCACCGACAGCAGCCGCTCTGACATTTTGTTGATGATCGGTGTATTCGTCAAGATAATCCTCCCGCCTCTTGTCTCTGATCAGTATATCCGTCCGGATAATCCCTTCAGTGTTCTTCTGCTGACTGGTATATCAGTCCAGATAATCCTTCAGCTTTCTGCTTCGGCTCGGATGACGCAGCTTCCGGAGTGCTTTCGCCTCGATCTGCCGGATTCGCTCACGGGTGACGTTAAATTCCTTTCCGACCTCCTCGAGGGTTCTGGCTCTTCCGTCATCGAGGCCGAAGCGGAGCCGGAGAACCTTCTGTTCCCTCTCGGTCAGCGTTCCAAGCACCTCTTCCAGCTGCTCCTTCAGCATCGTGAAGGCAGCCGCGTCTGCGGGCACCGGAACATTATCGTCCTGAATGAAGTCTCCCAGATGGCTGTCTTCTTCCTCGCCGATCGGGGTCTCGAGAGATACCGGCTCCTGTGAGATCTTCAGGATCTCACGCACACGGTCCACCGACATATTCATCTCCTTCGCAATCTCCTCCGGCGTAGGCTCTCGGCCGAGTTCCTGCAGCAGCTGGCGGGAGACGCGGATCAGCTTGTTGATGGTCTCTACCATATGTACCGGAATACGGATGGTGCGGGCCTGATCGGCGATCGCTCTCGTGATAGCCTGGCGGATCCACCATGTCGCGTAGGTTGAGAATTTATATCCCTTCCGGTAATCGAACTTTTCTACCGCCTTGATCAGACCGAGGTTTCCCTCCTGAATCAGATCCAGGAAAAGCATGCCGCGGCCTACGTATCGCTTCGCGATGGACACAACCAGACGGAGGTTTGCCTCCGCCAGGCGTTTCTTCGCGTTTTCATCGCCGTCCTCCATCCGCTTGGCGAGCTCAATTTCCTCATCCGCGGTCAGAAGCGGCACCTTTCCGATTTCCTTCAGGTACATCCGGACCGGATCCTCGATGCTGACGCCCTCCGGAACCGTGAGATCGATGTTCTCAACATCGGTATCCTCGTTATCGTCCTCTCCCTCCTCGCTGAGGAGGAGCATGTCGTCATTCGGCTCCTCATCCTCACTCTGGATCCGGAGAACATCGATGTCGTGATCCTCCAGATATGCCACAACCATCTTGATCTGTTTCTCGTTGAGGTTCATTTCCTTGTAATACTCGACGATCTCCGTGTATTCGAGAGCGTTTTTCTTCTTCTTGGCTACCTCAATGAGGCTTTTGGTTTTTTCCAGCAATTTCTTGTTATCTGCTTCCATGAACATTCTCCTATGAAAAAATATTTTCCGGCAGTCCTCTTGCCCGAAGCTGATCGAGCTTTTTTCTCTCATCCATGATCTTCATGAATCCCTGCATATCCGCGGGGTCCAGCTCATCAGCTCTCTTGTCGATGCTCTGCCGCTTCATGCGGCAAAGCACATCGAAAAGCGCCTTCTTGCGGTCTGCCGGACTGTCTAGTGTGATATCTGTGTTGAAGAGAGAGGCGGCCTCTGTCTGCTGCGCGCTGTCCTCGAAATGATTGATGATGGCGGCCGGGCTTATTTTGCCCTTCGCTCCCTGTTCCCAGACCATCTCCGCGACCTCCCGGTACATCGGGTTGGTAAAATCCGCAGGTGACAGATAGTCCTTCAGCCGTTCCAGAAGGTCCGGCTGTCCCGCAATCCAGGTGAGCATCAGCTTCTGTTCCTTGTCCGCCGGAGCCGCTGCCATGGCTGCCTTCTGCCTTCGCGCATCGGTGCTCTTCGGCGGCCGGATCTCAGTTCTTCCCACGCCCTTCAGCGCCTCCCGGTTGATCTGCGACACCAGCATGCTCTGCTCGATGTGATATTTTCTCGCGATTGCCTCAGTGTAACTGTTTCTCTCAATCTCATCCTCGATCTCGAGAAGCATGGCCGCCACCTCGTGAAAAAATCTGCTTCGCTCGCCGGGATCGTTCATGTCATAATTCTGTTCGGTCATGCGGACCATGAAGAGGAAGCTGTTCTCCGCCTCCTCCAGCCTCTGCTCGAACGCCTCGGCTCCCTCTGCCTTGATGAATTCGTCCGGATCCTTGTGCGGCCTCAGGTTTACCACCTTTGTGGAAAGCCCGGCCGTCCGAAGCATCGGAATCGCCCGCAGAGCCGCCTTCACACCGGCGCCGTCCATATCGTAGATGACCAGAACCTGTTTCGTGAACCGGCTCATCAGCGAGCACTGCTGAGAGGTCAGCGCCGTTCCCAGCGAAGCAACGGCGTTCGTGTACCCCGCCTGGTGCATCGAAATGACATCCATGTATCCCTCACAGATGATGAAGTTCTTCCGGCGCGTCCTTCTCGCCACATTCAGGCCGTACAGATTCCGGCTCTTGTCGAACACAGGCGTCTCCGGGGAGTTCAGATATTTCGGTTTTCCGTCTCCCATCACCCGGCCGCCGAAGCCGATCACCCGGCTGTTCGCGTCCATAATCGGGAACATGACCCGGTTCCAGAATTTGTCTGAAAATCCCCGCTTCTCATCGACATGAAACAGCCCGGATTCCTTTAAAATCCCGTCGCTGTAGCCTTTTTTCTTGAAAAACTGATACAGATCGTTGCTGTATTTGTCGGCATAGCCAAGTCCAAAGCTCCGCATGGTTTCCGCGGTAAGCCCGCGCCCTTCCAGATACCTCAGTCCGGCCTGTCCCGCCGGAGAATGGAGTCTGGAATAATAATACAGTGCCGCCTGCTTATTGATTTCCAGAAGCCTCGACCGCTTGTCCTGCTCTTCCCGCTCCTCTCTCGAATACTCCGCCTCCGGGAGCTTCACGCCTGCCCTGTCCGCCAGAGCCTTGATTGCCTCCTGAAAGCTGTAATTCTCGTATTCCATCAGAAAGGTGTACACATTTCCGCCTTTGCCGCAGCCGAAGCAGTAATACATCTGCTTGTCCCGGCTCACCGAGAAAGACGGCGATTTTTCATTATGAAACGGGCACAGCCCGAAATAATTGCTGCCCCGCTTCTGAAGCTTCACATATTGAGAGATCACATCCACGATGTCATTCCGTTCACGGACATCCTCGATGACCTCATCTGTATATCGCATGATTCCTCAAAAAACCTCCTGTCCGTATCTGACGGTATCACTGTCCGACTGACGATTAGCTATGCAAGCCGCCATACGGGAGATACATCGTGCCGCGGCTTGTATATGACACGGATTGCTGCCTGCTCCGCGCTCCCCGGATCCTGCAGGTATCCGCACTTTGCGCGACCATGCTTCACTGCCAGAGCATTCACTATCTGCCCAGACCAATTGATACACGTAAACTGAGTTTACTTAACGCTGACCATGCAAAATCATTGGTCTGTTTATTTTTTGAATGTTCTGCTGCTGTCACAATACATCCCAGGATTTCGGAATGTAAATCTCCCGGAATTTGTGAATCGCGTACTGGTCCGTCATCCCGGAGATGTAATCACAGACAACCCGCTCCGGTGTCTCGCCCTGCTCCAGCATCTTGCGGTATTCTCCCTTGAGAAGCTCCGGATGCCGGACGTAATATCCATACATCTCTGTCAGCATCCTGTCCACCTTAATCTCCTCGGACTTTGCCACCGGATTTGTGTATACATCCGCAAACATCAGCTTGCGGAAGGTCATCATCGCGTCATGGATCTGCTCCGACTGCCGGATATCATCGCGGTCCCGGCTGCTGGCGATCAGATCCATCACCAGTGTATTCAGCCTCTCGCGGGAAGTATATCCAAGTGTCATCCGCAACGTAATCGGAATATCGTCCTCGCTGATGATTCCCGCCCGCTGCGCATCGTCCATGTCGTGATGAATATACGCAATCTTGTCACAGATCCGCACGATCTTTCCTTCCAGCGTGTGCGGTGTCGTGCTCATCTGATGATTCAGAATTCCGTCCCGCACCTCCCAGGTGAGGTTCAGCCCCTCCCCGTTTTTCTCCAGCTTTTCCACGACACGGAGACTCTGCTCATAGTGACGGAACCCCGACGGACAGAGCCTGTTCAGAGTTCTCTCCCCGGCATGGCCGAATGGAGTGTGCCCAAGATCATGCCCCAGAGCAATTGCCTCGACAAGATCCTCATTGAGCCGCAGCGCCTTCGCTACTGTCCTGGAAATCTGCGATACCTCCAGTGTATGTGTCAGCCGCGTCCGGTAGTGATCTCCCTGCGGCGACAGGAACACCTGCGTCTTGTCCTTCAGTCTCCGAAAGGACTTGCAGTGCAGAATCCTGTCCCGGTCGCGCATGTAATCCGTTCGAACGGTATCCTCGCTGATCGGCCAGTCCCGCCCCCGCGTCTCCCGGCTGTGGGCAGCGTAAGGGCTCAGATCATCCAGTTCGTTTTCTTCAATCGCTTCCCGAATATTCATGGCTCTGCTCTCCAATCCTTCCAGTGGATGCTCCTTTCCCAAAATCTGCAGATATCATCGCCGCCACTTTCCCTTCCCGGAATCTCTGAACAGCCCAACTCGCTGCTCTCCTTCCCGCTCTCTGACTAGCCCAGCAGGAAAAATGCGTCTACTATATATTTACAACGGCAAAAAGGAATTTCCTTTTTTATTTTAAAAAAACATCTCTGGTACATTACCTTCCCCATCCGTCAAGAAAAACACCAACCCCTGGTGGATTGGTGCTGGTGCAGACTACTGATTTAAGCAATGCTGAGTCAGCCGACGATTATGCACAATTCTTGATTTTCGTAGCCTGACAAGCTTTAAATAGCTTTGACTGTGCGGCGATTCTGCCGAATTCTTGTTTTCCGTCGCCTGCGGACAGCAGCTACTGTTTATCCGCTCTGTCCTCTTTCTCCGCCGGATGCTCCACATGAAGCTTTATCTTTCCGACTCTGTGTCCATCCATCTCGAGAATCCGTATGGTCATATTCTCATAGTGGTAAACATCCCCGCGGGAGGGAACTTTTCCGGCGATCTCCAGAATCCATCCGCTCACGGTGATCGAATCATGCTCCCGCTCACATCCGATCTCATCGAAGAGCTTTTCAAGGTTTGCGGAACCCTCCACCACATAGTCGCTGTCCGTGATCTTCCGGATTTCCTGGACAATTTCGTCATGCTCGTCCCATATCTCGCCGACCAGTTCCTCCAGGATATCCTCCATGGATACGATACCGACCGTGCCGCCGTACTCATCGACCACGACCGCCAGGTGAATTTTTTTCTTCTGAAGCTCGCGCAGGAGCTCGTCGATCTTCTTGTGCTCCGTGATAAAGACCGTCGGACGTATGATGGAGTCGATCGTCCGGTCTGAGCCGAAAATCTTGTTATAAAAATCCTTTTCATAAAGGATTCCCGTGATATGGTCCATGTCCTCCCGGTAAACCGGAAGCCTCGAGTAGCCGGTCTGGGCAAAGATGTCCGCAATTTCCTGATTGGAGGTTCCATACTCCACTCCGACGATATCCACTCTCGGTGTCAGAATATCAACCGCCTCCTGATCCCGGAATTCTATTGAATTGCGGATCAGATCACTTTCCTCCTCACCAATGCCGCCACCGGTCTCCGCCTCGTCGACGATTGTCAGAAGCTCCTCGTCCGTAATCGCGCGGTCTTCCTCACCTTTAATGAGCTTCGCCAGAAACTTCTTCCACAGTCCGAAGAGAAAATTCACCGGCGTCAGAACTACAACGATACAGCTCAGAAGCGGGGCAGCCAGCATCGCCACCTGTTCCGGAAACTCCGACGCCATGCTCTTCGGCGAAATCTCGCCAAAAATCAGGAGCACCAGCGTCGTCACCAGCGTCGCAATGCCGGAACCCGCATCCTCTCCGAGCATACGCACGAAGAAAACGGTCGCCAGCGACGTCGCGCCGATATTTACGACGTTGTTTCCGACAAGAATCGTGGAGAGGACACTGTCATAACGGTCCAGCAGCTTCATGACAAGGATCGCCCGCCGGTCTCCTTTCTCCGCCATATTCTTGACCCGGATATGATTCAGCGAGGCAAACGCCGTCTCCGTCGCTGAAAAATAAGCCGACAATATTACACAAATTACGATAACCACCAGAGTACCGATATTTTTTTCCATATCTATCCTGCATTCATCCCCTCAAAAATCTCATTGTTCACGACATAAAACCCTTGCCCGGGCATTATTTCTGCCGTTCTTCGCGGTTCTTCTGGCCCCGGGCATTACCTCTGCCGTTCTTCACGGCTCTTCTGGCCCCGGCCATTACCTCTGCCGTTCTTCACCGGCCTTCTGACCCGGCTGATTCTGCTGTTTCAGCTTGCAGCAGTCCGGCACCTCGCCGTGAAATGCTTCCTTGTTCGAATCCGCCATACGCTTCAGCCACGCATTCCAATGATTTTTGATTCCGAAAAAAATACTCATATGACAAAAGCCATTTCCTTTCTTGATCGTTCGGATCTTCCTTCCTGAATTACGAATTCTCATAATATCTGAATTTTCCCTATTGCTGATATCTGGAAGTTCTTTTCTGCACGGGATTTCACCGTATTCCTATCATAGCACGGAAATCCTTTTTCGCAAGCCGGCATATCCTGAATTCCTGCCTGCTGTACCGGCAGGGCAGAACCTGTCTTGAATTATGCCTGGACAACTTTTATAATAATATGTACAAACAAAAAAGACTTTTTCCGGATTCACCGCGGGCGTTCGCGCACAATCACTCGGGAAAAAGTCGGATTCAAATGTATGTGGAGGGAATCTGATGGAAAAATCAAAGGTCTATTTTACCGACTTTCGTACACACACCAATGGCCCGAGCCTGCCGGGGAAGCTGGCGAAGCTGATCCGCAAGGCAGGAATCGGCAGCATTGATATGGACGGAAAGTTTGTAGCAATCAAGATGCATTTCGGCGAGCTCGGCAACATCTCCTATCTGCGCCCGAACTACGCGAAAGCAGTCGCTGACGTGGTAAAGGAACTCGGCGGAAAGCCCTTCCTGACCGACTGCAATACGCTCTATCCCGGAAGCCGGAAGAACGCGCTCGATCATCTGAGCTGTGCTGAAGGGAACGGTTTCAGCATGGCGACCACCGGATGCCACGTCATCATCGGCGACGGTCTGCGCGGAACCGATGAGGTGATTGTCCCGATCCGAAACGGTGAATATCTCAAGGAGGCATATATCGGCCATGCCATCATGGACGCCGACATCCTGATCAGTCTCACCCATTTCAAAGGTCATGAGGCGACCGGTTTCGGCGGAGCACTCAAAAATATCGGTATGGGATGCGGAAGCCGCGCTGGCAAGATGCACCAGCACAACTCCGGAAAGCCACATGTCATTGAAGAGCAATGCCGCGGCTGCAGAAACTGTGCAAAGGAATGCGGTTCCGATGCCATTTCCTACGAGAGCGGAAAGGCACACATCGACCAGGATATCTGCAAGGGATGCGGACGCTGCATCGGTGCCTGCAATTTCGACGCCATCGTAAACAACAACGAGGACGCCAACGAAATCCTGGGATGCAAAATCGCAGAATACTCACAGGCAGTCTGTGACGGCCGCCCGACCTTCCACATCAGCCTGATCACCGATGTATCACCGAACTGCGACTGCCACCCGGAGAATGACGCTCCGATTCTTCCGAATATCGGAATGTTCGCCTCCTTTGATCCGGTTGCCCTCGATCAGGCCTGCGTTGACGCTTGTCTCGCTGCCACACCGATCCGCAACAGTCAGCTCGGAGACAACCTCGCAAAACCGGACTGGCACCACTATCACGACCATTTCCTTGACAGCAACCCGAACGTACGCTGGAAGGAAACGCTCGAGCATGCCGAGAAGATCGGCCTCGGCAGCCGCTCCTATGAACTGATCACCATGAAATAAGGATCCGTCAATGATACTCTTGTAGTAACAACCAGGAAGGGATGCCTCGTGGTGATGACAGGGAAGCCGCATCCATGAAGCATTGACTTGCAGTGACAGATTTCCCGGATCCATCAAAAGGGTCCGGGAATTTTTTTGTCCTTTCACGCGTGACAGACCCGGGGCTGCTGCTGTGTGATACAGTGGATATTGCCGCCCCCATAAACGATCTCTCTGGTTCTGACACCGACCGTTTGCCGGTCCGGGAACATGGCAGCGATTTACCGAAGGGCCGCCTCGTCATTCGGGTCATCATACTGAGGCACGATCACCCCTCCATTTACAATCAGGAAATTCAGGTAAGACGCCGCGCAGAGTTCTCCGGAATTACGAGGAATCGCATGACCGCTGCTTTCTACTTCATAGTCTGCGGGAATACGGACCGGATACTTCGGACAGCAGACCGGATGTACCTTCAGTTTTCTTCCCCTGGCATCCCGCGACTGTTCCAGAACGCGAAGCGCTTTCTGTGATGCCTGATAAAACGGGCTGTCCGGGTTTTCTTCCCGGATGCATGCCACCTCCCCCGGACGGACAAAGCATGCCACATCATCAACATGTCCGTTTGTCTCCTCCGGATCAATCCCGTCCGGAATCCATATCACCTTCTCTGCCCCGAGATAGGCACAGAGCCGCTGTCCGATCTGTTCTTTTGTCAGCCCGGGGTTTCTCCCCTGACTCAGAAGGCACATTTCTGTCGTAAGAATAGTTCCCTCGCCATCCGTGTGAAAGGATCCACCCTCCAGAATAAAATCAGCGCGATACCGGTCAATCCCCAACATGTCGCAGATTTTTCCCGCAAGGGCATCATCCTGATCCCATGGCTGATATAATCCGTCCACATCGCCGCCATAAGCATTGAACCGCCAGTCACAGGCACGCAGTCCTCCCTTGTCATTGACGACAAACGAAGGGCCGGTATCCCGGATCCAGGCATCATCGGAAGACATCTCAATCACTTCCACATCCGGAACATTTAGGAACGCATTCTCTGCCCGCTCCATCTGATCTGGAGACGCGAGCATGCAGACCGGTTCAAACGCGGCAATTGCTCTTGCAGCATCGGCATAGGCTTTCTGCGCCGGAAGCGCATGCTCTCTCCAGTTATCCGGCCTTTCCGGCCATATCATCCAGATTCTGTCCTGTGGTTCAAATTCCCCCGGCATCCGGTACCCATCCCTTCCGGGAAGTGAATTTCTGATGAAACCCATCCTCTTTCCTCCTGATCCTGTTCGCAGTTCCATTTATCAGTGTACTGCAGTGACGATCCCACACTGCTTCACAGAGGAATAGAGCCTGCCGATTAACCCTTAAGCTTCGTCCACATGCTGTCCAGTGTCGCAATGGTGTCCGTATCCAGATTATCCACATATTCTCCTGCGGAAATTACGCTCTCCGGCGGATTTTTTGCTTCATTATCTGTGTAGTCTGCGCCCATCGCCTTTACCGCTGCCGTATTCGGATTCAGATACGGGAATTCCTTGGAAATTGCCTCTGAGGTTTCCGGCTCGAGGATGTAATTGATAAATTTCTCCGCAGCGTCCTTGTGCTTTGCGCCCTTCGGGATCGCCCAGTTATCCATGAAGACATACGCGCCTTCCTTCGGGAATACAATCTTAATGTCCGGATTTTCTTCCATGGCAAGCGCAATCTCCGCACTCCAGCAGAAACCGACCGTACAGTCGCCGCTGATCAGAGAAGATTTCGGCGAATCCGAATCGTACACCTTGATATTGTCCTTCAACGTCAGAAGCTTCTGTTCCACTTCCTTCAGCTTATCCGGATCTGTCTCATTCATGGAAAGCCCCATCGAGCGCTCGGTCATGCCGATCACCGCACGGTAATCGTCCAGTACAACCAGGGAATTCTTCAGAGACGGATCAAACAGATCATTGTAGCTGGTGATTTCCTTCTTGACCTTCTTCGTATTGACCGCGATTGCGGCAACGCCGCCCTGATACGGAACCGAATAGGTGTTGTCCGGATCATAAGACGGATTGAGATACTGCTCTCCGATATTTTTCAGATTGGTCAGCTTGTCCTTATCCAGCTTCTCCAGCATATCCTGGGAGATCATCTGCTTTACCATATAATCCGAGGGCTGGACGATATCATATGTGCCCTCCGCCTCCGCCTTCACCTTGGCGAGCATATCTTCATTGGAAGAAAACGTTGTCACATTCACCTTGATGCCGGTCTCTTTCTCGAAATTCTGGATGACACTGTCCGGAATATACTCTGTCCAGACAAAGATGTTCAAGCTGTCGGCGTCTCCGCCGGAGGAGCTCCCTCCGGAAGTGTTGATTCCGCATCCCGTAATCCCGACTGCCATAGCAGCCGCAAGTCCCAACGCAAGCATACTCTTTATTTTTTTCTTCATATCGATCTCTCCTTCCCTTACTCCCACATTGCTGTTTCAACTCTCCTTATACCACACGGAACACTCAGTGTTTTACCTTGTTCCTCCTGCGGTTCTTCCGGCTGAAAATACCACTTTGTGTCAGAATAACCAGCACGACAGTTCCGACCAGAATCAGCGTGCTCAGCGCGTTGACATCCGGCGCGACGCCGCTCTTGATGCTCTCCATCACCTTCAGCGGGTAGGTCTTTGTCGTACCGTTTACGAAGTAACTGATAATCACGTCGTCGATCGAAAGGGTAAATGCCAGCAGTGCTCCGCCCGCAATTCCGGGAGCAAGCACCGGGAACGTCACCTCGAAGAATGTCCGGATCCGATTTGCCCCGAGATCCATGCTTGCTTCCTCAAGTGAAATATCATAACCCGCAAGTCTCGATCTTACGTTAAAGATGACAAAAGGAACGTCAAAGGTTACGTGCGCGAGAATCAGCGTTCCCATGCCTCTGGGAATTCCGGTCCCGGCAAACATGGTCAGAAGCGATATACCAAGCACAATCTCCGGAATCACCACCGGAATGTACAGCAGCGCATCGATCAGCTTCTTCCCGCGGAACTTATAGCGGTACATTCCGATGGCACCGAGCGTGCCGACCGCGGTCGAGAGCAGGGTACTTACCACTGCAAGAAATATCGTATTGCCGAAGGAATTCAGGAGCGCCGCGTTCCGGATCAGTTCCCCGTACCAGTACAGGGAAAAACCTTTCCAGGACAGATATGGCTTCGTCATTGTCCCATTAAAAGAGTTGACCACAATAACCACTATCGGAAGAAACAAAAATGCATAGACCAGAAAGAGGAATATACCCTGACCGGGAGTGATCTCTCTCTTTTTTTCCTTCGCCATTACCTTTGTCTCTGTATTCATCAATCACACCCCCAGACTTTCCATGTCGCCTCCGAGCTTCTGATAAATCCGCACAAGCAAAAGCGTTACCAGAATCAGAATGATGGAGAGCGCAGCTCCAAGAGGCCAGTTGTTGCCACTCTGGAACTGTCGCTCAATCAGGTTTCCGATCATATCGGTGTTGCCTCCGCCGAGGATATCGGATACATAGAAGTATCCGAGCGCCGGTATAAAGACCATGATGCATCCGGAAAAAATACCGCTCGATGTCAGTGGCAGAATCACTTCAAAAAATGTCTGAACCTTTCTGGCTCCCAGATCTGCGGAAGCCTCCAGGAGACTGCCGTCCAGCTTCTCCAGCGCCGAATAAAGCGGCAGAACCATGAATGGGAACAGGCAGTACACCATGCCGAGTACTGTTGTCGCCGGATGATAAAGGAGATCCAGAGGCTCCTTTACCAGATGCACCTTCAGCAGAAAACTGTTCAGCCATCCGCTGTTTCCGAGAAATGTCTTCCATCCGTAGATCCGGATCAGTGAGTTTGTCCAGAACGGTATAATAACAAGCATGTAGAAAATATTTTTTCTCCTGCTTTTTGTTCTCGCAATGATCCAGGCAAAGGGAAAGGCAATCAGCAGCGCCAGAACCGTAGAAAGAAAAGCAATCAGCAGTGACTGCAGATATATTTTCAGATAATCCGGATCGATCAGTCTGATATAATTTTTGAAAGTAAACTGAAAAACAACATTATAATTCTCATCGATATTGCAAAAGCTGATGACAATGACGTAGATCATCGGTATCGCCACAAACAGAATCATCCACAGACTCACCGGCGCAACAGTGGTCAGTGCCGGCAGGATCCTTGAACGAAACCGCATCTTTTCTTTGCTTTTATCGCCCACACCTGTCACCTCCAAACACGAGCTCTGTGTTGCAATTTCGAAAACAAAATAACGACAGACACAAAATCATCTCCTCACACGATCGGCATATTCGGTTTCATATCATTATGACAGGGAATAAGGAATGATCTCCTCACACGATCGCCATATTATTCAGTGCATTATAGATGGTATTGTCACTGTTGTGGAGAAGCACCGCATCTCCTACATCCCAGGTGACATAGACAACCTCTCCTACCTTAGGCACTTCTTCGCCGGAGAGCCGTTCCGCCCGAACCTCGTTTCCGTTCGGAAGCACAATGTTGCATTTTAAAACCGAGCCGACATAGATATAATCCTTTACGATGCCCTGGAGTCCGAAGCTTCCGATGTCATCCTTGTAAAATCTGATTTTCTCCGGACGAACGGAAATCGTGACAAATTCTCCGTTACTGAAGCCATCCCCGTTCGCCTGCACAAATCCGTTCTCCACAGCAACCTCACATGTCCTGCCGGCGATTTCGACAATGCAGCCTTCGAAGATATTTGTTTCACCAATGAAGGTTGCGACAAATTTTGTCGCGGGATGTTCATAAATTTCAGAGGGAACAGCGACCTGATCGATAATGCCGTCGTGCATGACAGCAATCCGGTCGCTCATTGTAAGCGCCTCCTCCTGATCGTGTGTGACATAGATAAAAGTGATGTTCAGTTTCTTCTGAAGCCGTTTCAGTTCGAGCTGCATCTGCTTTCGCAGCTTCAGATCGAGCGCGCCGAGCGGTTCATCCAGGAGAAGCACCTTCGGCCGGTTGATCAAAGCTCTTGCGATCGCCACCCTCTGCTTCTGACCGCCGGACAGCTGTGCCGGGTAACGATCCTCGAATCCCTCAAGCTGCACCATGGAGAGCATCTCTTCCACCCGCTCGCGGATTTCCGGCTTTGGTACTTTTTTCATACGTAACCCGTAAGCTATGTTGTCGAAAATTGTCTTGTGCGGGAATAAGGCATAGGTCTGAAATACTGTGTTCACATCCCTCTCAAAGGGCTGCCTCGCTTCAATGCTTTCTCCCTCCACCCGGATGCTCCCGCTGCTCGGGATCTCAAATCCCGCAATCATCCGCAGTGTGGTCGTTTTGCCACATCCGGATGATCCGAGAAGCGTCAGAAATTCACCTGCCTTCACGTGAAGATTCATATCCTTCACGACGTGGTTGGTGCCGTATATTTTGTTTACATGATCCAGTTCAACAATATATTCGCTCACTCCGGTATCACCTCTTTAAAAAAAATGTATCTGTCCGGCCGCTCTGCGCGGCCAGGCCATAGGAGTACTTGGAACTGCTGTATAAATCCAGAGCGACTCATCTCTGCGCTACGGCCTTGGTAACCTCAGAGCGCCTCATCTCCACGTTCACCGGTACGAATACGGATTGCATCCTCGATCGGTCGGATAAAGATTTTGCCATCTCCCACATGATCCGTAGCCAGCTTATCCCGGACGGCCTCGATGATCGGCTCAACCTTCTTGTCCTCTACCACGATCTGAACGCGAATCTTCGGCAGCAGGTTAATGGTTGTCTTGAGCCCCTTCAGTTCCTTTACCGCGGTATCGGAGGCTCCTTTCTGCGTCCCGCAGCCCATAGCTGTGGAAATTGTCATACCTCCGCAATTCTCCTGATCCAGAATAGCCTTTACATCCTCGAGTCTGTCAGGTCTGATGATCATAACCAGTTCCTTCATATTTTTTCCTCCTTCCATTTCAAACACCTGTCAGACATGGTAATGTGCTCTTCGCGGATGATATCCCGCCGATGCGAATGGAACCTCACACGTCTGCGGCTCACTGTTCGCGTAAAAAAATAAGGGCGCACCGGGAATTCTTTCCCGATACGTCCTTGTATCATAAACAGTGCATGAATCATTTGCACAGACATGTAATACAAAAAAAGTATCCGACCATCGTTCAAGATGGCAGATACTTCATTGTACGTCCGACAAGTTTTCAAATTTCTTTTTCTTGAATTATGTATGCTATACTAGCAAAGAGGAATTCGTAAATCAATACTTTTCTTCAGGTATTTCCGGTATTTTCTAACAGTTTCGCAATACTTTCTGATAAATTCGCGGTGTTCTCTAACAGTTCTGTGGTACTTTCTAAACGGTTTGCGCGTTTTTAATTATATGCTATTCTACATTCGTCCATATACTGAGCGTATCGATAACCTTCTGTTTGTCCTCTTCACCCAGCTTCTCCACCATCCTGGATATCTTATGATCCAGAGAAGTTTTCCGGTATGCCGGTACTGCTCTCCCGACAAGCTCATCCAATGTGATCCCTGTTAAATCTCCGTAGTAGCACAGCACACGGAGAGACATCGCAGTTCTGCTGTTTTCCACGTTGCTGATATATCCGGGCGTCACATTCAGGGTTCTGGCAACATCCACCTGTGTCAGACCGTGTTCCTTTCTCAGTTTCTTCACTACCTGTCCGAGATTTGCGTATTCAAAATCACTTTGTTTGCCCATCCGACTGCACCTCTTCAACCATCTTTAGAAATATATTATGAACGGATGCAGTATCATAAAGGCGTCGACAGTGTTCATAGTATTATATTTTAAATGCCTTCGAAATCGCATTCAGTCTCTTGCGCATGCTTCGCGGCAGGCGGCCATTCTGCGTTTTCGAAGAGCTATTATTTTTTAATTGTATAAGAATACGGATTATTCCGTGCTTCGCACTCCCATAATCCTTATACAACGAGATAAAACACGCTGTGCGAGTTTTATCTCGCTATCGCGACGCTCGCCGCACACGAATACTTCGCATTCGGCTGCGGCTCACTGTTCGCGTAAATCAAAAAGAGCCTGCCGAAGCAGACTTTTCAGAAAATCAACACATACCTTCAAAACTGAACACACAAACTCTTCCCGGGAATCCGTCTCCGGATTCCCCCTTCCGTTCCAACTTATGCTTCAGGTCAAACCCTCGACCGATTAGTAACAGTCAGCTCCATGCCTTACGGCACTTCTACCTCTGCCCTATCAACCTTATCGTCTTTAAGGGGTCTTACTTCTTTACGAATGGGAGTTCTCATCTTAAGGGGGGCTTCACGCTTAGATGCCTTCAGCGTTTATCCCTTCCAGACTTGGCTACCCGGCCATAGACCTGGCGGTCTAACCGGTACACCA
>NZ_JBQKFT010000024.1:0-36943 GCF_052119185.1 Bilifractor sp. LCP19S3_H10
CACTTCAGCGAAGCATCAGAGAACGGATAGGCTCCTATATATGCACGAGGGTTGTGTGGATAAGGGAAGGATTTTATTTTGCGCAGTGGTTGTCAAACTGTTATTGCAATAGTATAATAGAAGAACAGACTAAAGTAAGCCATGATGGTTGTGGGGTGTTCTGGTGGCCATCTCGATTCCGATCTTCACATCGCAGTTGGAGAAGGCTAGAGAGGCGACGGATGAGGCAAACCTTAGAGCTGCATATGCAGAAGCTACTGCTGATCTACTCACAGGTCAAGTAGATGGCACGGATATTGACTACACCAAGACTTATTATTATGACACAACAACTGGTAAGATCACGACTACTGCAAAAGCTGCAGGCAAAGGAACTGCAACTGTTGCTGATAAAAGCGATAATGCGTATGCAGCATTCCAAGGGTCCGCAGCTGATGGCGGAATGTCTTATAAGGGTCAAAACGTGAGTGGTAAAAATATTGAAGTAAAATTCACAGCAGATAATGAGAGTAAAGTTGGCTCAGTTTTTGTGCAATTTGGCGCGTAATTCTTGAGTAGTATGTATGACGGACCCTCCGGAGAAATCTGGAGGGTTTTATCATATGGAAAATCCCTCATCACGAGGATGAGGGATATCACAGGAAATCAAAGCATGAATTCCTTTGAATCATTTTTATTTATTGGACGTTATTGTTACAGTTCCATCCTGCGCAATTTTTACAGTGAATACATCAGCAGCGGCCATTTTAGGATTATATCCTAACTGAGCATTACTTTCACTACTTACAGTGGTTGTTCCTTTGCCGTACTTTGTCACATTGGTACCCGAGCTAACAAGTTTTCCATTGTTAGCATCATAAATCAACGAAACTTCTCCATCCTGTGTTGATCCGAGCTGTTTATCACCGATCTTCTCTTCATTGAGATATGCCGCAACCGATGCAGCTTTAGCAGCACGAATATTAGCCAGATCAGTAGCTTCTCTAGCCTTCTCCAACTGCGATGTGAAGATCGGAATGGATATTGCCACCAGAATACCCCTGAGGCATGTATTCGTGACCTGTTCTGCACTATTACACGCGCCTGTCCATCGCTTGTAATGCCCCTAGACTATTGCGCAGAATGAGGCCATTTTCCGCAGATTTCGGAACCTGCGGGCGTAATATAAGAATGTGGTTCATCAGCCCATAGGAAGACGACCTGGATGGACCATCTGACCTGCAATTTTCAACGTGCACATTTGCACATAATGAGGTCGTTTTCCGCAATTTTGGGAACCTGTGGGCGTTATTATGAGAGGGGGAGTGATGCCCAATGAAACAGAATAAGAAAGGCTTTACATTAGGGGGAGCTCCTGATCGTGGTCGCCATAATTGGAGTACTTGTTGTAATATCCATCCCGATCTTTACCGCCCAGCTCAAGAAAGCTCGTTTTGCTACGAATCAAGCAAATGCACGCTCTGCGATGTCAGCAGCGATCACCTGTTTTCTGGAAACGCCGGATGAGGTCAAGGAAACGACAACGACGGATCGTGATCAGCATATGTATTTCAGATATGATACAAAAACAGGACAGTGCACATATGTGGGCTGGGGCAAGACAAGTCCTAATAATGAGATGGGATTTGAATATAAGGATTTTGCCAATATTGGTTACTCACAAAGCGGAGGAAAAGGAGAAACTGATATATCTAAGTGGAAGATGAACATGGGCGGTAAGCTATTAAGTACTGGGAAAATGTCTTATACCGTTCTCACCGACTGCGTTTACTGATATTGGGATGTTGCCATGCAGGGAGATGGAACTTTTCTTGCAATTGTGTGCTTGTGGTAATGAAAGGCAGGTGATTGGAGATGAAGGAAAAACAGAATAAGAAGGGCTTTACCTTAGCAGAGCTCCTGATCGTGGTTGCCATAATCGGAGTACTTGTTGCAATATCCATCCCGATCTTCAGTAAGCAGCTGGAGAAGGCAAGGGATGCAACATCGGTGGCAAATTTACGTTCTGCGTATTCACAAGCGATGAGTTATGTCATTGAATATAACGGTAACATTCCTTCTAACTATTTTACGCCTGCGGATAATCCCAATATCATCCTTTACGGAGGACCAGATTATGGCGGTAATATCACTGCCGTTAGAATAAAGGGAGTCTACCTGCATAGCAGTTCTGCTAACAATTGGAGCGGAATGGCAAACAATCTTCCATTTTATAATATTATTGCTAAGCCGAATGCAAAGGAACAGTTCTGGAAAGACTTAGATCCTTATAATCATGGTGACAGTGGTGAGTATAATGGCTATTACACTGTTGAATTCTATATGGTTAAAAAGAACTACGATGGTACTCCATCGGCAGTAAGGATTGAAAAAGCCAAGCATAACACACCGAATTATTGATACTATACTTAGAAACGACGATATCACTTACATGTCAGTAATAAATTCAAATGAGGATTGCAAATGGATTTGAAAGATTTCACGTCAACAGAACAGAAACAAATCAACGCCGGCCTTTCCACCGCTGAGATCAGTGATAAAGAGGCGGCTGACAAGATCCTTGCTCTCGTCCCACAGGAGTGGATCAAGAAGATTCCCTTCTTTGTGAGAAAACACGCAACGACGAAAACCATCGAGCGGATCGCTAGTCAGTATCCTGAGCTGTATGCAGTCGCAAAGAACCCGGGAGAGCTGCCGGAAAAAGAGCGTGAGGAGCTTAGAACGATCATCACGGATATCTTCAAAGAGAAGATGAACAAGCACAATATCAAGTAACGCCATTATCCATTACACTAGTTCTGGCGCTTGGAAATATCACAAGAGGTGTGCAGTGGGTGAAAGGAGGAGGCAACAATATGAAAAAGAATAGAAAAGGTTTCACATTGGCGGAACTCCTCATTGTGGTTGCCATCATTGCTGTGTTGGTAGCTATCAGCATACCGATCTTCAGTAGTCAGCTGGAGAAGAGCAGAAAGGCTGTGGATTTGGCTAATGTAAGATCTGCGAAAGCTGCTGCCGCAGCTGAGTACATGAACAGTGGTATGACTGAGAGTAAAACGTATTATTATGATGCGGCGACTGGTACGGTAACGGATCTTGAAACGGCAAGATCCTCGATTGAGGGTTACGGAAAATCACACCATCCTTTTGATTCAAAAAAAGACGGAGCCTCTGGGACGCCAAATACCGGAAAGGCAAGTGGGATAGTCGCGGTAACGATCAATACAGGCGGAACACAATCGGCTGTCTGGGAGCTGAAGGGATTAGTAGATGTAACATCAGATAATGTCAATGATTATGTGGTAAAGAACAAAGATGATACATACAGCCTGCAGTTTGAACAGGGAACACTTTCGTACGTCAACATAACAAATGGATCAGTCTTAAAGAATGTAAAGAATAAAGCAAACATTACATCAATTGTCTTTGGAAAAAATAATCTGTATCAAAACGAAGATAATCCACTGAACAATGGCGACACAAATAAAGGAATTCTCTTTGGCAGAGATGCGGAGACTGCTTTAAAGGATTATTCAAATCTTGAGAAAATCGATTTCTCCGGGATCACAATCGGACAGATTGATCTGCTGAATTTATCAAAATATGGCGTGACAAAGCTGAAAGAGGTAGTGCTTCCGGATCAGGATGGGTTGAAGTTCAACATTGAAGGAAACTGGTATTATTTTGATGACAATAACAAGAAAGTCAGTCTTAAGAGTGGAAATAATAGCCGAGTAGATACATCATCCAATTCTGCTTTAAAAGGGAAGACTATCTATAGAGTGTCTTCGTAAAGCGTGGGATACGGGTTTGTATAAGAGTTGCGATGCGGGGATCATTCCCTGCATCGCTTTTCTGCTTCTCTGTGGTTCTACATATCGGATTTTGTTTACACATGTTCGCTTTTTCAGAGTCCGGTACAGCCTATTCATGGTATACTGATTTTATCCAATTGATTTTTATATGCGGGGGACAGCTGCTATGATTCTTGACAAAAAGCAGATGACCGAGGAGGATATCAAACTCAATTACATCACGCCTGCCATCAACAGAAGCGGGTGGGTGAATGGCATCAACATTACCATGGAGACGAAGATCACGGATGGCCGGATCAGCCTCCGTGGCAACATGGAATTGTAAGTACCATGTTGTCTTCGCACCGAAATATAGAAAGAAAGATATTCTATGGGGAAAAGAGAGTGGAAATTGGATCAATAATAAGGCAGCTATGTAAGTGGAAGGGAGTGAATATATTGGAAGCCGAAGTGTGTCCAGACCATGTGCATATGTTGATAGAAATTTCACCAAAATAAAGCGTTTCTCAATTCATGGGATACCTGAAAGGGAAAAGCAGTCTCATGATATATGGGAAGTGGGGGAACATGAAGTACAAGTATCGGAATCGAGAATTCTGGTGCCGTGGCTATTATGTTTGCGTTTTGCGCCGCCGAGCGGACACCGGTGCGTTTGCCAGCGGACACTCGGCGGCGGCAACGGACAGCGGATTAATAAGTCACTTTCCGTTCAATCATTACGATATAGTGTTTCGTTACGCGCTTGAGCAGTGAGTTGGATGATACCTCATCCTCCATCAGCATGGAAGGCCATGCCTTTGGCTCGCGCTGCGAGCAGATCATACAGCTCCTTGACAATTCGTTCCGTTTTTCTAGGACATCGTACAGAGCCTTGACTTCATCATCCTCTGTGATTGGGTGCAGAAGAAAGTCGTCCAAAATCACAAGATCAAGATTGATGATTGCCTTTACTTTCTTTTGGTATTGCTTGAAATCTATCTTTCGAATGGCTGCCAGCTCACTTACCATCTCTTCACAGTGGTAGTAGCCTACACGGTATTCCCGGCATGCTTCTGCGCCGAGTGCCCTCGCAAGATAGGTCTTTCCGCTGTCAGAGGCCCCAAAGATACAAAGATTCATGCCGTTCTGGATGAAATCCAGAGATGAAAGTGTTTTGTTGATATCCTGTGGCTGGTACTGGCGTTCTTTTGAATCAACGCATTGGTCAAGACAGCTGTCACTGCCTTTCAGCTTCGCCTTCTTCAAACGCGATGTATAGCGGTTTGTAACAGTTATGATGTATTCGGCGTGGATGATGGCGCTGATCAGCTCCAGGCGGCCTGTATTAACAAAAGCTGGCTGCTTATAAAGAGCTTCAAGCTCCGCAGCCATATGCGGCAGCTTCAGCTCATCAAGTTCCTCCAGGATCGACTTCAGCTCCTTTGTTCCTGTATTCATCGCTGCGCCTCCTTTCCGGACTGGTCCGCGAGAGTACGGCTGCGATTCAGCAGTTTTTCCATGTCAGAGTAACTACTGTCCATGATGTAGGAGCCTTCGTTCCGCTTTTTATTCTTTTCGGTGTTGTAGCCCTCAACTCCAAGCTCTTCGGCTACCACGCCGATGGTATTTTTGATATAGGTGTATGTTGCTCTCTCGGCAGCGAGAGCGCGCCTGCAGCATTCCTCCAGAGCAGAGCGGCTATACTTCTTTCTAAAGCCAAGAACGCCAACACAGAGCCTATAGGTCTGAACCTCCAGCTTCCGGCTTCTGAGGATACGCTTGATCACCTCGGTTGTATTGCTTCCTACAGTTGAAGCTTTCCGGATAAAGTAGGTGCTGTTCCATTCCGAGAAATCTTCATAATTCTTCGGCAGGCGGCTGGAGTCCGTTTTCCATTCACCTCTGTAGGTGGCTCTGGGCCATTCAATGATCAGATCGCCTTCGAGGCTGAAGATCTTGACAACGGATGCGGTGGCACGAATGACGACTTTTTTGTGCAGATATGCTTTGTCTACGCTATAATAAGCATTATCAAAGCGTACGTGGAAGTCGCTTGATACCTTTGCCGTGGCCCGCTCCATGTAGTGGTATTGCGTGGAGGGGAGCGGCATCAGCTCTTCCTTTTCTTCTGCCCAATAGTAGGAGCGGCAATGTTCCTTCTTCTTAAACGGAGCGTCATTCAGCTCATCCAACTTCTCCCAGAGATCTTCGTTGAACTGCTGAAGCGAGAAATACCTGTGTTCCTCCAAGTCGTGGAAGAATCCCTTCTCGAGAATGCCGACCGCGTTTTCCACAGAGGATTTGAAACGGGGTTTCCGGACCTTGGCGGGAAGGATCACCGTGTGGTTATGCTCCGCCCATTCAGCATAGTCCTGATTCAGCTCCGGTTGTATCCAGTCCTTGTTTGCGATTACAGCCTGTTTGCAGTTATCACAAACAACGATGGCGGGGACGCCGCCAAAAGCCTTCAGTGCGTTGTTATTGACTTCGATCCACTGCATCTCCTTTGTGGATTCCATACCTTCAGCGTAGATGTACTGAGAATACGGAAGGATTGCAACAAATACGACGATCGGTGTGATCTCGCCGGTAAGGTGATTGATCAAATCGAAAGTCTTTCCGGCGAAGTCGACTTCCATCGTCTGGGCAATCACCGCTGTAAAGTGCGCTGTTTCGTAGTTCTCCTCGCACCACTTGCCGAAGAGCTCGCAGAACTGCCGGTACTGGTACGGCTTCTTTTCCTCGGCCTTGCAGCGCTTGACATAACGGCCCCAGCACACCTGAAGCGTCATGTTCTTTCTCTCGTTCATGAGTTTCAGGACCTGCTGGTAGTTGGGATACTCGTAACTTTCATCCCGGCCACCTTCTCCAGGTACCTTGCCATATACCTTCATGGCAATCCCGGCGTTCGTGATCCCGGGCGGGGGCGGGAAATCCAGGTCATCACATTTTTCGAATGCCTTCAGGAAATCATGCACTCCTGATTTTCCCGCTCCTGTCTGCTCCGCGATCTCACGAAGAGAAAGCCGCAGCACGTACCGCTTGGTTAGAATGTCCTTGTAGTCTAGCATAGCCTACCTCCAATAAATGAATTCCCACCACTATTGATGGTTATCATCAGTATAGGAGAATGGCTTTTAAATCATAAGGCTATAGTGTCCGCTCGCTCTGCTCCGCGTCCGTTTTGCTCCGCAAAACTGTCCGGTCTGTGGCGCAGTTTGCATTATGTTGATACAGTTGGAAAAAACACAAAGAAGATACAGGAAAATATTGCGCATCAGCTGGATGAAGACAGAGCTGCGGACCAACTGACGTTAGATCTGGGAGATCCGTTAGACGGGAAGAAGTGATGGTTTGCAAGTGGCGTATTGCACATGCGCTTCTGAGTGCTGCCAGTATTATGAGGGCTTAAGAGCCCGTGTTGTGAAAAACCACCAGCTCAGCTGGTAGATGTTTATTTTTGAACACAGTTATACAATATCAGTGGTATATTGATTTTGATCGTGAGGGTGTCAGTGGGGGGCCTATGGTTGGAAAGTGTATACGTCGATACAATTGCTATGGATTTGAGTCAGATCAGTATGACTCCTGCAAAGAACAGATTGCGGAGGAGAACTGGAAATCGGCGCGGATTCTTAATCATATTCTGATGGTCATGATGTTTGTTTATGCCATTCTGTCTTTGTCTGGCGTGATCAATCGTTCTTTTGCGCCTTGCTATGAGCTCTGCCTGGTCTATACAATCCTTGTGGAGGTACAGTTCGCGATGCCGCATCACAGGAAGACTGGCAATGTCCGGGCAGCGCGTATCGATATTGGTTCTGCCTGTGCCGGCCTGATGTTTTTCGGGATTGTTGCGTCCATTGTGGATCCTCATCAGGTAGCAACATCCTTCCTGGTAATGCAGGCCCTGGTAGCTCTGTTTCTGAATTATTCACTCGGTTATCTGATGCTCTTTGAGCTTGGCTGCATGCTGATTTTTGATATCAGCTCTTATCTTGTCAAGGCTCCTGCCATTGCTTCCTGGGATGTGCTCAATGCCTTTTCCTTCTTCCTGGTTTGCGGTTTTATTGCCTATTTCTTTCACAGGGAGAGGATTCATCACTATCTCATCAGTAATCACTATCACTTCATGGCAAATATTGACAGCCTGACCGGTCTGCTAAATCATCAGTATTTCTTTGCCGAAGTGGATCGGATTCTTTCCGGCATGCCTGATGCGGAGTATGTCTTTGCGGTGATCGACATTGATCACTTCAAGGAGATCAATGACCGGTTCGGGCATCAGGTTGGCGATTATTGTATTCGTGCGGTTGCTACAAATATGCTGTGGTCTTTGCTGCAGATTGCTCCGGAATCGTGCACGGATGTTGTCAATGATTTATTCCCGGCAGGAAAACAGGCATTTATTGATAATCCCGGTGCTTCCTATGAGTGCGATTATAAATTGACAAATAATGGTTTTGATAAAGCTAAGGTTGCGACAGGATGGATTGGCGGCGATGAGTTTGCCATTCTTCTTTCAGGCCGTGATCCGATGGCGAGAGTGAGGCTTGCCGCCGAAGCGATTCGTACGGTCAGGCTTCCTGACGGCAGTGGGATTACCTGTTCGATTGGATGTGTGCAGATCAGGGAAAGCGAGAGCGCGGGGGCAATCTATAAATGTGCGGATGATGCGTTGTATGCGGCAAAGAAAAACGGAAGAAATCAGATCTTTGCCGTGGATGGCCAGATCAGTCAGAGTGCGGAAGAACATTGTGATGAAAAGGATCAGACAAGGGTGTAAATGATGTGCGCAAGGAGGCGTTTTACAGTGACTGGTACGGTGTTGAAAATTTGCGGGGGGGGGGAGAGTCCCTGTATTCCTTATGATGTTGTATTCTGAAAAAGAAGTGTGTCAGTTATCAGTCTGCCGGAAAGCAGGAAATGAGAAGGGAGGAAGAGGACATGAAAGCCTATGCGTTTTCTGATGATACACGTGCATTTATCGAGAATGTCCCGATTCCGATTGCGGTGTATCAGTACGTTGATGAACAGATCAGGCCTCTTCTTGTTTCCAGGGCATATCTCTGTCTTTTTGGATACAGCAGCAGTGAGGAAGCAGTGTATGGTCTTGGCAGGGATCTCTATCGGAATGTGCATCCGGATGATATTGCGCGGATGGAGAAGTGTGCTTACGACTTTGCCATGCATAAGCATGACTATGATATTGTGTTTAGAAACCGCCGTCAGGATCAGGAGGATTATCATCTGATTCATGCGATTGGTAAATATATTACGGTAGATGGTGCTGATATTGCTTTTATCACGTATACAGATGAGACGGCAGATACGGGTAAGGACCGTCTGCTCACGGCAGTGCTGACATCTCTGTCTGACAAGTATACGCCATCTGAAAGTACAGAATTTGCAAAGCATTATGACAGTCTGACCGGACTGCAGAATATGACGCATTTTTTCGATGATGCCGTATCCGGCATTGCGAAGATCCGGGCAAAGAAGCAGGTGCCTGTCATCATGTATTTTGATCTGAGTGGACTGAAGGAATATAACAGCAGGTATGGCCTTGAGGTTGGTGACCGGCAGATCAGGGCTCTTGGCGAACTGATCAAAACGTATTTTGGCAGGGACAGAGCTTCCCGGTTTGAAAGTGACCACTTTGCCGTCTATGCAGAAAATGACCGGATTGAAGATAAGCTGAATGACTTGTTTGCCAGGATGAATCAGCTTGGTGACGGCAATAATCTGACGGTGAAGACCGGCATCTTTAAGTATGACAATCCTGATACCAGACTGACAGATGCCTGTGACAAAGCCAGACTGGCGTGTGAATCCCTTTCCCGGACAACTGTCTCTGCATATGCGTGGTTTGATGCCGATATTCAGAAAAACAATGCCATAAAATTCCATATTATGCGGAATTTTGACAGGGCACTGGAAAATGGCTGGATTCATGTCTATTATCAGCCGATCATCCGCACCATGACCAGAACAGTGTGCAATTGTGAGGCACTGGCAAGGTGGATTGATCCTGTTTATGGCATGATTTCTCCGGCTCAGTTTATCCCGATTCTGGAGGAAACCGGTCAGATCTGTCAGCTGGATCTTTATGTGTTTGAACAGGTTTGCAAAGACTATGCAGAGGCTATGAAAGAAGGAATCATTCCGATTCCGGCATCTGTGAATCTGTCCAGAAATGACTTTCTGCATGATGACCTTCCGGATGCGATTGACCGGATTTCAAAGAAGTATGCGGTATCGAGAGAGTTTACCAATCTGGAGATTACGGAAAGCTTTTTTATCAGAAATATAGATAAAGTGGACCGGTTCATTCAGCGCTTTCATCAGATGGGCTACAAGGTGTGGATGGATGATTTTGGATCCGGATACTCATCTCTGGGGGTATTGAAAAACTATTCTTTTGACAAGCTGAAGCTTGATATGTCTTTCCTGCGGGATTTTGATGAGAAGTCCCGGAAGATTATCACGGCTATTGTGCGCATGGCAAAGAAGCTGGATATTTCTACTCTGGCCGAAGGAGTTGAAACAGAAGAACAGTTTCTCTTTTTGCGGGAAATCGGATGTGAAAACATACAGGGGTATTTCTTTGCGCCTCCGATGCCGGAAGAGAAACTGAAATCGTATTTTCAGCAGCGCGGTCTGGAGCCTGAAAAGGCGATCTGGAGATCTTATCTGACCAGACTGAGCCGCATTGACTATCTGACGGATGAGTCTTTGTGTGTTGTGGATGATGATGGTGAAACACTGAAGATTCTCTTTGCGAATAAGGCTTACAAAGAGATCCTGGCAAGGGATAATGTGCATAATCTGACTGAATGGGAGCACAGGATCAATATGCCCGGTGATCCGATCCACATCTTTCATCGGCAGTTTGTGGATCAGCAGCTCAGAAGGAAAGAAGGACCGCAGACAGCAGCCTATCCTTCCGGTGATCACTATATGCAATTGACAGCATCTGTGGTGGCCAGACAGGGCAGTCATTATCTGTATACCGTTCATATACAGTATGTGAAGGTAAATGTTGCGGATCTCCAGCAGGCATCGCTTGGCGCGATGAGCGATCTGTACTATTTGTGCAATGATATTGCAATCTATGACCTTGAAAATGATACGGTTCTGGGCATTAAGTCTTCTCTGTCGGATCAGCCGATGGGGGTTGGCACAGAGCTTCATCATATTGATGCGGTGATTCATGCCTGGAGGATGAATTACTGCTATCTGCCTGATCAGGAGCGGCTGGCAGATTTTCTGGATGTCACTACTATGAAAGCACGTCTGGAGAAAAGCAGGAATAATGCACTGATGGATTTTTTCCGGAGTATGACGGCATCGGGAGAATATCAATGGTTTCTGCATATCCTGATTCCCGTGCAGAGATCAGATTTTAATAAAGTATTGCACGTGACGGTAAGTGCCGTCCTGCCAGAGGCAGATATTCAGGAGATTGTGGCTTTGTATCACCAGGAATACAAGGATCATACGCATGTGGAGATGAGCGGGGATATTCTCTGGAAGAATTTGATCATGAATGCAAAACGCATGTATTTCTGGAAGGATGACAGGCGCAGGTTCGTTGGGGCAAGCAAGAGCTTTCTTCAATATTTTGGCATTCAGTCTGAAAAAGAGATCATAGGCAAAACCGATGAGGATATGGGATGGCATATTCATCCGGGGCCATTCAGAAGGGATGAGGAAGAAGTTCTCAGGAAGGGCAGGAAGTTTTATCTGCGCAATGGGGACTGTATTATCAATGGCTCTAATCAGCATATTGTTGTCAGTAAGGTTCCGGTCTATCGTGATGGCAGAATCATAGGAATTCTGGGAACGATGATTGATGCTGCAGAAGAGCAGCAGTCCATTGCAGAAAGCAGGAGGCTTTCATCTGTTGATCCAGTGACCGGACTTGCCAATGCCCGTGGTGTTTCGGATGGTGTCTATTCCTTCCTCATTGAGCGCTGGCGGACAGGCATGAATGTTGCGATGATCGAGGTGTATGTGCCGGAATACCGGGAAGTAAAAAAGCTTTATGGAGACAGCTCTGGCGATCGTCTTCTGCAGAAAGTTGGCTGTATTCTGAAAGACTGCGCTGGCAGGAATTGTATCATTGGCAGAACCCAGGAAAGCTATTTTAACCTGATCATGAGATTTACCAGCAAGGAAGAAGTCAGAAACATTGCCAGAAAGATCCGGACAGCCATAGAGTCTGTGCGGCAGGCAGGTCAGTGGAGCGGCAACTGCAGTGTTGTCATCAGGGCTTCCTATACGGATCCGTCCAGCCGTGAGCCAAATGCCTATCTGAGACGTTTGTCCGGCCTCATTCTCAATAATGAAGATACGGAAGAACTGTGACAGAGCAAAGCTGATGATCCGGTACATCCGATGATTACATGCAGAAATGCATGGGAAAAGGAATATTGGTGTATGAATAAATAGGATATGGATCAGTATATTGTTTCACATTAAGAATGCACGGGAGATAGGGAATATGACGGACGCTGAGCAGAGAGAGGCTGCACATCAGTTTGTAAATAAGTGGAGAAAAGGCGGAGATGAGAAGCAAGACTGCCATACGTACTGGCTGGGGCTGCTTCAGAACGTCCTCGGGGTTAGCAATGCAATTGATTATATTCAGTTTGAGAAGCCGGTGAAACTACCGGAAAGTGATGGCAAGATTCATACAAGATACATTGATGGATACATATCTGATAAGAAGGTCCTTATTGAGCAGAAAGGAAGCACGCACCCTCTTGATGAAAAAGAGGTCCAGTCCGGTGGAAAGGTGCTTACACCTTATGAGCAGGCAAAAAGGTATAACGACAATCTGCCGTTATCGGAGAAGGCTCGATGGATTGTAACTTGTAATTTTGCTGAGATCTGGATATATGACATGGATATGGTGGTTCCTAAGCCTGACAAGATTTCATTGCCGGATCTGCAGACAAAATTTTCTCTTCTGGATTTTCTTGTTAAGAAGGACGTAAAGCGGTTGTCCCATGAGATGGAGATTTCCATCAAGGCCGGAGATATTGTTGGAAAGTTATATGACGCCTTTATTAAGCAATATAAGGATCCGACCAATGAGCACTCATTAAAGAGTCTGAATGCGCTTTGCGTACGACTTGTCTTCTGCCTATACGCTGAGGATGCTGGAATCTTCGGAGAGCGAGCTATGTTCCATGACTATCTCCAGAGCTTCCGGACGGAGCGCATGAGAAACGCACTTATCGATCTGTTCCGCGTGCTTGACCAGAAGCCGGAAGAAAGAGATCCGTATCTTGAGCCTGAATTAGCAGCTTTTCCTTATGTAAACGGCGGGCTGTTTTCGGATGAGAATATCGAAATTCCGATGTTCACGGATGAGATCAGGGAGCTACTTCTGGTGGAGGCGAGTGAAAACTTCAACTGGTCAGATATCAGCCCGACCATTTTTGGCGCGGTTTTCGAGTCTACACTCAACCCGGAGACAAGACGTTCCGGAGGCATGCACTATACTTCGATCGATAACATTCACAAGGTCATTGACCCGCTGTTCTGGATGATCTGAAAGCAGAATTTAAGGAAATCTGTGCCATCGCGCAGCCGCGGACGAAGAGAAATAAACTGGACGCATTCCAGAAGAAGCTAGCTTCGATTTACTGCCTGGATCCCGCAGCAGGAAGTGGAAACTTCTGCACGGAATCCTATCTGAGTCTTCGCAGACTCGAGAACCAGGTGTTGCAGGAAAAGCAGAACGGACAGATTACGTTTGTTTCCAATAGCCTGAATCCAATCCGGGTGTCGATTCAGCAGTTTTATGGCATTGAGATTAATGATTTTGCGGTAACGGTTGCGAAGACCGCACTTTGGATCGCAGAGTCTCAGATGCTGGAGGAGACAAAGAGCATTCTCTATGGCTTCAATCAGGACTTCCTGCCGCTTAAGACCTATGTGAATATCACAGAGGGGAATGCGCTGCGGCTTGATTGGAATAAGGTCGTGCCGAAAGATAAGCTGATGTATATCATGCAGTAATCCGCCGTTTGTGGGACATCAGTATCGTTCTAAATCGCAAAATACTGATATGGAAATTGCTTTCCATGATTTGAAAAAACACGGAAAATTGGACTATGTGTCTGCTTGGTATAACAAGGCATGCGATTTTATTCAAGGGACAAATATCAAAGTTGCATTTGTTTCTACTAATTCAATTACTCAAGGGGAATCTGTTGGCTTATTATGGAAATTCTTATTTGAAAAAGGCCTTGAGATACAGTTTGCATATCGAACATTTGTATGGGATAGTGAAGCCAATGATAAGGCGCATGTTCATTGTGTGATTATAGGTTTTACGGGATATCATGTGGATGGAAAAAAACTCCTTTTTGTTGAAGATCAGCCACATGAGGCATCCCACATTAATGGATATCTTTTGGATGCGCCAGACGTTTTTATTGAGTCACGAGGACGTCAATTATCCGGCCTGCCAGCAATGAGCAAGGGAAGCCAACCAACAGATGGCGGATTTCTGCTGCTTTCAAAGGAAGAAAGAAAACAGTTGATTCGGAAATATCCTGCATCGGAAGAATTCATAAAGAGATTTGTTGGATCCAGGGATTTGATCAATAACGAGGTGAGGTATTGTCTGTGGCTTAAAGGCGTTGCGCCATCAGCATATCGGAACATTCCACCAATTATGGATAGGATAAAAAAAGTTGAGGAGGTGCGGCTGCAAAGTCCTACCAAATCTGTGAACAAAGATGCTCAGACTCCAATGTTATTTACGCAAATCAGACAGCCAACAACAAATTATCTTGCTGTTCCGGAGGTCTCTTCTCAGAATAGAAGGTATATACCTATAAGTTTTATGTCTCCGGATATCATAGCGAGTAATAAGCTATATTTAGTTCCAGAAGCTACTATGCTCATGTTTGGCATAATGATGTCCAATGCCCATATGGCATGGACACGCGTGGTTTGTGGAAGATTAAAGAGCGATTATAGCTATTCGCCTGCGGTTTACAACAATTTCCCTTGGCCATCTCCTACAAACGAGCAGAAGGCACGCATCGAGCAGACCGCTCAGGGTATCCTCGACGCCCGAGCTCTTTACCCGGACAGTTCTCTCGCTGATCTGTATGATCCTTTAACCATGCCGCCTGAGCTCAGAGAGGCCCACACGGCAAATGATATCGCGGTGATGAAGGCATATGGCTTTTCCACGAAAATGTCAGAAGCAGACTGCGTAGCGGAACTGATGAAGATGTATCAGAAGTTGACGGCAGATGAGAAGACTTCAGAATGAATCAGCGTATCGTCACCAGACTGGATGAATTGCTTCCACAGATTGATGGACTGAAGTAGGTAATGAGTTTGAGTGGATCAATATTCACTGTGAGGCAGTGTTGAACATGAAGCAAGAGGTGTACATATGTCAGATCCCAAACACGGAAACCTAATGAAAATTATCAGAATTACAATCAAGGGAAGTTCCGGATATTGCCCGGTGGATATAGCATTTCAGGATCGTATTTCACTGACACCGCACTCCATCGAATATACCTATAAGCCGTATTATCAAAGTGAGATGAACCGTCCTCGGAAGTGGTTCTATAAGACGGACAGCCCTATATTTGCTGCTCTTTACCATCAGGTTGAGACGCTTCTTCCCCGCTACCTCGATTCGGATGAAAAGCTGATGTACAAGGACCTTGGTATCACAGAGATTATAGTCACATACGAAGACAAAAGCCGTCGAACTGAGAGCTGGTGCTGCCCATCAGTGTGGTTTTCAGAGCTATTTGCCGTGATCAAAAAGATGGTTCCTGCATGTGAGGACGTGCCGGAAGTGTTGGTTACGAACGAGAACGAAGAAGAGTAACATCATTTCAAAATTCCCCATTGACACCCCGGCTTGTCCGGGGTATTATTTTACTTGCAAGTGTAATAAATATTACAGATAGGAAAAATGTCATGCGCCATAAGAACGAGGAGTACTTTGATGTACTGGCGAAATTTATCGAGGACTACTGGGATGAGTATGGTGTATCCCCTACCAACCAGATGGTCGCAGACGGAACGCACCTCTCGACGGCAACCGTCAGTCGATATCTCCAGTACATGAGAAAAAACAATCTGATCGATTATCACGGCCATCAGGGCTATCGGACGAAACGCCAGATGGACAGCCAGACCGGGAAGATCTCTGTTCCTCTCCTTGGGGCTGTGGCCTGTGGTGTTCCGAAACTTGCGGAGGAGAACATCGAGGAGTATGTAGACCTTCCGGTCGTGCTCTTCGGCAGAGGCACGTTTTACCTGCTGCGTGCGGATGGGGATTCGATGGTGAATGCCGGGATTAACACCGGAGACCTGGTCCTCATTCGAAAGCAGGACAGCGCTGAGCCGGGGCAGATCGTGGTGGCGCTCATGGAGACGGAGGCAACGCTCAAGCGCTACTTCCCAGAACCGGAGTTTAACCGGATCCGGCTTCATCCGGAGAACGACCACATGGAGGATATCTACGTTCCGACGTGTGAGATACAGGGGGTGGCCATTAAAGTCATTAAGGATCTGGAGTAGGAGAGATGAAGCAGAGGTGTAACAACAAAAAAGAAGCAGCAGATTAGAAGTAACAGAGACGCAACAGCAACCAAAGTTTATCGTTCAGCAAGATTCGCTACCTTAGCAAAAAACGATGTGTGCAGATCTAATCAGAACAGATGCTGCGCATAAGAACCGTGCGGGATTGCAGCATTTTCAGTCTGACTTTCCCTTTTGGCTGAGAATGTCCATCTATGGAGGAAGCAGATGACATTCAAAGTAGGAGAAAAGGCGTACATTGTCGAAAATCATTCCTATGTGACGCCTGTCGTTATTCTTAGAAGTTATGGAGATTTTTATACCGTCGCTGCCGGCGGGGCAGGCATAAACTTAAGAGCCAGCCGGCTGTTCAAGACGAGAGAGGACGCGGAGAGAACATTACCGGGAAGAAAGAAAACTGTTGCCAGCAAGGCATATGGGAGCAGCGAAACCCCATACGACTACATGGACTATCACAGCCCTTACGGCTTATGAAGAAGGACGGTGGAATCGTATGGATGAGGGAGAGAGAACAATCGCAATCAAATGCCCCTGCTGTAGCCACAGGCTTTTTGACATGAGGACCGATACGCATGGAACAATTAAGATCAAGTGTCCTCGTTGCAAGACGGTTATGGCAGTCATGATGAAAAATAGAATAACGGTTGTACCGAGCAAATAGCCGCGCATAGGTGTGGACGAAATGTGTACCACGTGACCTGCAACATGCAGCGAGCAAAGCCGGACATGTAGTTTGATGATGGAAGGGTGAATATTACCCTTTGGTCACCGGACGCATGTCCGGCTTTTTTTTTGTGCTTTAAACGTCTCGGAGCTTGCTCGACATATCGGCTTCTACAGATTTGCATGCTTACATAAAGAATTTTAGGAGAAGATCACAAAATCAGTTCCCTTGTGTCCGTAAAAGGAAGGAGTGACTGTCCATGAAAAAACTTTAAAAAATCCGCACGTACAGAAATTTTCGCCCAAAAATCGACCATATACATATAGGAAATATAAGGAAAGACTGTTGGTCATCTGTCTGAATTCGAAGGCAGAGGGTTAACAATTACCGGCATCATTCGACTGGACATGAGGAGAGGCTCTTTATATCCGACATGACCGGGAGTTTGCCAGAGGCGGTTGATTTCTATGGCTCTTAGTAGAGGAAGTATTTCATCCCTCCGGCAGCTTTTACTGTACAGAGCCGGATTAATCCAGATGACAGCTGCATATCTTCATCAATCGGAAAATTTGATTTCCTATTTCCGATTTTGCTCTGAATGGTCCGTATATATGTGAGCGGTAACAGCACTGGTCAGTACAGCGAAGAACCTGTGCTGGAAAATGATAGTTTCATCAGAATCTATCATACTTACATAGAATGATGGAATCTCACCTGACGAAATCTCACCCGATGGAGATTTAGAACATTTTTTCAAAATATTTTTATTAAGGACCCGATAAAATGCCCTCTCAAATCTGTATAGGTGTGGGAACGAATATCAGCTGTTTCAAGTCCAGGTTGTTCTTTCCGGCTTGTAGTAGGAAAAACAATCCGGTCAAGAGGGTCAGAACTGTCCGCAATACGAGGAGGAAGAAGCAATGAAGAAAACGGCAAGACCACCGCCCATGTGGTTCACCACATTTATCACGGACACACTTTAAACCCTGTTGCAGGCATGCAGCAGACATAACAAAAACAGAATATCGGCCTAACAAGCGCAGTTGGCAGAGGATTCTCACAAACGGTACCAGAACCAAGGAAAGATTCCGGAAACCGTGGGGAGGAACCCTTTCCTTTTTGCGCTCATTTTTAGGCCTGTAGAAATGGATTCCCTTCTCGGATCACCGTCTGTGAAAGATCGAAGCACCACTCCTTTGCCAATGCGTCTGGGCCATCAGGCCAGAACGGCAAAGGAGATTTTTTATGGTTTCAGTATCGATTTCTATCCATCAGGCGGCAGTACAGACAGCAGCACAGAAAGAGAACACAAACAAGAAGATCAACCAGGCATCGGCATCGATCAGCATCGACATTACGTTGGATGACCTCCTTAAGGCGATCGGCAAGGTGACAAAGCTTGAGAAGACACCGACGGTAAAGATGCTGCGCGAGAATGTCCCGGTCATGGTGAACACGGAAGACTGCGTCGCGTACAAGAACGGCTACGCTTCTTACGACAATGGATCCGGCAGAACTGTTGTGTTCCTTCCGGACTGCAGGGAACACACCTATTACTTTACTCCTCTTAGGGAGAACGAGAAGCAATATCAGAAGCAGAACAACACGGAGAATGCCTTCGGAGCACTTCCCTGGTATTTTGCTGTGATCACGCAGGGCGGTTTTCAGATTGAAGAAAATTCCATGAACCGGAAGGGCGACCGCAAGGGAACAAAGGCGGAGGAAGAAAAAGAGGATGTGGCTTCTTCCTATACGTCGTATCGTTTCCCGAATCCGGAGGAGGAATATATCCGGATGGAGAGCATCGAGGAGGAGCTTTCCAAGCTCACAAGCCAGCAGAGGAAGATCTATCTTCTTTATCATCTGTTTGGATACAAGCAGACGGAAATCGCGGATATTCTGGAGATTTCAAGGGATTCCGTCAAGACACACCTTAAGAGAGCCGAATCCAAGATCAACCGAAAAAATATTTTTTAAATTTTTTGAGAGCCTGTCCCCATTTCGGGTCCTCCCACGACTGTAAGTGTAGGGATCAATCCTATAGCACCTTGGAAGGGAGGACTTGGAATGGATACCTCATAGACATGGATATAGAAAACCGCAGTTCAGCATACACAAGAAAGGATAAGGAAATGAAAAAGAAGACCACAAGTATCCCACACATTTACATCTGTTCAAAGATTCATCCGGATGCAGCGGATCCAGATGAGGCAAGAGTAGAACTTGAGAACAATCTTAAACGTGCCAAGGCTGCCTGCAAGGTCGTTACAGCTCTTGGAGGGGTTCCCATCTGCAGCGCGGTATTCTGCACGCAGTTTCTGAATGAAAATGATCCGGCAGATCGAGCAATCGGATTGATGATCGGAAGAGAGCTTTTAAGAGATGCCGATGAGCTTTGGATTTTCTCAAGGGAGATTTCTGACGGCATGATGGCAGAAATCCGGATCGCCTGCAAGATGGGAATTCCGATCCGCTCTATGGGGGAACCGGACGAAACAGAGGGGATGGACGATCTGGAAGTTACAGATGGTTCGGACAATATCGATGATTCAGATGATGGAGATCTTGAGGCACAGATCAACTTTACTGCCTGCGAAGGAAAGAAATGGCTGAAGCTGATGGAGCTTTTGTCGGATATCGTTGCAGATTGACGAGCATGGGAAAGGAGAGGGCCATATGACAAGTTACAGGATTTTTGTTGAAGCGGAGACCTTCAATGAAGGGTTAAAGGAGACGTTCCGAGGGATTGCAAACATCTTTGATGCTCTGGGCGTGGAGAGAGCCTCCGATGCGTTAAGCCAGATGTCAGAGAAAATTGACAGAGAAAAGCCTGCATCCACGGAAGAGACTGCATCCACGAAAGAGACAGAAAAGTCTGCTCCGGTGTCTATCCCAAAAGAGGCAGTAAAACCCGATCCGGTTGACACACCAGACGATACGGAAAAACCTGCTAACGCGCCTGCTCCGAAAGAAGCAGAGCCGGGTAGTGTGCCTTCTAAGAAGAAGGTCACGATTGAGGATATCACGAAGGTGATCGTCACCAAGATCCGTATGGACCGCAGGAACAACCAGAAGATCGAGGGGCTTCTGCAAAAGTACGGAGTGGCAAGGGTAAGCAAGCTCTCAGAGAATCAGATGTCGGACTTTCTTGCAGATGTCTCGGCGATCTGACATACAGGAAAGGAGAAAGAAATGCCAGATGTACATGCGCTTTTGAGCGCGAGTTCCTCACACCGGTGGCTGAACTGTCCGCCATCGGTAAGGCTGGAGCAGAACTTCCCGGATACCACCTCAGTCTTTGCGGAAGAGGGAACCTTCTGCCACAGCTTAGGGGAAATGAAGATCCGCCACTATCTGCACGAGCCGTGCAAGAGGCCTCAGAGTGAGGAGTTTGACACCGAGGAGATCGAGCAGATCTCAGATACCTATGCACAGTTCGTCATTGAAAAGACAGAGGAGTTCCGGAAGAACAGCGCTCCGCTTCTTATGGTAGAGGAACGGGTCGATTACAGTTTTGTAGCGCCCGGAGGTTTTGGTACTTCGGATGCGGTCATCATTGGCAAGGATCCGGACGGAAGCGGCGTACTTCATATCTGCGATCTGAAGACCGGAAAAGGGGTCTTTGTGGAGGTGCACGACAACTCACAGCTTAAGCTCTATGCCCTCGGTGCGCTTCATGCCTACGAGGATCTGTTCGATATCGACAAGGTCCGGATGAGCATTGTTCAGCCGCGCCTTGACAACATCGCAACGGATGAGATGACAGCGGAGGATCTCAAGGCATGGGGCGAATCGATAAAGCCCATCGCCAAGCTTGCCTATGAGGGCAAAGGAAAGCAGAAACCCGGAGACTGGTGCCGGTTCTGCCGGGCGAAAGCCTCCTGCAAAGCCTGTGCAGATGAAGCTATGGGTCTTGTCCGCGATGAGTTCCTGGATCTGGATGCAAAAGATCCTGCCGTTGAGACAGGTGGCGAAGAAGGAAAGAGCGCCACGATCTTAAAGAGCGTGCCGACCATGAATAGCGCTCCGGTCTTAAAGAGTGCTCCCGTCTTTAAGGAACCAGCGCTTCTTTCCAAAAGCCAGATTGAATCGCTTCTTCCTTCTCTGAACCGGATCTCAAACTGGATCGAGAGCGTGTTTGCTTATGTATCCAGCGAGGCAATCAACCACAACGAGCACTGGGAGGGCTACAAGGTCGTCGAAGGACGATCGAGGAGGCAGTTTACCAATGAGAAGGATGTGGTCGATGCTGCTGCCAAAGCCGGATACACCGATCTTTATAAGAAACAGCTGATGACGCTGACGGAGATTGAAAAGCTCATGGGAAAGAAGAAGTTTGCCGACATTCTGGGCGACTTTGTGGTGAAACCGCCGGGAAAGCTCTCCCTTGTTGAGGACTCGGATCCGAGACCGGCAGTGGATCCTTCTGCTGCAGAGGATGACTTTATTCCGTTCTGCTGATGAAGCAAGGACTTTTATTGATAATGAGAAGCTTTATTAACAAATAACTGAAAACTTTTAGAAATTTTATCGATGTGGTTACTATTGTTCCCTGCCCTTTCGGGCGGGGCATTTTTATAAGGAGATTTGACTTATGGCTAAGAAGTTTAGCGCAACTAGGGTTGTTGTACGCTGCAAAATCAGTTTTGCAAATATCTGGGAGCCGAAGAGCATCAATGGTTCTGATCCGAAGTATTCCGTATCCTGTGTGATTCCGAAATCGGATACCGAGAGTATTGAGAAGATCAAAAGGGCCATCGCGGCTGCCAAGGAGGATGGGAAGGTCCGCAAGTGGGCCGGGAAGATTCCTGCCAATCTGAAGGAGCCGCTTCGCGATGGTGATATTGACCGCCCGGATGATGAGGGGTACGCGAACAGCTATTTCATCAATGCCAATTCGAAAGATGCACCGCAGATCGTGGACCGTCAGGTGAATCCGATTATGGATCCGATGGAAGTCTACTCCGGATGTATCTGCAACGTGAGTATCAACTTTTATCCGTTCAATGCAAACGGAAACCGTGGAGTCGCTGCAGGCCTTGGCAACATTCAGAAGGTCGAGGATGGTGAGCGTCTTTCCGGGAGAGCTTCGGCCAGTGCGGATTTTGAGGTAATGGGCGATGGCGAAGACGATGTCGAAGGCGGAGATGATGTCCTTCCGGATTACATCTGATGCGATCCGACGTCCGTGATCCGACAGCGCGTTATCAACCAATGAGTGTGATGGTAGGAGGGGCAAAAAGAGCTCCTCCTTTTTTGAAAGGAACGAGATAGATGGAAGAAACAAAAGAAACACAGGAGACACATCATAAGATCTTAGGAATCGATTTGGAGACCTATTCCTCCGTCGATCTTGGAAAGTGCGGTCTTTACAAATACGTGGAGTCGGATGATTTTGAGATCCTGCTCTTTGCCTATGCCTTTGATGACGACGAGGTGCAGGTGGTGGATATGGCGTCCGGAGAAGAGGTGCCGGAGGAGGTTTTGAACGCCATTGAGGATCCATCCATTATTAAGGCCGCATGGAACGCGGCTTTTGAGAGGAGGTGTCTTGGAAAGCTGCTGGGGCATGTCTTATCCCCGGACTGCTGGAGATGTTCGATGGTGCATGCGGCAGAACTTTCGCTTCCACTATCTCTTAAGAACGCGGCAATGGTGCTGAAGACCGGAGAGCAGAAGGAACGCGCCGGGGAAGCTCTAATCCGGAAGTTCTCGGTTCCGAGAAAGCCGACCAAGACGAATCCATCCACAAGGTGGTATCCAAAGGACGACCCGGAAGCATGGGAGATGTTCAAGTCCTACTGCAAGCAGGACGTCCGGACAGAACGGGATATCCGCAAGTATCTGGAGCGGTTTCCGCTTCCAGACTTTGAGTGGGACTTCTACCACATGGATCAGCGCATCAATGATCTGGGCGTTCGGATCGACCAGGAGTTGGTGGAGAAGGCGATCGAGTGTGATCTGGCCTTGTCCGAGGCCATGACCGATAAAGCTTATCAGCTAACGGGTCTTTCGAATCCGAACTCTGTCTCTCAGCTAAAGTCGTGGCTCATGGAGCGAGGAATCGAGGCTCCCTCTCTTGGAAAGAAAGAGGTACAGAAGCTGATCGGGGATCTGGATAAAAACGGATGCGATGAAGAGGCCCTTGATGTCTTAAAGCTCCGCCTCCGGATGGCAAAATCATCGGTCAAGAAATACCAGGCAGCCGATCGGTGTGTCACCAAGGACGGAAGAGCACACGGGCTTTTTCAATTTTACGGAGCCAACCGAACCGGACGATGGGCAGGGCGCATCCTGCAATTACAAAATCTCAGAAGAAACGACATCAGCACTTTGAACGAAGCCAGAGACCTGATCAAGATGGGTGCCTTTGACATGGTCGAGTCGATCTATGACAACACTCCGGAGATCTTGTCGCAGCTCATCCGGACCATGCTGATTCCGGCAGATGGGTGCGGTTTTGTGGTTGCTGATTTTTCTGCGATTGAGGCGAGAGTTCTTGCCTGGGAAGCCGGTGAGGAGTTTACGCTTAAGGCTTTCCGGGAGGGCAAAGATTTGTACTGTGCCGTTGCCTCTGCCATGTTCCATGTTCCGGTCGTCAAGCATGGCATCAATGGAGAACTCCGGCAGAAAGGAAAGATAGCGACGCTGGCCTGTGGATACCAGGGCGGTGTCGGGGCCTTGAAGGCGATGGGCGCTCTCGATATGGGCCTTAAGGAATCCGAACTTCCGGATATCATCACGAACTGGCGAAATGCCAATCCCCATGTGGTGCAGTACTGGTGGGACGTGGAGCAGGCTGCGATTGATACGGTCACGGACTATATCCCGAGGAGAGTCGGGAAGATCAAGTTCATCTGCCGGGATCATACGCTGTGGATTCGTCTTCCGTCCGGAAGAAAGCTGGCTTATCGGAATCCGAAACTTTTGCGGAATCAGTACGGCAGGCTTTCTCTTTCTTTTGAGGGAATCGGGCTCAATAACCACTGGCAGAGACAGGAAACCTATGGAGGCAAGATAGTCGAGAACTGCACCCAGGCGATCGCCAGGGACATCCTTGCCGAGGCCATGCTCCGGATGCAGAAAGCAGGACTTCGCATTGTCGGTCATGTGCATGATGAGGCGATCGTTGAGGTCCCGAAAGACACCTGGACAGTGGAGGAAGTCAGTGATCTGATGTCGAAGAATCCACCCTGGTGCCCGGACATTCCCTTAAAGGCTGCTGGCTATGCGGCGCCAGACTTCTATTTCAAGGATTAACAGATTTGTATGTGAGATAAAACGGTTCGCATTTAACACAAGACGAGGTTACAGGCTGTGGGTTTCCGCGGCCTTTTTTGTATGCAGGAAATCGAGAGTTAAGAAATCGCGAGTAATGCGTGGGATCGCGAGAAATGGCTATAGGCCACGAGGAACTGCAAGAACTAACAAGAAAGAAATGGAGGAAGAGAGAAAGAGATGATTAGAACGATGCTCGGGACCGTTCCGATGTCGAAGATGCCAGTCTGCACAAGGCATCCGGACTGCCATGCATATCACTATGGGCATTGTACCGCACTGTACGATACGAATTTCGGTAATAAAGACTGTCCGTTCTACAGAAACGCCCTTCTTAATCAAAAGGAACAGGAGGACTGTTTTCAGAAGCTTATAGACTCCGGCAGGACGGATCTCATCAAGCTCTATCTTAAGACGCTGATAGAACTTGGAATCGTCGATGCGGCAGATTGTGGCATGGAAGACGACGAAATGGCACTTCTTGATTTTGAAGAAACCTGCCGCAGGGAGCTTATAACAGAAACACAGATGGAGGATGGAGGGTGGAACGATGAAGAAGAATAAGACGGTGACCGTTTTCTCTACATCGGATTCTGAAAAAGGAAGCCCCACAGGGATCTATGAGAATTACCAGCAGCTGGCGCTTGCCGTTGTCGGGCAGGCCTACAAGGACTATGAGGCGACATTACGGAAACTCTATCGGCATCCTAGAGGAAAAGAGAAGGTTGCGCTGCTCTTGGATAAAAGGGAACTCGATACCTTTTTTCACTCAGCATGGTTTGAGATGCTGACAGACCTGGATGGGGACTACTTACTCCGTGGAGTGAAAGAGAAAGCCATGGGCAAGGAGAAGGAACGGATTCGCAGAGAGATTCGGAAAAAACTTCGAGGGTGGTAATCAAAGAGGGAGGTGATCAGCATGGACGAGAGAACACCGTATTTTGAAAGACGGAATCGGGAGATGGACTTGGAACAGGAAACGGATACCTATGACCAGAGCTGCGATAGCTGCCGCTTTTATCAGTATGACGATGAAAAGAACCACTTCTTCTGCGGCAATGTGGCATCAGAAGCATACAGAAAGATTCCTAGAGGGCATTGGTGCTGGGCGTGGAAGAAGCAGACCAAAGCGCAGAGGAGATGGAATCAGGAGGAGAACCTATGAAAAATATGAACCAGAAAAAGAAAAACAAGCGGGAGGACGAGGGAAATGCTCGGAGATCTGAGCCGATGCGGGAATCCGTTATAGAGCACGCCTTTGTCCGTGCCGTTTTAGATGCAGGCGGGATGGCTTACAAGCTGAACTCGCAGACAGCTAATGGGTTGCCAGACCGGATGGTTTTGTTCTTTCCCGGGAAGTGCGTCTTTGTGGAGCTCAAGGCGCCAAAGAAAATGCTCCGTCCCCTGCAGAAGAAGCGAAGACTCGAGCTGGAGAGTCTTGGTTTTCCGGTTCTTTGTATCAACTCGTTGACGCAGATCCGGCCAGTGATCCGGGCCATTCTGAGCTGGACACCGGGACAGAGGTTTCCGGAGGGCATCGGAGCTTCGATCCCGGAGATGAAGCGCTACTATGTGCCGAAGTTCTCGGATATGAGTTCCGCTGATATCACGCGTATCACGACATTGGATCCAAAAGACTTTGAGGAGACAAACCTGGAGAACCAAGAGAAAGCGGATCCGGAGAACCAAGAGAAAACGGATCCGAGAGGCGTGGAGCAGACAGACCTTGAGGAGATAGACCCGTGGAACGATGAGATGAATTCGAATGACGGTGAGAGGGTAGATCCGATAGACCTTGAGAAGGGAGGTGATGCCGAATGAAGTTCATACCACACAAGTATCAGAGCCATGCTGTCCGGTTTATTGAAGAACACAAGGAAGCTGCACTGTTCTTGGATATGGGCTTGGGCTGAGCAAGACGGTGATCACACTGACCGCGATCCGTGATCTGCTTTTGGATAGTCTGGAAGTGACAAAGGTTCTGGTCATCGCGCCTCTGCGCGTTGCAAGGGACACCTGGCCTGCTGAGATCCGGAAATGGGATCATCTTAAAGATCTCACGTATTCCGTTGTCGTTGGAGATACGAAGACCCGTCTTGCGGCGGTCTCGGTACCTGCCATGATCTACATCATCAACCGGGAAAACGTGCAGTGGCTGGCGGAGTATTACGAGAAGAACGGACGTCATTTCGATTTTGACATGATCGTGATCGACGAGCTCTCCTCATTTAAGAACCATAACTCGAAACGGTTTCGCTATCTTCGAAAGATGCGTCCCTATGCCAAGCGGATGGTGGGATTGACCGGAACGCCGACTTCGAATGGGCTTATGGATCTGTGGGCGGAGATCGGCATCCTGGATGGAGGCAAACGGCTGGGACGTTTTATCGGAAGGTATCGGGAGGCCTACTTTAAAGCCGGGGCTATGAATCCTGCTACCGGGATCGTGTTCAGCTATGTCCCGAGGGATGGCGCAGAGGAGCTGATCTATCAGAAGATCTCGGATATGACCATTTCCATGAAGGCGCTCGACTATCTGGATATGCCGAAGTGTATCTATACCCGTCATGAAGTGGAGATGAACGCAAAGGAGCAAAAACTTTATGACACCATGAAGAAAGATCTGATCCTTCCGCTGGATGACGGGAACATTGATGCAGCCAATGCAGCGGCGCTTTCAGGAAAGTTACTGCAGATGGCAAACGGTGCCGTCTATGATGATGATGGAAATACCCGTGTGATCCACAATAGGAAGCTCGATGCACTGGATGATCTGATCGAGTCTGCCAATGGGCAAAATGTGCTCATTGCCTTCTGGTTTAAGCATGACAGGGATCGGATCCTGCAGCATCTGAGGGCGGAGGGAATGGAACCAAGAGAAATCCGCGATTCCAAAGATATCGAAGATTGGAACAAGGGCTGCATACAAGTGGCGCTTATCCATCCGGCATCTGCAGGACATGGCCTGAACATCCAGGAAGGCGGACACATCCTAATTTGGGTTGGGCTTACATGGAGCCTTGAGCTATATCAACAAATGATCGGTCGCCTCTGGAGACAGGGACAGAAGGAGGTTGTGACGGTCCACCACATCATCTGTAAGGGAACTGTCGATGAGGACGTCATGCGCGCGCTGGAGCATAAGGACGTTACACAGGAGAAGTTGATTGCTGCCGTAAAGGCAAGACTCAAGAAATGAAGCAAAGGAGGAGACGGCAGTGTTTTGTTCTACAAAGGTGAAGGAAAAGGGTTCGCATTTGACACAAAATGTACCGCAACCTGATGGACAAAAAGCAGGAAAGGCGATTGGACAAGCTGCGTCACCGGCAGATGAACAAGCTGCGTCACCGGCAGATGGACAAGCTGTAGCTCAGGCTGCAGAAAAGGATGAGAACATCAATGCCAGCCTGGACTATTACAGAGCAGCGGCATATCTTGCTAAGAACTATTCTGCTCTGCTTTCTCGAAAAGAAGAACTGGAGCAGCTGGCGGCGCTGGGACCCGTTACCATCACAAAAGAGGATGCCATTGCAGAGCTCAGTACGATCGGTGGGATCCGCTATGACACAGAACACGTGCAGTCCTCTTCCCTGAGTAATGCTCCGGAGCGGATTGCGCTGCTTCTTGATCACGGATATGTAGAGAGCCGGAACCATGAATTCTCTTTGATGTATGACCGTGAGGTGCGCGAACTTGCCTTTGTGAACTGGATGCTTTCGGTGATTCAGACGTCGATGAAGGAACGTATGGACTCCTTGGAAAGGGGTGTGTTTCTCAGATATTTTGGAAAACATCTGTCCCTTCGACAGATCCAGAGTTTAAGGAAAAGGCATATCAGCAGGAGGAGCATTGCATCGGCAAAAGACAGGTCGGTTGGACGAATCCGTGCAGAGCTGATGGCAAGGTCGGGATTGATGGAAGAACAGGATTACCTTCGGCAGCTGATGCTTGATGCCGGAGCGTCTTAATGATGCCGGAGCGTATTGATGCTTGAAGCTAGAGCGTCTGGCTGATGTCAGAGCATTGGGTGATGTCAGAGCGTTGGACCTTGTTCAGAGCTTCTGGACATTGTTCAGAGGTACATCAGACGTCGGATCTGCAGACAGAGAAAGGAGATACTTGAACAACATGAGCAGAAAAAAGTTAGAGCCGGTTTCAGCTAAGGTCCGGGCTGTCATCCGGAAGGAGACGCGTCGGTATTCGTACCTGGGGCTGCAGGACCTGTGCCGCGTTGTGGAGCGTTATCGACCTACGCTTTTGATTCAGGCAGGAGTCGATCAGAGCTTATATGACACGGATGGTACGGTTATCTACAATGAAAGTATCGTGTCCTGTTTTACCGAGGAAGACCGTTTCCTGATTGAGGACTATGTTCTTGGCAAGATGATGTTGTATTTCCTTCCGCAGAGTATTGCATCCATGCCTTCAGAAACGATGAAAGAGGTGGCAGAGGATACGCTGCTGCGGCGAATCAGTTGTAAGGACTATGCGGCAGAGCATCACGTATCGGTTCGTGCAGTTCAGAAGGAAAAACGGCGTGTTCTTGATTATATGGTTCGTTTTTGCTTTCAAAACGGGACAGTGAAAAGTGCTATCCTTAAAGTAGCGAATCGAAAGTAACCGGACAGGAAAATGGGCAGGAATACGGACAGGTAAGCGGACAGTCAACCGGACAGGTAATCGGATAGAAATACGGACAGGCAAATGGACAGGTAAACGGTGGGAACCGTGCCTGTCTTTTTTTGTGCTGAAAATCTGCTTGCATCCAAGGATCCGGCTAAACGCAAGTGAGGGAGACTTACAGCAAAAGCATCAACAAAGAGGATCACAACAATGTCAACAACGGCGATTTACAAGAAGTGGTGATTCACAGCAAGTGGTGATTACAACGAGGGAGGTTTTTAGATGCAGTTTGATTTATACGTTTCCAGAAAAAGACAGAACCGGATGAACTGTTCTTATCCGGATAAGGTGACGATTCATTCTCCGGAGGAGCTTCAGAAGGCGATGAAGTACGATTTTGTATGCGCTAGGTACAAGAACAATTACCGGAAGAACGATAACTTTCTTTCTACGGATATCGGCTTCTGGGATTGTGACAACAGCGGTGAGGATGACCCGTCGTCTTGGGTGACACCAGAAAAAGTGGCGGAGATTTTCAAGAATGTGTCATTTGTCATCATGCCGAGCCGACACCACATGCTTCCGAAAAAGAATGAGTCAGCGCGTCCCCGGTTCCACATGATCGCAATGATCCATCCTGTGGCATCGTATGAGGATTACCGGAATCTTAAGGCAGAAGTCCAGAAGCGCTTTCCGTTCTTTGACCAGGGCGCTGTGGATGCGGCGCGCTTTGTCTACGGATGCGATTGCGATCTCTCTGACATCATCTGGAATGAAGGCACGATGACCATGGATGAGTTTTTGCTTCATCAAAGAGAACCGAGGGGAGAGGTATTTTCTATCATCCCAGAGGGCAGACGCAACGCCACCCTCAGCCGGTTTGCCGGACGTGTGGTCAAGAGGTTCGGATGCGACGAGGCTGCCCATCAGGTGTTTCTTTCTGAGGCTGATAAATGTGAACCGCCGCTTCCGGATAGCGAGCTCTCGATGATCTGGCACTCAGCCTGCAGTTTTGGCAAGAAGATAGCCGCCCAACCGGGTTACGTCTCACCGGAGGAGTACAACGGATCTGAGTTTGAAAACCTGGATGTCCGGCACCAGGATGGTAACAGCACAGGCATGGACACAGGAAAGGATACCATGCCCGCGCACGGGATTGCCAAGATTGGTTCCTTGCGGCCATCCGACTACACTGATATCGGCCAGGCCAAGGCACTCGCAGCAGAATATGGCAATGAGCTTCGCTTCAACCCGTCCACAGACTTTCTCCGATATGACGGTGCATGCTGGCAGGAGTCGAAAGAGCTGGCACTGGGCGCGACGATTGAGTTTACGGATCTGCAACTGGCAGATGCATCCATGCTGGTGTTTCAGAGGAAGAACGAACTTTTAAACTCCGGGATCGACATCGATACAATGAAGGAGACTCAGAAGAAGAAAAAGAAGAATCCGAACGCAGACACTGGTGTGAGTGATGAACAGATGAAGCTGTTCATCGATTACGAAGATGCAGTCAGCTATGAGTCGTTTGTCATGGGGCGCAGGAACTGGAAATACGTCAAAGCAGCCATGGATACCAGTAAAGCCCTTCTTCCAATCGATCTGAAAAACCTGGATCAGAATGAGTACCTTTTGAACACACCGGAGGCGACCTACGATCTCCGGTTTGGCGTTCAGGGAAAACTTGACCACAATCCGCAGGACTATATCACAAAGATGACCGAGGTGGATCCGGGCGATCAGGGATCAGAACTCTGGCTGGATACGCTGAATAAGATCTTTCTTGGGGACAAGGATCTCATCGATTATGTTCAGCAGGTGGTTGGACTTGCTGCCATCGGAAAAGTGTACCAGGAAGCGCTCATCATTGCCTATGGTGGAGGTCGGAATGGTAAGTCTACTTTCTGGAACACGATCAGCCATGTGCTTGGAACATATGCAGGCAGACTGTCTGCGGATACTCTGACGGTTGGATGCCGTAGAAATGTGAAGCCGGAGCTGGCCGAGACCTTTGGTAAGCGGCTCATCATTGCCGCCGAGCTTGAGGAAGGAACGAGACTCAACACATCCATCGTCAAGCAGATCTGTAGTACGGATGATGTGTTTGCGGAGAAGAAGTACAAGGATCCGTTCTTCTTTACCCCGACGCACACTGTCATCCTTTATACCAACCATCTGCCAAGAGTTGGCGCTACCGATGACGGTACCTGGAGAAGACTGATTGTCATTCCGTTTAAGGCGAAGTTTGAGAAGGAGAACGATACCAAGAACTTTGCCTCGGTTCTGTTTGACCAGGCAGGCCCGGCGATTTTGAAGTGGATCATGGAAGGGGCAAAGATCGTCATAGAAAAGGACCATAAGATTGAGGAACCGAAGGTGGTCAAGGATGCGATTGCCGAGTACCGGGAGCAGAATAACTGGATGCAGCAGTTTCTGATGGATTGCTGCGAGGTGGAAGACGATCCAACGGTTGAGGTGAAATCCGGAGAACTTTATCAGACCTACAGGGAGTACTGTATCAGAATGGGTGAATTCTGCCGGAGCACGACGGACTTTTATTCCGAGCTGGAGCATAGTGGCTTTATGAAGCACAGGACGAATAAAGGCGTATTTGTTCGTGGCCTTCGTCTGAAGGTAGAAGAATTCCAGTAAAGTAATAAAGGGGATTCGTTGTTTTGCATGGGAGTGTGTAGGTCGTGGAGGTCTCTTACTAAACTTCCTTATAGGGATTTTTTCAATAAAAAAGCCTATAGAGAAGTTATATAGGAGACGTTCACGACCTACACACATCATCATGATGCGGTTCGATATTTTTTAATGATGGATCCGTAGCGCTGAACAGGAAAATAAAAGGTTCGTTTTTGCCTCAAAAACGGGACAGTCAGGTGTGCTATTATTATAATAAGCCGAAAGGCAAAGGAAGATCGCACGATGTATATGAAGCATCTGTTGTAGAAATACAGCAGGTGCTTTTTTGATAAGAATCGTATGAAGTGAAGGAGGTGGAGTGATGCCGATGAAACCAAAAGTACCCTGCAGGCACCTCGGCTGTGCAGAACTGGTAGAGGCCGGACAGAAGTACTGTGAGAAACACAAGAGGATGCATCCGGAAGAAATACGGTCTGCTGCGGCACGAGGATACAACAGCCGATGGAGACGGGAGAGCAAGAAGTTCTTGCAGCTTCATCCACTCTGCGAGGAGTGCCTGCGACATGGCATCGCTACTCCCGCGACGGTTGTAGATCACATCGTTCCACATCGAGGAGACCTGAAGCTCTTCTGGGACAGATCGAACTGGCAGGCACTGTGCAAGAAGTGCCACGACAGGAAGACCGGAAGAGAGGACAGCCACCCGGTTTACCATTATTAAGCGATCAATCGTTGAGTAGTTTATCCAGATCTCTCTTGGAATACAGAACGCGGCGTACCTCCATGGTGTCATTGATGACAACATAGAATACAGAAAAGTTTCTGACGTTGATTCTGTAATACGGATGCGGTCGTTTCTTGGATGAGCGAAACGGCGCAAACGACAACGGTGCCTCAAGACGTTTGTTTATTGCTGATTCGATGTCACCGACCAGACGATCTGCAGCGCTGGGGTTCTGAAGATCTGTTGTGATGTAATCCACAATCTCATTCAGATCTTCTTCAAAAAGGGGAAGAAATGACAGCTTATACTTTTTCACGGATGCGGCTCCTTACTCTGCTAAAGACTTCTTCTTCGGAGTACCGCTTGTCAGATTTCGCGGCTGCTTCATCGGCTTCGTCAAGCTTACGCTCTGTGTCGTCAGTTAGCGCGGAGTACTGGTCGATGCTTAACAGGACCATGGTGCCATAACCGTTCTTTGTGAGAAAGATGGGCTCATTAGATTCCATGACGGTTTCTTCAAGTTCAGGGAACTTGTTTCTGAGGTCAGATACGGGACGAATGTTAATCATAATAATTCCTCCTTTACTATCAGCATAATATCATAATATTATCATGATTACAAGAAGAAAGCGGGGCGGGGGAGATATAAATCTCTCGGCTGAAACCAGCTGGAGACCGGCGCTCCCTCTTGCGTTGATTTCCGCGAAATTGATACCCCGGGGTCAGACGGCCGCCGGACGGGTCCCGGAAAGGTACATTTCACGTGCAATATCCGCATAGAATGCGGATTTGTTTGAAAAATTGATAACATTTACAGGCAGTGTTGGGGCAAGATCCGCCACTGCTTTTTTCATGCCCAGAAGTCCTTTGTTTCCAAGGCCTCGGGCATTTTTGCGGACAGGAGAACAGTATGGAAGACATCGAAAGAAAGCAGGATCTTTCCCTGTTCCTCGAGTCCTGTGCGAAGCGGTTCTGTCCGGAGTGTGGGAAGCCGATCGAAGTGAATCGGCGAGGCAGGCCCAGGTGCTTCTGCAGTAACCGCTGCCGCTGGGCATTCAACAAGAGGATGGAACGGGAAAGGAGAAGAGAACGTGAAGACAGCAACGTTAAAAACAATACCAGTGAAGGATCTGAAACCGGCAGCCTACAACCCGAGAAAGAAACTGAAGCCGGGCGATAAAGAATACGAGAAGATCAAGAACTCCATTCAGGAGTTTGGCTTTGCGGATCCTTTGGTTGTGAATGCCGATATGACGATCATCGGAGGACATCAGCGTTTGACGGTAGCAAAGGATCTCGGTTATACAGAAGTTCCCTGTGCAGTCGTCGACATCGATAAAACCAGAGAGAAGGCGTTAAACATCGCGCTCAACAAGATCACCGGTGCGTGGGATGAAAACCTACTTGCCGATCTTCTCCACGATCTTGAGGCGAGCGACTTCAACACGGCGCTCACCGGCTTCGAGCCTCCGGAGATGGAGCAGCTCTTCAATAAGGTGTGCGATAAAGAGGTGGAAGAAGATAGCTTTGATGTGGATGAGGAACTCAAGAAGCCGACCATGAGTAAGCCCGGCGATATGTGGTTTCTTGGAAAGCACAAAGTCTTCTGTGGGGATTCCACCAATGAAGAGAACTATGTTGCTTTGATGGATGGTCAGAAGGCAAATCTGGTACTGACCGATCCTCCGTATAACGTAGACGTCGAAGAAACAGCAGGGAAGATCCTGAATGACAACATGGCCGACGAGGACTTCTACAAGTTCCTGCTTGCTGCCTATACCTGCATGCATGACAACCTCGCCGATGACGGTTCCATCTACGTATTCCATGCAGATACGGAGGGACTGAACTTCCGCAGGGCATTTGCGGATGCAGGCTTCTATCTTTCCGGCTGCTGCATCTGGAAAAAGAACGCACTGGTCCTGGGACGCTCTCCCTACCAGTGGCAGCATGAGCCATGCCTGTTTGGCTGGAAGAAGGGCGGGAGGCATGAGTGGTACTCGGACCGGAAGCAGACCACCATCTGGGAGTACGATCGTCCGAAAGCCTCAAAGGATCATCCGACGATGAAGCCGGTGCAACTGATGGCGTATCCAATCCGGAACTCCTCGATGACAAACGGAATCGTTCTGGATCCCTTCCTTGGATCCGGCTCCACCCTGATTGCCTGTGAGCAGACCGACCGGATTTGTCGAGGCATTGAGCTGGATCCTAAGTTTGTGGATGTCATCGTAAAGCGCTACGTCGAACAGGTCGGAAACTCCGATGATGCGTATGTACTTCGTGACGGCCAGAAGCTCACGTTCGATGAAGCGATTGCGGCGATGCCGAAGGAGGAGAGCGCATAAGCAGGTATACACATCCGCCAAAAGCTCTGCCCGATCTTTGTTCATAATTCCTGCCAGTATGAGTTGCTATTCCGGTGCTCCTGAGTGATGTATGTACTACCAAAAGAAAAGGAGGCACATGCCATGAAAGCAAACTACAACCTGACAGGAACTAAGAGAAAAGAGCTGGTGCATGCGATCGAGGAGATCACCGGAGATAAAGCACAGTACATGCGGATGCCGACCTGCGCCTACGAGATCGGAGACATCACGGTTGACAAGGACGGCGGGGTAAGCTGCAGCGATGAGGAGAAGATGCAGATGGTGATGAAAGCATTGAACGAGAAGGGATTCACCGCGGAGGGTGAGCAGGAAGATGGCAAAGCAGAACAACCTGAGCAGGAAAGTACCACCGATCAGGAAGCCACCACAGAGCAGGAACCCTCCACCGAGGAAGAGAAGGAGTCTTCCAACCTGGACAAGAACGAGCCGGCGCTGACGATCAGCCTTCCGCTTGCATCCGCAAACGTCGGAACGCTTATGAACCTGATCAGCGCGAAGGAGAGCCTCATCAAGAAGGCGCTCGGGATCACCAACACCCGGATCAACATCACGGATGAGAAGATCGAGTTCCCCTGGTTCGACCGGGAACTGACGCCGGAAGAGACAAACGCCTACCTGCTTTTTCTCACCCAGCTTTGTAAGCTCTCGAAGGAGCTGAAGCACGCAAGCAGCAAGCCGGTAGAGACCGACAATGAAAAGTACGCCTTCCGCACCTGGCTCCTTCGGATGGGCTTCATTGGACCGGACTTTAAGAAAGCACGGAAGATCCTATTGAAGAACCTCTCCGGAAGCTCCGCCTTCCGAAACGGCGCTCCAACAAAGGAGGTGGAAGCATGAAGCTAATCAGACCAGAGGAGTTTGAAGAGCTCCGCAAGATCTATCCGAACGGCACCCGTGTGGAGCTTCTTCAGATGGATGATATCCAGGCACCGCCAATCGGCACAAAAGGAACCGTCTATGGTGTCGATGACACGGGATCCTTGCTTGTCCACTGGGATAACGGTTCAGGACTAAGTGTGATCTATGGCGAGGACATCGTGCGGAAGGTGGTGGACTGATATGGATGAGAAGATCAGGAAACAGATTATTGCGATTCGAGACAGCGGCCTTACGAACATGTTCGACCTGCCCTACGTGCAGCGCCTCGCCTTCGACCGGAACTACTACGATCTGGTGCTCTTTATTGAGGAGCACCGGGACGAATACGTCCGCTTTATTCTCCATGGAGATGTCAGATAAGCACAGGATTTTCGGTACATATTTGTGCAGGTTATGAGGCTTATTTCCTTGCTATAGTTCGCCTGCAGAGTGATATATGTACATGCCAAAGGAAAAGGCAAACAAGCACAAAGCAAGGAGGACAAAGCCATGACGAACATTTTTGAAGAAACCTACAACACCATCGCAGAAGCAAAGAAAGCCTACAAGGCAGCCACCACCGCAGAGGAGAGGGACACCGCAAGGGATACGGCGAAGGCAGCTGAGGATCGGATCATTGAGATGGGCGACATCGCCTGCAAGATCTGGAGGGCTTACGAGAAATCAAGAGACAACGAGAACGAGATCCTCGACTTCGACGACATCATCTGGGACCGGGATGTGGAAGCCCTCACCGCCTGCATGAAGGAGAACGGCATCAAGGCCTTCACCTACTCTTGCCGGGCAACCGATGCGGTCGAGACGCTTTGGCTTTTTAAAGAGGCAGGCTGCACGATCGGCGAGATGGTTGAGGTCAACCTCCGGAAGGACTTTTTCGGCAAAGGCTATGAGAAGGGCCACGCCTTCAGGATGACCCTGGACTAAAGAACCAAGGGAGGAAGCCCCGCAAAAGGGGCCTCTTCCTCGTACAAAATCCACAGATTCCGGGGCTGATCTTTGTGACATATATCCGGCGGATCTCCTTGCTACATAAGTCTTGCAGAGTGATATATGTACATGCCAAAGGAAAAGGGCGCACAAAGAAAACGGAGGAAAAAGACCATGTGGCACAAGGGAAGCATCAAAATTAAAAGCCAGATATTCACCTACAGCGCGAAGGTCTACGGGCATCCGAGCGAGGACTACGGAATCGACGGCGGCAAGATCAGCAAGCTTGAGATCCGCTTCGGAGGAATCCCGGTTGCAAGATACGACAGAGGCTGGGACATCGAGCCGGAGACAGAAAACGCGCAGCTTGCGCTTCTTATCATCCTGTACGATCTAAACTGACAAGAAGGCGCTGAAC
>NZ_JBQKFT010000025.1:0-27774 GCF_052119185.1 Bilifractor sp. LCP19S3_H10
TCCCATTCGAAAGAAGTAAGACCCCTTAAAGACGATAAGGTTGATAGGGCAGAGGTGGAAGTGCCGTAAGGCATGGAGCTGACTGTTACTAATCGGTCGAGGGTTTGACCTGAAGCATAAGTTGGAACGGAAAGAGGGGATCCGGAGACGGATTCCCGGGAAGAGTTTGTGTGTTCAGTTTTGAAGGTATGTACCTTCTCATAATAAGGAAATGAAATATTCCTCCTTAGCTCAGTCGGTAGAGCGCATGACTGTTAATCATGATGTCGGCGGTTCGAGTCCACCAGGGGGAGCTTGGTAGAGCCCGTAAATGTAATATTTACGGGCTTTTTTGTCATACATGGGGGGTATGGGTTTCGGACAGGGAATGTAAAACGTCATGCCCTGCAAGCAGGGCACACATACGGTATAAGCTGTGGAGACTTGTACATTTGGAGCAGAATCATGTATAATTTTGTATCAGAAGGCATAAAGTTGATGACCGGGTGAATATTCATGCGGTATATTGTGCTTACGCCGTACACAGTATAAACTGCAGACCAGCGAAGTGATGCAGGAACTTATGCATGTCGGGTATGGATCAATGATATTTTAGATATTAGGAGTCAGATATGGGATTTTCGAGGGATTTTGTTTGGGGAGCTGCGACCAGTGCGTATCAGATTGAAGGCGGCTCCAGTGGTACTGGAAAAGGAATGAATGTATGGGATGTATTTACGAAGGAACCGGGAAGAATATTTGATGGCCACACGGGTGACACGGCCTGTGATCATTATCATCGCTTTCGCGAGGATGTGAAGATCATGAAAGAGATCGGGTTGAAGGCATATCGTTTCTCGATCGACTGGTCCCGTGTGCTGCCCGAGGGAACCGGGCGGGTAAATGAGGAGGGCATCCGGTTTTACAGCGATCTGATTGATGAACTCCTGAAAAATGGCATTGAACCATATGTTACTTTATTCCATTGGGAACTGCCCTATGAGCTGTATAAAAAGGGCGGCTGGCTGAATCGGGACATCGCGGAATGGTTTGGAAATTACGCGCGGCTGATCACGGAAAGGTTCAGCGACAGAGTGACACATTTCTTCACCCTGAACGAGCCGCAGTGTTTTGTGGGACTGGGATATCTGAATGGAGTTCACGCGCCGGGACTGAAATGTCCGCTGCGCGATACCTTTGAGATGGCTCATAATGCGCTTCGCGCTCATGGACGCGCGGTTCAGGCGCTGCGACAGTACGCTAAACAGCCGCTGATTATCGGATATGCGCCGACAAGCGGAGTCATTTATCCGGCGAGTGAAAAAACTGAAGATGTTGAGGCAGCAAGAGAAAAATATTTTTCCCTGCAGGATGATGATTCCAACTGGACCTGGAACGTGACATGGTGGTCAGATCCTGTTCTGCTGGGACACTATCCGGAAGAAGGGATCATAAGATATGAGAAATATCTGCCGCGGATTACAGACGCAGATTTGAGGCTGATTTCCGAGCCGATCGACGTCTATGGACAGAATATCTATAACGGCAGGGCTTTTCGTAGGGGAGCCGATGGAAAGCCGGAGGAGGTGGAAAGAATCCCCGGGTATCCAAGAACAGCGTCAAACTGGCCGGTCACACCGGAATGTCTGTACTGGGGACCGAAGTTCCTTTATGAGAGATACAAGAAACCCATATACATCACCGAAAATGGCATGTCGTGTCATGACGTGGTTTCAGTCGACGGCAGAGTGCATGATCCGAACCGCATAGATTTTCTGACGCGTTATCTGCATGAATTGAAACGGGCGGCGGATGAGATTGATCTGCGGGGATATTTTCTGTGGTCACTGATGGATAATTTTGAATGGGCTCAAGGTTACTCAGAACGGTTTGGACTTGTTTATGTGAATTATAATACGCAGGAGCGGATAAAGAAGGATTCGGCATATTGGTACAACGATGTGATCCGGACAAATGGAGCCGGTCTTTGATTTACGCGAACAGTGAGCCGCAGCCGAATGCGAAGTATTCGTGTGCGGCGAGCGTCGCGATAGCGAGATAAAACTCGCGCAGCGTGTTTTATCTCGTTTTTTGCCTGTTGTCCGCCATCTGGCCGGGCAATTACATAATCATGCGATCAGAGGAGTAAAAGAATGGGATGGAAGGGAAGCTGTGATACGTGTGCGTATCTTATCTATGATGAAGACTTTGGGGAGTACCTGTGCGATATCAATATGGACGAGGATGATTTCTCAAGACTGATGCAGGATGAACATGCGGACTGCCCCTACTATCGCAATGGAGATGAGTACGCAGTAGCAAGGAAGCAGGGATTCTGATTTACGCGAACAGTGAGCCGCAGCCGAATGCGAAGTATTCGTGTGCGGCGAGCGTCGCGATAACGAGATAAAACTCGCACAGCGTGTTTTATCTCGTTGGAAATGCCCATATCGGATCCTATACTGTGCAGAATATCGTTACACTAATCGCAGACGGAGGAGAAGAAATGACAGGTGAACAGAATCTGATCAGGGAAGCTTATCTTGCCCGGGGAAACGCGTATGCTCCATACTCAAAGTTCCGGGTAGGAGCGGCGCTTCTAGGGAAAAGCGGGCGGATATATCGCGGATGCAATATTGAAAATGCTTCCTTTGGAGCCGGAATCTGTGCGGAACGGACTGCTTTTGCCAGAGCAATATCCGAAGGAGAGTTGGAATTTGTTGCGATTGCAATCACAGGAGGAGAAGACTCTGCGAAATCCTTTCATTACTGCCCGCCATGCGGTATCTGCCGTCAGGTAATGAGAGAGTTCTGCAGGCCGGAGTTTAAGATCATACTTGAGGATACAGAAAAGGGAATGCGTTGTTTTTCACTTGGCGAATTACTTCCGGAAAGCTTCGGGCCGGATTCTCTGGAGTAAAGGTGTCCTAAAAAAGAATTCGATGCCTGCAGGATTACATAAAAGCCTGCAGGATTTCATTTACGCGAACAGTGAGCCGCAGCTGAATGCGAAGTATTCGTGTGCGGCGAGCGTCGCGATAGCGAGATAAAACTCGCGCAGCGTGTTTTATCTCGTTAAAATAGAGACATCAGTTTATTTGAGTGTTAGGGATATAAGTGTATTTACATATGCATGATCAGAAAAAAATCAATGAGGAATCGGCGTTTCTTTCACAATACATGAAGTCGTGCCGGATCTGTCCGAGACGATGCGGAGCGGATCGGGAGAACGGAAAAACGGGAGTCTGCGGTGTGCCCGCCGATTTGTATGTGACAAGAGCCGCACTGCATTTCTGGGAGGAACCCTGTATCTCCGGGAGTAAGGAGAACGGGACCGCAAATGGATCGGGAACAGTTTTTTTCTCCGGATGCTCTTTGAAGTGTGTTTATTGTCAGAATTACGAGATTGCGCACGCGAGGACGGGGAAGAAAATCACGGTCGACAGGCTGGCCGAAATCTTTCTGGAGCTCCAGGACAAGAAAGCCAATAATATCAACCTGGTGACACCGACGCAGTATGTGCCGCAGATTGTCCTTGCGGCAGATAGGGCACGGAAAATGGGACTTAAGATTCCGTTTGTGTGCAACTGCGGAGGATATGAAGATCCCGGGACACTGCGGCTTCTGGATGGTATCATCGACATCTATCTGACAGATTTTAAATATATGGAGGCCGATCTGGCAAAGAAGTATTCCGGAGCGGAAGATTATCCGGAATGGGCGGCCCGATCACTGGCGGAGATGTACAGACAGTGTCCGGAATCTGTTTTTTCCGAGGATGGTCTGATGAAAAGGGGGATCATCGTAAGAAATCTTCTGCTTCCCGGACATGTCCGAAACTCAAAGAAGGTGGTAGAATATGTCTGGACAAACTATGGAGACAGAGTATGGCTCAGCCTGATGAATCAGTACACGCCCTTTGAGAGGATTCGGGACAGGTATCCGGAGATCAGCAGAAAGGTAACACGGAGAGAATACGACGCGCTTATTGATTATGCGCTGGAGCTTGGCGTTGAGAATGCGTTTATTCAGGAGGGCGGTACTGCGGAGGAGAGCTTCATTCCTTCATTTGACGGAGAGGGCGTCTGAGATGAAGAAACACCGGTTCGGGCAGCAGAGATTCTGCTGAATCACTATTGAAACGGTCGGATACAGGAAAGTCGGAATTGCGACAGAAAAGAGGTATCAGGATGGATATTAAAATCGGATTTATCGGCTGCGGAAATATGGCAGGCGCGATGATCGGAGGAATTCTGAAGAAGAAGCTTGTGCCTGCCGGGAATATCATGGCATCGGCAAAGAGCAGAGAAACGGTAGAAAAAGCGGAAAAACAGTTTTCCATCGCGGCGACGCAGAACAACATCGAAGTCGCGGAATTTTCAGACGTCCTTGTTCTTGCGGTGAAGCCTGTATACATGGAGGAGGTGGTCCGTGAGATTGCGGATCATGTGCGTGAAGATACAATTGTGGTAACGCTTGCGCCGGGCAAGACGCTGCAATGGCTGAGGGAGACTTTCGGAAGACCGATCAAAATTGTGAGAACCATGCCGAACACGCCTGCTCTCGTAGGCGAGGGCATGACAGCGCTCTGTCCCGATGATTCTGTGACCGATGAGGATCTCAAGGTTGTGCGGGAGATTTTCGAAAGCTTCGGGCGCTGTGAGATTGTGAAGGAAAATATGATGGATATCGTTACCGGAGTGAGCGGAAGTTCTCCGGCCTATGCGTTCCTCTTTATAGAAGCACTGGCGGATGCTGCTGTACACGATGGAATGCCGAGGAAACAGGCATATGAGTTCGCGGCGCAGACGCTGCTTGGAAGTGCGAAGATGGTTCTTGAAACCGGAAAGCATCCGGGTGAGCTGAAGGATATGGTGTGCTCTCCGGGTGGGACGACGATCGAGGCGGTTCGTGTGCTGGAAGAGAAGGGATTTCGAAGTGCGGTAATAGAAGCTACGCTGGCCTGCATTGACAAGGCAGGAAAATTATAACCCAATCTGAAGTCTCGCACGCAGGAGTGCACAATGTCCGGTTCGCACCATGAAAAATTATTGTGGTTTCCGGGATACAGTGCGGCAGGACATGATATCAATAAACAAATGTGCTCCGGGATTATGTGTGGGAGGACGGCAGATCGACAAGCGAACGTGCTCCGCGTACGGGCGTCAGAATACGGGAAAGTTTCAGAAAGAATAATAAAGAATAATTCAGAAATAATAACTCAGAAAGAATGACTCAGAAAGGATAAGACTATGGCTAAGGTATATGTATTTCTTGCGGACGGTCTCGAGGAGGTCGAGGCCATGACACCGGTTGATGTTCTCAGAAGAGCAGGAAATGAAGTGATTACGGTCTCTGTCATGGGCAGAAAATGGATCAGGGGTTCTCACAAAATCTATCTTGAGGCGGACCGTCTGATTCAGGAGGTAAAGTGCGAGGATGGTGATCTGTACGTTCTCCCCGGCGGAGGCGAAGGTACAAAGAACCTTGCGGAAAACCATGAACTTGCGCAGATCCTGAACAGCGCGTATATCTCCGGCAGTCATATCGCAGCGATCTGCGCAGCACCGTCGATCTTTGGAAAGATGGGATTTCTGGAAAGCAGAAAGGCTACGGTATATCCCGGGATGGAAGACACTCTGACCGGAGCAGAATATCAGGATGTGCCGGTTGTTACGGACGATAATGTTACCACCGGTCACGGTCCCGGGGCTGCCTTTGATTTCGCATTTGAGCTCGTGCGGATCCTGAACGGGGAAAACAGTGCGAGAGAGCTGAAGAAACAGATGGTATTTCAGCACGAGACGGTAGTGTGACAGGAAAAACAGATGATATTTTTCGCACACGGCAGCGCGACGGGAGAATAACAGATTGTCATGAGACTGGAGAAGATTCAGAAGCTTTTAAGGGAAAAGGAATATCCGTTTACATATGCGGAGGATGACGGTGTAGGCAGTATTGATTTCATCGACCGCGGGCTGTCCTATCATATCTGGGAATTCCGGAATGATGACGGCAGCTGCGGGGCGGAGACCAACCTTATGCACGCGGGGCATATGGAGGAAGTGACCGGAGATTACGAGAACGAGATCTGCAGGACACTGGAGATCTTTGACAATCGTCAGGGCATGTAGTTTTCAGGGCGGGGAGGATGAGAATCCGTTGAGCTGGAAGGAGATCGAATCAAAAATCATACAGAGAAGGCCGTGGCCGCATGCCGTTATTTTTGACATGGATGGTCTTATGTATCGGACGGAGCAGATGATCCGGGAAGCATGGGACATTGTCGGACCGGATATTGTCGGACATCCGCTCGGGGATGAGATTTTTCATACAATGGGTATGAACCGGGCATTGCGGGTCGAGTATTTTCATGGAAAATTCGGAATGGATTTTCCGTATGAGAAGTTTGAGAAAAAATACAAGGCCATCGTGACACGAAAAAAGCTGACCGAGGGAATTCCGGTTCAGACAGGTCTCTTTGAATTGCTTCAGTTCCTCTCGAATGAAAAAATTCCGATGGTGCTTGCCACCGGATCAAGCAGCGGACATACGTACCTGAACCTGGCGGTCACCCGGACACCGAACGTTTTTTGTTCCGTGATCTGCGGTGACATGGTCAGAGCCGCGAAGCCGGACCCATTCATTTACCGGCTTTCGTGTCAGAAGCTCGGAATGAAGCCGGAGGAAACACTGGTTCTGGAGGATTCTGTCAATGGCGTGAAGGCCGGGGTCGCAGCGGGAACACCGGTGATCATGGTACCGGACCTGCAGAAAAATACTGCTGCGGTCGACGGCATGTATCTTCAGAAAATGTCATCTCTGCTGGACGTTCGGGACTACATACGCGACAGATATCAGCTGCGGGACAAAAAGCAGATCTAAAGAGGGAGAAATTTGGCGGTCGGAATCAGGTGCCGGAAAAATAGAAATACCGCGCGCATCCCGTCGATCCGTCCCCCACATGCGTTACTTCTGCAGTTAACTCGGCCCAGGCGACCCTACGTCACACGAAAGGTTCTGCTTAGTGCTGCTGCATTCCTGCCCTGACACGGTTCACAGATTTCCGTTGCGTAAGACCCGGACGTCATCGTCACTTACAGAAGGCAGCCACGAAAGGACTAAGGCCTCTGTTCAGCATCACCCCTGCTATAGCGGATTGCAGGTACAGGGAGCCGCTGCTTCCCCGGTTGCGCGGATAATGTGAAGTATAACGTCTTTGCGTACAAAAGTCAACGGGGCTTTGCCAGTTGCAGTCCAACACGTAGGTTTGCCGGTTGCAGACCAACAGAAACTATTCTTGTGTGAGAAAGGGATTTATTTTATAATAAGGGAAGCAAAACGGTGAGGCATGAAGCGAGTCGATTGCACTCAGGAAAGGACAAAAGTATGATGAGAATTGGTATGTTGACAAGCGGAGGCGACTGTCAGGCTCTGAATGCTACTATGCGGGGCGTAGTTAAGGGCCTTGCGAATAATCTGGATGAGCTGGAAGTCTATGGTTTTATGAATGGATACAAGGGTCTCATCTACGGCGATTACCGGATGCTGACGGATCACGATTTTTCTGGTATCCTTACCCGAGGCGGTACAATTCTCGGCACATCCCGTCAGCCGTTTAAACTGATGAGAGAGCCGGATGAGAATGGCCTCGACAAGGTGGAAGCCATGAAGCAGAACTATTATAAGCTTCGCCTCGACTGCCTGGTGATTCTCGGCGGAAACGGAACCCAGAAGACAGCAAATCTTCTCCGTGAAGAAGGCTTGAACATCATTCATCTTCCGAAAACGATTGATAACGACATCTACGGAACGGATATGACCTTCGGTTTTTACAGTGCGGTGGACATCGCGACAAACGCGATTGACTGCATTCATACGACGGCATCTTCTCACAACAGGGTTTTCATTGTAGAAGTGATGGGGCATAAGGTAGGCTGGCTGACTCTTTACGCAGGAATTGCCAGCGGCGCGGATGTGATTCTGATCCCGGAAATCCCTTACGACATCAGCAAGATCATCGATGCGATCAACAAGCGGAAGATGCGCGGAAGCGGATTCACCATCCTTGCGGTTGCCGAAGGAGCGATTCCAAAAGAGATCGCCGCGCTTCCAAAGAAGGAAGCCAAGAAGAAAATGGCGGAGATCGCGAAACAGTTCCCGTCGATTTCTTATAAGATCGCTGATGATATCTTCAAGGAGACCGGCATGGAAATCCGGGTGACGGTTCCCGGTCATATGCAGAGAGGAGGAAGCCCCTGCGCGTACGACCGAATTCTTTCCACAAGAATCGGATCTGAGGCAGCCAAGCTGATCCTTGAAAGACAGTACGGTTATATGGTTGCGCTCGTCAACGGAAAGATCAAGAAGATACCGCTTGAGGATGTTGCAGGCAAGCTTAAGACGGTTGATCCGTCATGCCAGGAAATCAGCGACGCGAAGCGAATTGGAATTTCGTTCGGAGACTGATGCGCGGCAATCCGGAAATCAGCGGCGCGAAGCGAATTGGAATCTCGTTCGAAGACTGATGCGCGGCAATCACAGAGAATAGAAAAAGGAAAATGCTCCCGCTGGCGGGCCGGCAGAGATGCCGCTCCGACGGGAGCAATTTATCGTTTCGACCGAAGTGTGCAACAGGTATTTAAGGAGTATTTGAATGAGCTATACTGCTCTGTATCGAAAGTTCCGGCCGACTACCTTCGATGAGGTAAAGGGTCAGGATCATATCGTCACGACATTAAAGAACCAGCTGAAGGCAGGGAGAATTGGTCATGCCTACCTGTTCTGCGGAACCCGTGGTACCGGCAAGACAACCGTCGCAAAAATTCTCGCGAGGGCGGTAAACTGCGAATCCCCGCGGGAGGACGGAAGTCCGTGCAATGCGTGCGAAACCTGCAGGGAGATTTTGAACGGAACCTCGGGCAATGTGATTGAGATAGACGCGGCTTCCAATAACGGCGTGGATAATATCCGGGAAATCCGTGAGGAGGTTCAGTACCGGCCAACAAGGGGCAGATACAAGGTTTACATCATAGACGAGGTGCACATGCTTTCCACCGGTGCCTTTAACGCTCTGCTGAAGACACTGGAGGAGCCGCCGGAATATGTGATTTTTATTCTTGCTACGACAGAGGTCAACAAGATCCCGGTTACAATTCTTTCCAGGTGTCAGAGATATAATTTCCACCGCATTACGATCGACACGATTGCGTCCAGACTGCAGGAGCTTCTGCAAAAAGAGGGTGTAGAGGCGGAGGAAAAAGCCATCCGCTATGTGGCGAAAGCTGCGGACGGCTCTATGCGAGACGCCCTGAGTCTGCTGGATCAGTGCATCGCTTTTTATCTCGGAGAAAAGCTTACCTATGAAAAAGTTCTCGATGTGCTGGGAACGGTCGACACAGAGGTATTCAGCAGACTTCTGCGAAGGGTTATTGATGGCGACGCTTCGGGAGCCATCCGGATTCTCAATGAGATGGTCCGCAACGGCAAGGAGATGGGGCAGCTGGTGACAGACTTCACATGGTATCTGCGAAACCTGATGCTGGTGCAGAATTCCGATGATCTGGAGGATGTTCTTGATGTTTCCGCGGAGAATCTCAGGCAGCTGAAAGAGGAAAGCACAATGATTGACAGCAACGGTCTGATGCGGTACATTCGTATATTGTCAGACCTGAGCAATCAGCTTCGTTTTGCCGCACAGAAGCAGATCCTGACGGAAACTGCTCTGATCCGGCTCTGCAGGCCGCAGATGGATACGGATCTGTCCGGTGTGCTGGACCGGATTCGTCAGCTGGAGAAAAAACTGGAAGGCGGGACATTTGTACAGGCAGCTCCCGCTGGTTCCGCCGGGGAAGCGGCGAATATGCCTGGGAGAGGGACAAACCCGGAACATCCGGAAAAACCTGCCGCTGTCAGGGCCGCGCCGGAAGATCTGCGACGGATCCGGGCAGAATGGAAAAAAATCGCGGGAATGACCCGTGAACCTCTGCATGCCTACCTGGAGAAGGCGGTTCCCAAATATGACAGCGCCAGCGGCAGCAACGTGCTGTATCTGTCCATGGAAGATGATATCAGCCGCACGCAGGTAAATGACGAGTCCCGCAAGGAAGAGCTGAAGGCGGTCATTCGTGAGCTGACCGGCAGGGAGGTTGAAATTGAGGCCGTCGCGCCGGATGAAGGCGGTGAAAAGAAACTGACGGATATCCCGGTTGAGGAGATGCTGGAGGCAGAGATCCAGGGTATCCCGATCGAAGAGGAAGACGATGACGACGGTGAGGAACCGTACGATTATGAAGGAGGCTCCTATGAGTAAGAGAGGCGGATTTCAGGGCGGAATGCCCGGAAACATGAATAATCTGATGAAGCAGGCACAGCGGATGCAGCGCAAGCTTGAGGAACAGGCTAAGGAGATGGAAACCAGAGAGTTTACCTCTGCTGCGGGAGGCGGAGCGGTCAAGGTAACGGTTACCGGAAAAAGAGAGGTAACAAAGGTTGAGATTGACCCGGAGGCGGTTGATCCCGAGGACGTGGAGATGCTGGAAGATCTGATCGTCGCTGCGACGAACGAAGCCCTGCGTCAGGTAGAGACTGCGCAGGCTGAGCAGATGGGAAGCATCACCGGAGGCATGAGCGGCCTCGGAGGTCTTGGCTTTTAATGGCGTATTACAGCGAAAATATTTCAAAGCTGATTGAACAGCTGGGAAGGCTGCCGGGCATCGGGCCGAAGTCCGCGCAGAGACTCGCATTCTACATCATCAATATGCCGGAGGACCAGGTGAAGGAGCTGTCAGGCTCGATCATCAATGCGAAGGAGAAGGTACATTACTGCAGGATCTGCGGCAATCTGACCGATCAGGAGCTCTGCCCGATCTGCGCGGATCCGAACCGCAACCACCGGCAGATTATGGTGGTCGAAAATACCAGAGACCTCGCGGCGTATGAGAAAACGCAGAAATACACCGGCGTTTACCATGTGCTTCAGGGAGCAATTTCCCCGATGCTCGGGATCGGTCCGGAGGACATACGGCTGAAGGAACTGATGCAGCGGCTCCAGGGGGACGTTGATGAGGTCATCATTGCGACTAATTCCTCGCTGGAGGGAGAGACGACCGCAATGTATATCAGCAAGCTGATCAAGCCGACGGGAATACGGACGACGAGGATCGCAAGCGGTGTTCCGGTCGGGGGCGACCTGGAATATATCGATGAGGTTACGCTTCTGAGGGCCCTGGAAGGCCGGACGGAGCTCTGATGAGACTTTGAAATCGTACCCCTTTCAACAGTGTAATAACCGGTACGATACTGCACCGCATAGGAAAGAACGGCGCTATACTGCACCGCACAGGAAAGAATGGTACGATACTGTATCAAATACGAAAAAAAGGTATGATACTGTACCGTACACGGTAGAATCTACGGATTGCACGGCGTTTCGCGCCAAGGCAATTCTACAGGAACAGGAGTAAAAATGGAAAATCTGGAATTACAGAAAATTGCAAATGAAGTCCGCCAGGACATCGTAACCGCCGTACATTCCGCGAAATCCGGCCATCCGGGCGGGTCTCTCGGAGCGGCGGATATTTTTACCTATCTGTATTTTGAGGAGCTGAAGAACATTGATCCGCACGATCCGAAGAAGCCGGACCGTGACCGCTTTGTGCTCTCCAAAGGCCACTGCGCGCCGGGGCTGTACTCCGTTCTGGCGGAAAGGGGCTACTTCCCGAAGGAGGATCTCGTCACCCTCCGCCATGTGGGTTCCTATCTGCAGGGACATCCGAACATGAACGACACTCCAGGTGTGGACATGTCCACGGGATCGCTCGGACAGGGCGTTTCTGTCGCCTGCGGAATGGCACTCGCAGCGAAGCTGTCCGGAGAAAGCTATCATGTATACACACTGCTCGGAGATGGTGAGTGCGAGGAGGGCGAGGTCTGGGAGGCCGCGATGTTCGCGGGCGATAAGAAGCTGGACAACCTGACTGTAATTGTGGACTACAACAATCTCCAGATCGACGGAACCCTGGAGGAGGTCAATTCACCTCTTCCACTCGACCGGAAGTTTGAATCCTTCCGTTTTCACGTCATCTCCGTGGCGGACGGAAACGACTTTGATCAGCTCCGCGCCGCTTTCCGCGAGGCAGCACAGATCAAGGGCATGCCGACGGCGATCATCTGCAGAACCGTGAAAGGAAAAGGTGTCTCCTATATGGAGAACAACTGCGGCTGGCACGGCAAGGCACCGAATGACGAGGAGTACGCGCAGGCAATGGAAGAACTGAAGAAAGCAGGTGAAGCATTATGTCAGAAGTAAAAAAAATCGCCACCCGGGAGAGCTACGGAAACGCTCTGGTGGAGCTCGGAAAGAAGCACGACGACCTGGTGGTTCTGGACGCGGATCTTGCGGGAGCGACCAAGACAGGAATTTTTAAGAAGGCTTTCCCGGAGCGCCATATTGACTGCGGAATTGCCGAGGGCAACATGATGGCCGTTGCGGCGGGACTTGCCGCTGCGGGAATGGTTCCGTTCGCGAGCAGCTTTGCCATGTTCGCGGCGGGACGCGCGTACGAGCAGGTCAGAAACTCCATCGGCTACCCCCACCTGAATGTAAAGATCGGCGCGACACACGCTGGAATTTCTGTCGGAGAAGACGGAGCGTCCCACCAGTGCCTGGAGGATATCGCGCTGATGCGCGTGATCCCGGGAATGACCGTCATCGTTCCGTCGGACGACATCGAGGCACGGGCGGCCGTCGAGGCAGCATATGCGTACAAGGGACCGGTATATCTGCGGTTCGGACGTCTGGCGGTTCCGGTGATCAATGACAGACCGGACTACCGGTTTGAAATCGGAAAAGGCATCACCCTTCGTGAGGGAAAGGATGTGACCATCGTTGCGACAGGACTGGAGGTGCAGTCGGCGCTTGAGGCCGCACAGAAGCTTGCGGCGGATGGCATCGATGCCGAGGTGATCAACATTCACACGATCAAGCCGCTGGATGAGGAGCTGATCCTTGCGTCCGCGAATAAGACCGGGCGGGTTGTCACCGTGGAGGAACACTCTGTGATCGGAGGACTCGGCGGAGCGGTCTGCGAGGCACTTTCCGCGAAGGCACCGGTTCCGGTGCTCCGGATCGGAGTCAACGACGTATTCGGCGAGTCCGGACCGGCTGTGGAGCTTCTCCACAAGTACCGTCTCGACGGGGAAGGTTTATATAGCCAGATCCGCGCGTGGCTTTGATGCGGAGGATGAGCTGACCGGCGCACGCAGGAAGATTGTCCCGGCATTACCGGCACGTGGGTCTGATGCGGAGGACGAGCTGACCGGCGCACGCAGGAAGATTGTCCCGGCAGTACCCGCGCGTAGCTTTGAGAAAAGGAAGACCGGAGATTGTTGGCCGGAGAACGGATGAAAGGCTGTGAATGAGTGAAGAAGTGAAAAATACAACCGGAGAGGAGAGGGAAATCCCGAAACAACCGGACAGCAATTCTGCGGATGTGACTTCGAAAGAAAGCCCGCAGAAGACACCAGAAAGCCCGCAGAAGACACCCGATATTTCGGAGAAGAAAACCCTGGAAAGACCGGAAGAGAAAACCCCGGAAGGACCGGCAGGGAAAATCCCGGAGAGGCCGGATGAGAACTCTCCGGAGAAGCCGGAAGAGAAAACCCCGGAAGGACCGGTAGGGAAAATCCCGGAGAGGCCGGATGAGAACTCTCCGGAGAAGCCGGAAGAGAAAGCCACGGGCAGACCGGCAGAGAAATCTCCGGACATTCCGAAAGAGAAAACTCCGGATGAACCGGAAGAAAATTCCACAGACAGATCTGTGGAGAAGAATGCAGACATTCGTGAGAACAGCGCACCGGAACAACCGGGAGAAAATCAGGGTGATCATCCGGAGAACGAGACAGGAAAACCTGCAGATGATCCGGAGAAGAAAACGTCGGATATTCTGAAGAAGAACGGACGGGGAAAAACCCCGGGCGAAAGTTCAGAAAGATCTGGCAGAGAAGACAGATCTGCTGATGAGGATGAACCGATTTCAGAAGATATGTCATTTCCAGAAGATGAGCAGTTTTCAGAAGACGAGTTGCTTTCAGAAGATGAGGGATTCTTTGATGAAGACGAAGAACCCGTAAGCAGGGGATTCCATTTTCATTTTCGCTTCCCGAAAATCCGGATCCGTACCAAAAAGATAGCGGAGCAGGAAAAAGCACGCAGGCTCTCTGAAGAATCTGTACTTTCCGGAGAATCGGATGAAACAGAGGAAGCGGGCGGTGCCGGGGATAATACGCGGCAGGAGGAACATGTTATCTGGATTCCTGCCGGACTTGCTGCAGTTATTATCATTGTGGCAGTGGTTGTCGTGTCTGCGCTGGGCGCAATCTTCGGTACTGTTTACTGGAAGTACAGGGGCTATGAGGTGGTGGATTCCAGAAAGCAGGAAGATACCATGTCCGCCTCTTACTGCAGCGCGGGAGACAATATTCTGCGGTACAGTACGGACGGAGCCTCTCTGATCAGTCGGTCCGGGACAGCCCTGTGGGACGTCAGTTATTCAATGAACGATCCGGAAGTGGCTCTGTGCGGCGATATCATGGCCGTGTATGACAGGGACGGGACAAATATTGTGGTCTGTGACGCGTCCGGGGAAATTGGAACGATGTCAACCAGTCTCCCGATTGTCCGCGCCAAAGTGTGTGAAACCGGGGCTGTAGCCGCTCTGATGCAGGACAGCAGCAATGCCTATGTGGAATATTATGATAAAAAGGGCGCGAAGATTGCCACGATCAAAACCTCTATGGACAATCCGGGATTCCCTCTTGACATAGCACTCTCCGACGACGGTCAGAACATTGCCGTGTCATATCTGAGCTATGACAGCTCCGGTCAGAAGTCCATTGTGCGGTTCTATAATTTCGGCAGTGCCGGTCAGAATCAGATGGACAACCGTATCGCCGACTTTCAGTACAGCAATGTGATCATACCGCAGCTGGAATATCTGGATTCCCAGACTTGTGTCGCGTTCCGGTCGGATGGCTTCTCTGTGTACGGCGGCGAAAGTTCTGTCAAAGAGACGGCAACGGTTTCCACTGATCAGAAGATACAGAGCGTTTTTCACGACGCCACCAGAATCGGGATGATTGTAAACGCCGCAGACTCCGGGGATTTCGATCTCCTCGTTTACAATACCGCCGGCAGGCAGCTGCTGGACAGGGAATTTAATTTCGCCTACCGCTCTGTTGAATTTACCGGAGATGAAATCAGTCTGTACAATGGAGCAAAGATCTGCGTCTTCAATATGTACGGCGTGGAAAAATTCAACGGAAGCTACAACGGTACTCCGCAGGAAATTTTTTCTATAGGGAAGCACAGATACGTTGTTGTGAAGGAAAATTCGTTGGATATGATCCGTCTGAAGTAGATTTGTGTCCTTGAAGAACAACTGAAGGGAATGAAAGCAGCAACCGGCGGATTCGCAGGCAATTACGGCACCCGGCGGATTTGCAAGCAATTCTTGCGTTTTAAAATTGTTTATGATATACTCACTAAATGGCTGCGTAGCCATGGAAATGCGCTATTATTCAGCCTTTTTGGCATACCGGAAGGTTTGCCGTCGGGGCTGATGCTTTAATAAGCTATGAATGCCGAGAGAATTTTTATTCATATAAGGAGGATTTGACAAGAATGAGCGTCAAAGTAGAAAACCTGGAGAAGAGCATGGCAAAGCTCACCATCGAAGTATCCGCTGAGGAATTCGAGAAAGCAATGCAGAATGCATATCAGAAACAGAAAAAGAATATCAGCATTCCCGGATTCCGTAAGGGAAAAGTTCCGAGACAGATGATCGAAAAGATGTATGGTCCGGGAGTTTTCTATGAAGACGCGGCAAATTCAATCCTTCCTTCCGCATATGCTGACGCTGCGAAGGAGAGCGGACTTGATATCGTATCACAGCCGAAGATCGACGTTACACAGATCGAGAAGGGCAAGGATTTCATCTTCACCGCTGAGGTAGCGGTAAAGCCTGATGTTGTTCTCGGCGAGTACAAGGGTGTCGAGGTTCCGAAGACCGATACTTCCGTAACAGATGAGGAAGTTGAGAAGGAACTTGAGGCTGATCAGAAGAAGAATGCCCGCGAGGTTACCCTTGAGGATGATCAGGAAGCGGCAAAGGATGATGTCCTTACTCTGGATTATGCGGGAACCGTTGACGGCGTTGCCTTTGACGGCGGCACAGCAAAGGATCAGACTTTGAAGCTCGGCTCCAATACCTTTATTCCGGGATTTGAGGATCAGCTCATCGGCGCAAAAACCGGCGAGACCAGAGTAGTAAAGGTTACATTCCCTGAAGATTACCATGCAGAGGATCTGAAGGGCAAGGACGCAGAGTTCACCTGCACGGTCAAGAAAATCGTACGCACCGAGCTGGATGAGCTGAATGACGAATATGCGCAGGATCACTCCGAGTTTGATACTCTGGATGAGTACAAGGCAGATCTCAAAAAGCAGATCACAGAGCGCAAGGAAAAAGAAGCAAAGCAGGCCAGAAAGGACAATGGAGTATCCAAGGCGGCTTCCAATGCCACCATCGAGATCCCGGAGGCAATGCTTGACACCCGTGCCGATGAGATGGTTCAGAATTTTGCGAGAAGACTGCAGGCACAGGGAATGTCTCTGGAGCAGTACATGAAGTATACCGGCGCGGATGTAAACCAGATGCGCGCGCAGGTAAAGCCTCAGGCAGAGATTCAGATCAGAAATGAGCTGGTTCTCGAGAAGATCGCGGAGACCGAGAAGATCGAAGTGACCGATGAGGATGTGAATAAGGAAATTGAGAATATGGCGAAAGCCTACAACATGAAGGTTGAGGATATCTCCAAGCTCATCGATGACGAGCAGAAGGAGAGCATCCGCAAAGAACTCGCCGTTCAGAAGGCTGCAGATCTGATTGCTGACAATGCCGTTGAGGTAGAGAAGAAGGAAGAGGAAGCAGCACCGGCTGAGGAGAAGAAAGAAGAGGAATAATACATGCCGTTAGTTCCATATGTTATTGAGCAGACGGGAAGAGGAGAGAGAAGTTACGACATCTATTCCAGACTGCTGAAGGACAGAATCATTTTTCTTGGGGAAGAGGTTTCCGATGTTTCTGCAAACCTGATTGTTGCGCAGATGCTGTTCCTGGAATCCGAGGATCCGGGAAAGGACATCCATCTGTATATCAACAGCCCGGGTGGCTCCGTAACTGCCGGAATGGCGATTTACGACACCATGCAGTATATTAAATGCGATGTATCGACGATTTGTCTCGGAATGGCCGCTAGCATGGGAGCATTTCTGCTCGCCGGCGGTACAAAGGGCAAGAGACTTGCTCTTCCAAATGCGGAGATCATGATCCATCAGCCGTCAGGCGGTGCTCAGGGCAAGGCAACGGATATTGAGATCGTAGCCGAGCAGATTCTGAAGATAAAGAGACGTATGAATGAGATTCTGTCCCAGAATACGGGACAGCCGCTGGAAAAGGTTCAGCATGACACAGAGCTGGACAACTATATGACAGCCGAGGAAGCAAAGGCATACGGTCTGATTGATAACGTAATTACAAATCGGTAAGTGCATGTGAGGGTGTTCAGAAATGGGTTGATTTTGATCCGATTTCGGGATGCCCTTCATGTGTATATTGGGAAATAAAAGAAAGAGGTAGAAGATTTGGCAAATAAAGGAAATGAACCGAAGATCAGATGCTCCTTCTGCGGAAAGACAGAGGACCAGGTCCGCAAGCTGATTGCCGGTCCGGGCGGGGCGTATATCTGTGATGAGTGCATCGGTATCTGCTCGGAAATCATCGATGAGCAGTTCCACACTCCTTCGCCGGCAGGCAGTGAGATTAATCTGATGAAGCCGGTGGAGATCAAGGAGTTTCTGGATGATTATGTAATCGGGCAGGACGAGGCCAAAAAGGTACTGTCTGTTGCTGTGTACAACCATTATAAGAGAATCCTTTCGCAGCAGGAAAGCGATGTGGAGCTTCAGAAAAGCAATATCCTGATGCTGGGACCCACAGGTTCCGGCAAGACCCTTCTGGCACAGACACTCGCCAGAATGCTGAATGTTCCCTTTGCAATTGCTGACGCAACCACGCTGACAGAAGCCGGGTATGTGGGTGAGGATGTCGAGAATATTCTCCTGAAGCTCATTCAGGCCGCGGATTACGATATTGAGCGGGCGGAGCACGGTATCATCTACATCGATGAGATCGACAAGATCACCAGAAAATCCGAGAATCCTTCTATTACAAGGGATGTTTCAGGTGAGGGTGTACAGCAGGCGCTTCTGAAAATCGTCGAGGGAACTGTTGCAAATGTCCCGCCGCAGGGCGGAAGAAAGCATCCGCACCAGGAGTTTCTGCAGATCGATACGACAAATATCCTTTTCATCTGTGGAGGAGCCTTCGAGGGACTGGAGAAGATCATCGAGGCCAGAAAGGACACAAAGAGCCTGGGATTCGGCGCAGATCTCGGAGTCCGGCAGAAGGAAGATATGGGTGCGATCCTGCGTGAGGTAATGCCGGAGGATCTGGTGAAGTTTGGTCTGATTCCGGAGCTTGTCGGACGTGTACCCGTTGTGGTGACGCTGAATGGATTGGACGAGGATGCCCTGGTCCACATCCTGAAGGAGCCGAAGAACTCTCTTGTAAAGCAGTATGTCAAGCTGCTCGAGCTGGACGGGGTGGATCTGACCTTTGATGACGACGCGCTTACCGCGATGGCACAGGAGGCTATGCGCCGCAAGACCGGCGCGCGCGGTCTTCGCGCGATCATGGAAAAGACAATGATGGATGTCATGTACGAGACACCGTCGGACAATACCATCCGGTCCTGTGAGATCACCAGGGATGCCGTAGAAGGAAAAGGCAGCCCGATCATCGTTCACGGCGAGCCAAAGCCCGTTCCGAGAAGACAGATGAAAGCAAAAAATGCCCGTTCTTCCAAGCGTATGCGGCCGGCCTGATGCGCTTAAGACGCGCAGTACCGTTATGGAAAGGAATCACACGCGCAGATGAATGATACAGAATATGTGCTCCCGACCGTTGCTCTGAGGGGTGTAACCGTCCTTCCGGGCATGGTAGTGCATTTTGATGTAAATCGTGAAAAAAGCATACATGCCATTGAAGAAGCGATGGCGGAAGATAACCGGCTTTTTCTGGTGACGCAGAGAAAGCTTGAGGTGGCGGAACCGACGCTTGATGATCTTTACCGGATCGGGACGGTTTCCGAGATAAGAAAGATTGCGCGGCTTCCGCGCGACATGATACAAGTCACCGTGGAGGGCATTGACCGGGCGGAGCTGCTCGATTTTGAGTCTACCGATAAGTTTCTCCGCTCGAGGATATCCGTATTTACGGACGACAGCACACCGACAATTGATGATGACCGCCGGGAGGCGATGGTCCGGAATCTGAAAGAACTTGTCAGCATCTATTCCGCGGGAGGAAGAAACCTTTCGAGGGAGCTGCTGATCAGAATCCTGGATATTGATCAGCTTGAAAAGCTGGTGGATCAGATCAGCATCAATCTGCCGGTCCCTTCGGAGAAGCAGCAGCGGCTGCTCAACGCCATCGGGCTGCAGGAACGCTATGATGTACTCTGTGAAACACTTGCCCGTGAGGCATCGGTTGAAAGGATCCGGTATGAGCTGCAGGAAAAGGTAAAGCAGAGACTTGATAAGAACCAGAGAGAGTATGTACTCCGGGAACAGCTGAAAGAAATCCGGGAAGAACTCGGAGATGACAATACACAGACAGAGATTGCAAAATTTAAGCGTCAGTGCGAGGAGCTGAAGGCACCTAAGGAGGTGAAGGACACTCTCCGCAATGAAATCCGCCGCTTTGAGAATACAGCCGGCAATCCTTCGGAGGGAGGAGTGATCCGGGGATACATCGAGACGCTGCTCGGCCTTCCGTGGAACAAAATGTCCCGGGACAACCGTGACCTGAAGAAGGCAAGACAGATTCTGGAGGAGGACCATTACGGTCTCGAGAAAGTTAAGGAGCGGATACTGGAATATCTGGCTGTCCGGCTTGTCACAAAAAAGGCGGACGCTCCGATCCTTTGTCTGGTCGGACCTCCCGGAACCGGAAAGACATCCATTGCGAAGTCTATTGCAAAGGCACTAAATAAGGTTTTTGTGCGGATCAGTCTGGGAGGAGTCAGAGATGAGGCGGAGATCCGCGGACATAGAAGAACCTACATCGGAGCAATGCCGGGAAGAATCGCGGAGGGACTCCACCATGCCGGCGTGAAAAATCCTCTGATGCTTCTGGATGAGATCGACAAGACAAGCAGTGACTACAAGGGGGATATCGCTTCCGCACTCCTGGAAGTGCTTGATCCGGAGGAGAACAGCCATTTTTCCGATCATTACGTGGAGGTGCCCATCGATCTCTCGCAGGTTCTTTTCATTGCAACGGCAAACGATGTTCAGACGATTCCGAGGCCGCTTCTCGACCGCATGGAGCTTATCGAGATCAACAGCTATACGGAAAATGAGAAAAAGCATATTGCACGCGAGCATCTCATACCGAAGCAGATTGAAGCCAATGGCCTGAAGAAGGGGCAGCTTGTGATTGAGGATGAGGCGCTGGATGAAATCATATCCAGGTACACAAAGGAGGCGGGAGTGCGTTCCCTGGAACGACAGATCGGTCATATCTGCCGCAAGACGGCACTCCGGATCCAGGAAGATGATGTAAAATCCGTTACGGTTACAAAAGAGAACCTTGAGGATTTTCTTGGAAGGGGTAAGTTCACCGTGAATATGGCGAATCCCAAACCGGAAATCGGAATCGTCCGCGGCCTTGCGTGGACGAGTGTCGGCGGAGATACACTTGAGATCGAGGTGAATGTCATGCCCGGCAAAGGAGAATTCCTTCTCACGGGGCAACTCGGGGATGTCATGAAGGAGTCCGCCCGGACGGGGATCAGCTATATCCGGTCAGTCTCGTCACAATATCAGATTCCGGATGATTTTTTCACCGGAAATGATATCCATATCCACATACCGGAAGGAGCTGTGCCGAAGGACGGACCGTCCGCCGGGATTACGATGGCGACCGCCATGCTTTCGGCAATTACTAAGAGACCGGTCCGCGCAGATCTGGCGATGACCGGAGAGATCACGCTTCGTGGAAGGGTGCTGCCGATCGGGGGACTGAAGGAAAAACTGCTTGCGGCCAAAAAAGCCGGCATCCGTACAGTGCTTGTGCCGGCGGAGAACAAGCCGGATGTAATGGAAATGGACGCGGAGATCACGGAAGGCCTGGAGATTATCTATGTCAGCCGGATGGAAGAGGTTCTGGGGCATGCGCTGATCGCGTAACTCTGTACAATACTTTGCACCACAAAACGCATAAGCTGTATGCCGCCATGCACTGCGTCCTCTTGCGTCACTGCAGGAAAGTTCTTTCTCCGAAAAGGAGCATAACGTGATAAAACACGCTGCGCGAGTTTTATCTCGCTATCGCGACGCTCGCCGCACACGAATACTTCGCATTCGGCTGCGGCTCACTGTTCGCATAAATAAGACGGATAAGCTGCAGATTGCTTCATGTTGTGCAATCCGGCAGATATGGAAGGGAGAAGATATGGTTATAAAGAACGCCGAGCTTGAAACAGTGTGCGGTGTCACAAGTAAGTTTCCCGTGAATACACAGCCGGAAATCGCATTCGCGGGGAAGTCAAATGTCGGAAAATCATCTCTGATCAATGGACTGCTGAACCGGAAGGCATTGGCGAGAACCAGCTCTCAGCCGGGAAAGACACAGACTATCAATTACTATCACGTAAACAACAGTTTCTACTTCGTGGATCTCCCGGGATATGGCTATACAACCGCGTCTGTCAATGTCAGACAGTCCTGGGGGCGGATGATCGAGAGATATCTGAAAATGTCCGATCAGCTGAAGGTCGTGTTCCTGCTCATTGATATCCGCCATGATCCGTCGGCAAACGATAAGCAGATGTTTGAGTGGATTCTGTCCCGCGGATACGAGCCCGTGATCATTGCGACCAAGCTGGATAAGCTCAAAAGAAGCCAGGTTCAGAAGCAGATCAAGGCGGTCCGCGATGGACTCGGAATGCGGGAAGATGAAAAACTGTTTGCTTTTTCTGCCGTCACAAAGCAGGGAAGAGAGGAAATTCTTGATTACATCGGGGAATTGACAGGAGTTTCGGAATCATGAGCATCATTAAAGCGGATAATCTGAATTACGACTATCTTGAATACGGAGAGGACGGGGAAAAACCGGAGATCACCCACGCGGTCAGGGATGTGAATCTGAAGATCCGAGAGGGACAGTTCATCGCGATTCTCGGCCATAACGGCAGTGGAAAATCCACGCTGGCAAAGCATATGAACGCGCTGCTTATCCCTACGGGAGGAACGATGTGGGTGGATCAGATGGACACCCACGCTGATGATGAGGTGTGGGACATCCGGCAGAGAGCCGGCATGGTTTTTCAAAACCCGGACAATCAGATCGTTTCCTCTGTCGTGGAGGAGGACGTGGGATTCGGCCCGGAAAACCTGGGTGTTCCGACGGATGAGATCTGGAAACGGGTGGACGATTCGCTTCGAAAAACAGGGATGATTGCTTACCGGAGTCATTCGCCGAATAAGCTCTCCGGAGGCCAGAAGCAGAGAGTGGCGATTGCGGGCGTTATGGCGATGAAGCCGAAATGCATCATCATGGACGAACCGACGGCAATGCTGGATCCGAATGGCCGCCATGAGGTCATTCAGGCCGTGCGTGATCTGAACAGGAGTGAAGGAGTCACCGTGATTCTGATCACACATTACATGGAAGAGGTTATCTATGCGGACAATGTATTTGTCATGGACGAGGGAAGGCTTGTAATGCAGGGAACGCCCCGGGAGATTTTTTCACGGGTGGATGAGCTTCACAAGCTGCGTCTGGATGTCCCGCACGTCACACAGCTCGCGCATGCGCTTCGCCTGAGAGGGCTCGATATCCCCGAAGGCATTCTGAGCATCGATGAATTCGTCGATGCCATTATGAAAATCCGTGATGGAGAGACAGCTTCCGACGGGAAACGGCAGGGGGAAAGAACATGTCAATCAGATTAGATCATGTGACTTATACATACAGCCCGGGGACCGCGTATGAGATGCATGCGCTGAAGGACGTCTCGCTCGAGCTCCCGGACGGACATTTTATCGGAATCATCGGACATACCGGAAGCGGAAAATCAACACTGATTCAGCATCTGAACGGGCTGATGCGCCCAACCTCCGGCCATGTATACTTTAATGATGAAGACATCTGGGGCGAGAAGTATGACCGCAGAAATCTCAGGTTTCATGTTGGCCTCGTTTTCCAGTACCCGGAGTATCAGCTGTTCGAAACGGATGTCATTACCGATGTGTGTTTCGGCCCCAAAAATCAGGGCCTTTCCGAAGAGGAACGCATGAAGCGCGCAGAGGAAGCACTGCATCAGGTCGGTGTGGATGAATCACTCTTCCGAAAATCGCCCTTCGAGCTTTCCGGCGGACAGAAGAGAAGGGTGGCAATCGCGGGAGTTCTCGCCATGAACCCGGACGTTCTGGTTCTCGACGAGCCGACCGCAGGTCTGGATCCGATGGGACGTGATGAGATTCTCAATACGGTCGCAGGACTGCAGAAGAAGAGGGGCATCACCGTCGTTCTGGTTTCACACAGCATGGAAGATGTCGCGGAATATGTTGATCAGCTAATTGTCATGAACCACGGGGAGAAGGCATTTGACGCGCCGCCAAGAGAGGTCTTTTCTCATTACAAAGAGCTGGAAAAAATGGGACTCGCTGCGCCGCAGATGACATATATCATGCATGCGCTTAAAGAAAAGGGACTCGATGTTGATGTTCACGCCACAACAATCGAGGAAGCGGAAGAAAGCATCCTTCATGCGCTTGGGAGAAATAAATGCTTAAAGATATTACCATAGGCCAGTATTACCCGGCGGATTCGCTGATTCATAAACTGGACCCGAGAGTAAAGTTTGTCGGAACACTTATCTATATCATATCTCTGTTTGTTTTTCACACATGGGGCTACGTTCTCGGAACTGTTTTCCTGTTTGCAGTGATCCATCTGTCAAAGGTACCCTTCAGCTTCATGGTCAGGGGACTGAAGGCAATCTGGGTTCTGCTGATCTTTACGATGGTGCTGAATCTCTTTCTCACGCAGGGGACGGTGATCTGGCAGTTCGGTATCCTCCATATTACAAGGGAGGGTATCAGCACAGCCGCAAAGATGGGCATCCGTCTTGTGTATCTGATTATCGGCTGCTCCATCATGACGCTTACGACAACGCCGAACAAGCTGACCGACGCGATGGAATCGCTGTTTCGTCCGCTGCGGAAGGTGCATGTGCCGGTGCATGAGATTGCGATGATGATGTCGATTGCGCTTCGCTTTATTCCGATTCTGATGGAAGAAACCGATAAAATCAAAAAGGCGCAGATGGCGCGCGGGGCGGATTTCGAGAGTGGAAATGTCATCCAGAGGGTAAAGGCGATGGTTCCGATTCTGGTTCCGCTGTTTGTATCTGCTTTCCGCAGAGCAAATGATCTGGCACTTGCGATGGAAGCCAGATGTTATCACGGAGGGGACGGGCGGACCCAGATGCGTCCGCTTGTTTACCAGTCCCGGGATTATGCGGCATATGCGGTTCTTTTCGCATATCTTGCGGCAGCAATTGTGCTGCGGGCAGTGCTGCACTGGTGACAGGAGGCTGAATTGGGGATCGCGCTGAAAACGGTCAGCCGCAGGCCGGGATGAGGATCCAGAGATCATAAGCGGGAACGGAGATATTGGTAGAAAACATGAAACGTGTGATGCTGACCGTCGCATATGACGGAACCAATTACTGCGGGTGGCAGGTACAGCCAAATGGGATTGCTGTACAGCAGGTGCTGAACGCTGCTCTCTCGGAGATAACAGGGGAACAGATACATACCATCGGCGCGAGCCGCACCGACGCAGGGGTGCATGCCCGTGGAAATGTAGCGGTTTTTGACACAGCTGCCCGGATGCCGGGGAATAAGTATTCCTATGCGCTGAATACGAGACTGCCGGATGACATCAAAATCCAGGGTTCCCGGGAAGTATCGCCGGAATTTCACCCCCGCTTCACATCCACAGTAAAGACCTACGAATACAAGATTCTGAATCGCCGTTTTCCGGATCCGACGAGACGGAACGACACCTGCTTCCTATATGTTCCGCTGGATGCGGAGCGCATGGACAGAGCTGCCCGGTATCTCATAGGGGAGCACGACTTCCGGAGCTTCCAGGCGTCCGGCGAGACCAATCCGGACCGGAGCACGGTCCGCACAATCTATTCTGCCAGGGTCATCCGCGAGGAGGATCTGATCCGGTTCCGGATCTGCGGAAACGGCTTTCTGTACAATATGGTCCGGATTCTGGCGGGAACTCTCGTTGAGATCGGTAAAGGAAGGACTGAGCCGGAGGAACTAAAGGGAATTCTTGAAAGCAGGGACCGTAGTGCAGCAGGACCGACGGCGCCCGCAAGAGGCCTGACGCTTATGGAAATTAAATATCCGGAGTGGGAGCCGGATTTCTGTTGCCGGAGGGACAACAAATAATGTTTGACTGGGAACTTTTGCTCAGAACAGCAATTATTCTGGGTATCACCTTTGCTATTGTATATTTTGTCCGCCGTTTTTTCCGCGGGCTGAATAAGCGGACGCAGAAACAAAGCCTGTATAATAAATTTTTTCAGAGCATTCTTACCGCAGGCATTACCATTGTTGGTGTGTATTCCGCGCTGGGTTCTTTTGAAATAGCCAAGGAAATCAGTACGACGGTGCTGCAGAGCAGTGCGCTGCTGATCGCGGTTGCGACCTTTGCTGCACAGCAGACGCTGGGTAATGTAATTTCCGGTTTTTCTCTTTCATCCTCCAAGCCCTGTGATATCGGACAGAAGATTCAGATCAAGAGTGCAGGGACGGTAATTGCAGAGGGAATTGTCCGTGATATGACCGTGAGGCATGTCGTGATCGAGCAGGCGGACGGGCAGATGTGCATCATTCCGAACAGTGTGGTGGACGGTGCCGTCATCGTCAATATGAGCAACCCGGATACCGTCGCAACCTTTGTGGAAGTAGAGGTTGATTACGCGACGGATATCGAGAAGGCAAGAACCATTATCATGGAAATCCTGAAAACCGAGCCGCTGGTTGTGGAGGCGGAAAAGACAGCGGTCCTTGTCAGCGAGCTAACGGCAAATGGAATGCTGCTGAGATTTGCGGTATACACGAAGGATATCATGGAGAGCTATCGTGCCTGCAGCAATGTGCGGCAGAGGATCGTAAGTGAATTTGAAAAAGCGGAGATTGTGATTCCGTATAATACGGTCACCATAGACACCACACCCACCACAAACCCTGCCATAAACCCTGCCACAGATCCGCAGAATTAATATAAGAAACAGGCAGAATTAATATAAGAAAGTACTTGACAGAAGTTTTTCAGTATTATACACTTGTTCAGTGTGACGCGGGACGAGTGTGCCTGTCGTGTCTCCCAAACACGTCATCCTACAGTTGATTGCGCGGCATACAGAGCATCCATAATGATCGAAAGCCTAAGATCGGATGTTCCGGTGCATGACCATACGGACAGTGGATATTGCATCATACTATCATTTAATTAACGAATCTTACAGCCGTGCTGTGCGCTGTAGTTCATTCATGCAGGAGGTTGTTACCATGAAAACATATATGGCTAATCCGGATAAGTTAGAGAAGAAATGGTATGTCGTTGATGCTTCCGGAATGGTTCTCGGACGTCTTGCTTCTGAGGTCGCTTCTGTTCTCAGAGGAAAGAATAAGCCGGAGTTCACTCCGAACGTAGATACCGGAGATTATGTAGTTGTTATCAATGCAGAGAAGATCAAGGTAACCGGAAGAAAACTGGATCAGAAGATCTATTACAGACATTCCGATTATGTTGGAAGTCTGAAGGAGACAACTCTGAGAGAGATGCTTGCAAAGCATCCGGAGAGAGTTATTGAGTTCGCTGTTAAGGGAATGCTCCCGAAGGGACCTCTCGGAAGAGAAATGATGACAAAGCTTCACGTATACGCAGGTGCTGAGCATCCTCATGCAGCTCAGAAACCGGAAGTGCTCACATTCTAACTAAGGGAGGTAAAGACAAATGGCTAACGAAAAGTATTATGGAACCGGAAGAAGAAAAAAATCTATTGCCAGAGTTTACCTTGTACCGGGAACCGGCAAGATTACTGTAAATAAAAGAGATATCGATGATTACTTCGGACTTGAGACTCTGAAGACGATCGTTCGTCAGCCGCTTGTTGCTACGGACAACACAGACAAGTTCGACGTACTGGTTAATGTTCATGGCGGCGGGTTCACTGGTCAGGCCGGCGCGATTCGTCATGGTATTTCTCGTGCGTTGCTTCAGGTTGACGCCGAGAACAAGCCGACGCTGAAGGCGGAGGGTTATCTTACTCGTGATCCTCGTATGAAAGAGCGTAAGAAGTACGGTCTCAAGAAGGCTCGTCGCGCTCCGCAGTTCTCAAAGAGATAATCAAACAGACTCCCCGCGGAATCTGTTATCAAGGCTCTCTGCTGTCAAGGCGGGGAGTCTTTTTGATTACCGCAGCTGCGCTGCGGCCTGCTCGTCACTGCGGACTCGCAGGTACTCGCGGAAGATGTGCCACAGGCACATCTTCTGATCGCTCGTACAGTTCTCAAAG
>NZ_JBQKFT010000026.1:0-25896 GCF_052119185.1 Bilifractor sp. LCP19S3_H10
TTTAGCCACGGCCTATCAGTCTGTGCACGTCAACTATTGAAAGCGCCGTATACCGAACGGTACGTACGGTGTTGTGAGAGGACGGCGGTTAGTCACCGCCTCCTACTCGATCTTGAAAGAACCCGGGTTCCGTGAGCTTTTCCATGGTCTGATCAGAAAAATTAGAAAATTAGCACTCAACACTTGACATGGCTAACAAATGGTGCTATTACATAATCGTAACAAGAAAGGGTTACATAAGATGAGCGGAAGGGCCGCGGATACAGAGACCCGGAGCGAATCGAACAATGAAAAGAGCATTACAGAAAGCTCAGAAATTACATGCAGGGTGCTTGAGACGACATCCGGACATGCTTTTATGGTAAAAGGAGGTATGACTTATGATGTATTTACCAAGTTTGTTCGGAGAGGATATGGAAGATATGATGGATGATTTTGACGATGAGTTTTTCGGAAAAAGAAATCCGGTGTTCGGGCGTCATGCAAAAAATCTTATGAAGACAGATATTAAGGATCAGAAGGATCATTACGAACTTGATGTGGATCTTCCGGGATGTAAGAAGGAAGATATTGCGTTGACACTCAATGATGGCTATCTGAACATTGCCGCTCAGAAGGGCCTCGGCAAGGAAGAGAAGGATAAAGAAGGCAAGCTGATCAGGCAGGAACGTTACGCAGGCAGTATGGCGAGAAGCTTCTATGTAGGTGAAGGCGTCAAGGAAGAGGACATCGGAGCAAAATTCGAGAACGGCGTTCTGAAAATTACAGTTCCGAAGAAGGAAGATAAGAAGGCGGTTCCGGAGAAGAAGACCATTGCAATTGAATAACAGCCGATGGAATTCTGGCTGTGTATTCTGTCATTACACCGGATGATCAGCCGAGAGGCTGATCGTTCGCGGGTATCAGAATCACAGCGTATACAAGTTTCGGCGGATAATAAACAGATGCAGCAGAGGAAAAAATATCTCTGCTGCATTTTTATGTCTCTCGTTCGCGGGGAATATGGGGTTATAATTAAAAGCACAGAATGATAATAAAAACGCAGGGCGATAATAAAAGTATGGGTTTATAATAATAAGCAGAGAATAAATCTATTCAGAAAGAGAATGAATCTATTCAGAAGGAGAATATATCCATTTCACGCAAGAAAGCGTTCATTGCCAGGTGGAGCAGTAACAGAGAACAGAGTCCGAAGATAAGGCGGAATTCGGCTTGTCTTCGGCAGATATGAAGAAAGCCGACAGGATATGTGGGACGAAATCAGGGAGTAAAGGATATGGGAGAGGACAGGGATTTCACGGATAATCGAAAGGAAGAGAAGCAGCTGACGGAGAGCCTGGAGAAGATGAACCGGGAGAACACGGAGCTGTGCCGCAGAATTCAGAAGGGTGATGTGTCTGCCCAGGAGGAGCTCTGTGAGAAGAACAGAAAACTGGTAGACAAATACGCCTGGTCGTATCACAAGTATTATGGCAACGACCTGGATTTTGAGGACATTGAGAACATGGGGCTTACAGGCCTTCTGCATGCGGCGGAGAAGTACGATCCGGAGAAGGGCGCGTCCTTCAGCACATACGCGACCTTCTGGATACGCCAGTCGATCGTCCGGGGAATCATGGAATCGGGATTTTCGGTCCGGATTCCGGTGCATGTGTTCTCGGCGGTATCGAAGGCATCCGCGATCGACAGCAGGCTCTCCCAGGAGGGTGTGGATGATCCGGACAAACGCAGGGCAATGGTCGCAAAGGAGATGAAGATTCCGGAGGAAAAGGCGGCGTACTATCTGTCTCTGAAGCAGGATTTTTTCACAATGCCTTCCCTGAACAATCCGGTCGGCGACGATGGCGAGACGGAACTGGGAGATATGGTGACCGGGGATGACCACCTTTCCGTGGAGGACGCCGTGGTGCAGTCGGACATCTATAATCGTCTGGATGAGATCGTGGGCACTTTGTCTGACCGGGAACAATATGTCCTTAAGCGCAGGTTCGGGCTGGATGGAAATGAGGTGCAGACGCTGGATGAAATCGGAAAGCAGCTGGGAGTCACAAGAGAACGGGTGCGTCAGATCGAGGCAAAAGCGATCCGGAAGCTCCGCGCGCCAAAGACGATGCTGAAGCTGAAGGATGCGGAGTCGTAAGAAGAATTTCTGAAGCAGAAGTAAGGCGGAGAATTGCGTCACGAGACAGAGCAAAATGTGAGAAAATCTGAAGCAGAAGCAAGGTGGAGAATTGCGTCACGAGACAGAGCAAAATGTGAGAAAATAAAAACAGAACATAGCACAGAAAAACAGAGCATCACACAGAAAAACCAGAGGATAACACAGGAAAAACAGAATAAATACAGAATAAAAAAGAAAAGGAGAATGCCGCGTGGGACATTCTCCTTTTCTTTTTTAAATGAGGGGGAGATAGTGAGTGGTTAATCAACTATCTGAGTAAAAATATACGTGGAAGTTGTGATTAAAATGTGGTGGCTGTCTAAAGAAAATATAAACTTTATCAATTTCAATTTGAGAGACCCGCAAAGCGGAGCCTTCCAGTATTCGGGGCAATCTTGCTTTTGGCTGCTTGATTTTCCTTCCGCATTCTTGGAGGGCCTGGTGTTGAGAAATCGACAGAAAAAATGTATAGTAAGATCAGATCCGAGATCAGGGACAGATGGTATATTTCTGAAGTGACGCGCGAACATACAGCCTGCTGAGCGGATCTTCCGGGCTACACGCGCGGCTTGCAGAGTCTGCTGAGCGGATTCTTCGGGTGACAGGCGTAACTAACTGTTGAGTTTACGGGGCTTCCACTCCGGGGAATGATGAAGAAGAAGCTGAGAGGAACGGGCGATGGATGATTTTTGGGGATGCAGGCATGCACTGTGTCAATACGGGAAGAGACATGGAACTTACGATGGTCTGAAGGAGATCTCGCTGGACAAGGTCGGAGTAAGGGTAGAAAATCACTATTTTATGTATGGAGATTATGTTATCACCGTTGAGGAAAGCATTCGGGAAGCGGATTTGGCGCGGTCTTACAGTGCCTGGATCTCGGAGGATTCCTATTCGGAGGTGCGGCAGTATGTGATCGGTTATCGTCCGCTTTCGGGATTTGAAAGAACAGGGCATGATTACCGGGAATTCATCCGGGAGTCTGTTCTTCAGGACAACAATATTCCCCGTGCGATCCGGAAGCTGAACGCGAAGCTTAGGCGTTTGAATGAGGAAACCTGGGAGAATGACGAGCGGGAGAATGAAGTATATCGTCTCTACGCTGCGCTCCGTGACACCAACGGGGATATTCTCGGATGCTGCCCGGTAGCTTTGATGGATTCCGAGGAGAAAGCAGGTGCGATTGGTGAGTTTCTGCGGTCTCATCAACTGCTTCCGGTAAAAGCATGGGATTTATATCGGGCGTCGCGGGACGCATCGGTTGAATATCGAGCGGCGAGGCTGACCGAGGAGGATATTCCAGAGTACTGGTGCGGGACCGATGAGAAGGTCGTCTTCAGTGCCTGTCTGTTTCGAGACTGTAACGGGAGCCCTGATGATCAGGAATTATACGGCATCAAGCCGGAGTGCAGAATCGACACTGCCTTCTCCCGTGGAACGGTCGCTTATGTCCGTGGAAGAGAACTGGCGGGTGAGATCTGCAGCCTGATGAATGTGATGTCGCTGTATCCCATTGAGATGTATACGGAATTTGATTCGCCGGAACATACGATGACTGCGGGCATCCGGCGGATTGAACCCGGAGAGGTACCGGAGGCGGAGGAAAAACTTCAGAACGGGATTGTGCTTGAGATCATATCGAGCTGGAGAATGTGAGAAATCCACAGATGTTTTTCTCGTTTGGGAAAACATCTGTGGATTTTTGCGTGGAAAGCGGAGCTGTAGAATTGCTTGTGTTCGAGGAAAGCAGGCATATCCGGCCACAGCTTCATGCGAGGATCAGAAGAAGCTGGAGCCATGCCTTATGCGGAGAACAGAAGTAGATAGCCGCCTGGTTCATGCGAAGAACAGAAGCAGATAGCCGCCTGGTTCATGCGAAGAACAGAAGCAGATAGCCGCCTGGTTTATGCGTGGAACAGAAGCAGATTGGATGCCACAAGTCCGATGAGGGATGAGGCGGCAATCATGAAAGGGTTGCTTTTTTTCTTCATGAGAGAGAGATTCAGAACAATGATGCCGCAGGTTACGAGGAATACCGGAAGAACGGCGATGCCGATGGAGGCGGCGGTGTTGAGGCTGGTCTGAATCATTGAGCACATGACGCTGAGCAGAAGACCGGCGATGATGGGACGGATCCAGTGGCCGATTTTCTGAAACACGGTGATGTGCTCCACCGAGTTATAGGCATGATAGACAAGGCAGAATACAAGCCCGGAAGCAACGACGCTGCAGATGAACCCGGCGAATGCTACAGCGATGCCCTGGACGGGTGAACCGTTCAGATTGTAGCCGATATAATATCCCACGCCGGTGAGAATTTTGCTGAGAATCGATCCGGGCAGTACATTTGCTACAGGCACGAGGAGGGAATAGAATTCCCGGTAGGTGACCATCCCGGAGTTGACAAACAGGCCGTCGGCGACCGAGAGATACGCGTCTCCTCCTCCGAAGGAGATGATGGAAGAAAAAAATCCGCGGATCAGATAGAGAGGCGCTTTTTCAGTCAGAAGGAGAGCGGGCAGCGCGCAGACAGCCAGAAGCAGGAGCCAGGCGAGGGTCTCCTTCAGGAAATGCAGAAGATTTTTTCTTCCGGAAAGCAAAGCCCTGTGCGCGCGCAGATCATCCCGAATGCTGAGAATCATTCCTGCGGCTGCGCAGAAATACATAGCAGCAACCAGGATTCTGCGGGGGCCAGCTCCCGGAATGAGGTGAGCATGGCCGGCACTGAGTGCATACAGAGCTACAAGAACGGCAGAAACCGCTGTTTTCCATGGGGTGTTTTTCCCTCCGGTGAAGAGGATCACGAAAAAAGCGAGCCCCAGGATCTGAATGGTAGAGAGTCCGAAGAGATATCTGCCGTTCATAAAGGGAAGATTGCTGAAGGTTTTTCCGCATCCCAGAAAAAACACGGCAAGCATTACAAAGAAGGTTTTCCTGGTGTTGCCGGAGGCTGCATTCCGGGATTCCCGAAGGGTGTTGATGGCGTACAGAAGCAGCAGATAGCTGATAAAAGCACCGACGCCGATCGAAAAGCACTGGATCTCTGTCAGGACCAGGCCATCGGCTCCGGAAAGGAGCGCCAGAATCAGCACCGTCAGAAGCGAGCCGGGAAGGGCGAGCGCCAGGGCGGCAGAGAGCATCCCGGTGATTCCATAGGCGGAAAGACCGAGACCTGTGGCGATTTCGATGGGAAGAGCTCCCGGGGTGATGCATGCCACGAGAGTATCCTCGTCGTATTCCTTCTGAGTTACCAGCTTTGCGTCCTCGACGATTTCCTTCTCCATGACAGGAATCAGGGCGCATCCGCCACCGAAGCCGAGAAAGCCGATCTTAAAGAGCGAGGAAATCAGGGCCGGAAAATGTTTCCGGTTTCTCTTCGCCGCGGTCTTTCTGGTTTTTGCTTTTGTTTGTATCGCAGACATGGATAATCCTCACTAATTTTTACATGATTTCACATAATTCCTATAGACATGATAGGAAATCTATGCTATGATTCTACGATGAAACAGGCAAAAAATCAATAGAAGAAAGACGAAACAGGTAAAAAAGTCGAAATCAGCAGCCGGAAGACGAAACAGATAAAAACAGATAAAAAAGTTGAAATCAGCAGCCGGAAGACAATACAGAGAAAAGGCAAGATCATCGAATCATTGAAAATATGAACAGGAGAATCGCAGACAATGGAATCGCGCACACGCACAGGAGTATCAAATGAAGATTGAAAGAATCAATGCAGATGTACTGATTATCGGAGGCGGTACCGCGGGCTGTTATGCCGCGCTTACTCTGGCGGATCGGAATCCGGAGCTTCGGGTTGTGATTGCGGAGAAGGCAAATATCCGGAGAAGCGGATGTCTCGCTGCGGGTGTCAACGCATTGAACGCGTATATTACGAAAGGGCACACGCCACAATTTTATGTGGACTACGCACTGAAGGATGCGCACGGCATTGCGCGGGAGGATCTGCTTCTAACCATGAGCGAGAATCTCAATGAGGTGACCGCGAAGATGGAGCGGCTCGGGCTGGTGATTCTGAAGGACGAGAACGGCGAGTACGTCAGCCGCGGCAACCGGAACATCAAGATCAACGGGGAGAACTTCAAGCCGCTTCTGGCGGACGCGGTCAGAAAGCTGCCGAATGTTTCCGTGTACAACAATATTAATATAGTAGATCTTCTTCGGGATGAGAAAAGCGGCAGAGTTACCGGAGCCTTCGGACACGGTGTCAAGGAGGAAGTGATCTGTTTCTTCTCCGCGGATGCTACGTTGATTGCGACGGGAGGAGCGTCCGGCATCTACCGGCCGAACAATCCGGGATTTTCCAGACATAAGATGTGGTACAGTCCTTTCAATACCGGTGCCGGATATGCGATGGGAATCCGGGCGGGTGCGGAAATGACGACCTTCGAGATGCGATTTATCGCTCTTCGCTGCAAGGACACCATTGCGCCAACCGGAACGCTGGCGCAGGGAGTCGGCGCAAAGCAGATCAACGCCCTTGGTGAGGTGTATGAGAACAAATATGGGCTGACCACCTCTCAGAGAGTATGGGGAACGGTAGAGGAGAATAAGGAGGGCCGCGGACCCTGTTATCTTCGGACTAAGGGAATCAGCAGATCACAGACGGAGGACCTGGAGAAAGCGTATCTGAATATGGCTCCTTCACAGACGCTGAAGTGGGTGGCGAGAGGCAAGGGACCGGATGAAGAGAACGTGGAGATCGAGGGGACAGAACCCTATGTTGTCGGAGGGCATACCGCGAGTGGCTTTTGGATCGACGACGGAAGACGGACAACGGTTCCGGGACTCTACGCTGCCGGAGATGTGGCGGGCGGCTGTCCGCAGAAATATGTGACCGGTGCTCTCGCGGAAGGAAAGCTGGCGGCGCTGTCCATACTCAGGGATCTGAAGACTTTCCGGGCGAAGATGAAGCCCTGTGAAGAAATAAGGGTGACTGTAGGAAAGGATTCTCACCGTACCAATGAAAGTATAACAAAAGGTAGTGTAAGAGAAGGCAGTATACCAGAAGGCCGGGACAGCATCAACACGGTGATACATCCGGCGTGGGATACACTCACAGACGCCCGGATCCGCAGTGCCGTGAAGGAAATCGAGTCGCACTATACCGACGGGCAGCCGACATCCGGATATACCCCGGAGCAGCTTGAGGCAGATATGCAGGAGGTGATGGACCGCTATGCCGGAGGAATCAGCGAAAGCTACGCGTTTACAGAGGAATCTCTTGCGGAGGCGGACCGGAGGATCGACGGACTGATGCGGAGAGCCGGGGAGATCCGGGTGAACCGGCCCATGGATCTCGCGCATTATTTCGAGACGCGGGAGAGACTTCTCGTGGCGAAGGTGCTGATTGCGCACCTCGGCGCCAGAAAGGAGACCCGCTGGCATTGTTTTGCCGAGAATGAGAGCCATCCCGACAGAGACGATGAGAACTGGCTGAAATTTGTGAATTCCGTCTATGAGGATGGCAGAGTTCGGATGATTTTCCACCCGATCCGGACCGGAATCCGTGATTTCACCGTGGGAACCGGAGAAGAACCGGAAGCGGGAATTGAAGCAGAAGCCACGGAAGGAACCGGATGGAGACAGCTGTTCGGAGAGGAGGCGGCAAGATGAGTATTCGAATCAATGACAGGTGCATCGGATGCGGCCGCTGTGCCGATGTCTGTCCCGGAAGCCTGATTGATGTCATCGGTAAAAAGGCAGTGATGCAGTATCCGGAGGACTGCTGGGGCTGCGTGTCCTGCGTAAAGGAATGTCCGGTCTGGGCCATTGAATTTTTCCTCGGAGAGGACATCGGCGGAGGTTCAGCCTACATGCAGGTGGAGCGGGAAGGAAAGCTTCTGAACTGGAAGTTTTATGATTCGGATCACCGGGAAAAGCCCATCCGCACCATCACCGTGGACAGTACAGATTCCAACAAATACTGAGCAATACAGATCAGGTCACAATGCGACCCGGTTATAAAGAATCAGGTCACAACACGACCCGGTTATAAAGAATCAGGTCACAACGCGACCCGGTTATAAAGGATCAGGCTGCAGCACGACCTGTTTATAAACAATCAGGTTGTAACCCGACTAAGGCATACATCGACCAAGTCATAATAGGAAAGGATGAAATATCATGAGTAATCTTTCGCATCTGGACGCCCTGGAGGCAGAGTCCATCTACATTATCCGCGAGGTCGCGGCAGAGTGTGAGAAACCGGTCATGCTTTATTCCATCGGCAAGGACTCCTCTGTCATGCTTCACCTGGCAATGAAAGCCTTTTACCCGGCAAAGCCGCCGTTCCCGTTCCTCCATGTCAACACGACCTGGAAGTTCAAGGAAATGATCAAGTTCCGTGATGAGACGGCGAAGAGACTGGGCATCGACATGATTGAGTACATCAATCAGGACGGCGTGAAGCGGGGAGTCAATCCCTTCGATTACGGGTCATCCTACACGGACATCATGAAGACGCAGGCTCTGAAGCAGGCACTGAAGAAATACGGATTCACCGCAGCCTTTGGCGGAGGACGCCGTGACGAGGAGAAGAGCCGCGCGAAGGAGAGGATTTTTTCCTTCAGGAATGAGGCGCAGGCATGGGATCCGAAGAACCAGCGTCCGGAGATGTGGAAGCTGTACAACACAGAGATCCGTAAGGGAGAATCCATCCGTGTATTCCCGATCTCAAACTGGACGGAGGCAGATATCTGGGAGTATATCAAGCGGGAAAATATTCCGATTGTGCCGCTGTATTATGCTGCCGTGCGGCCCTGCGTCGAGCGCGACGGACAGCTGATCATGGTGGACGATGACCGCATGCGTCTGAAACCGGGCGAAAAGCCGATGATGAAGAAAATCCGTTTCCGCACGCTCGGATGCTATCCTCTGACCGGAGGATTCGAGTCCGATGCCGACACACTTGACAAAATTATTGCGGAAACACTGTCTTCGGTAGAATCCGAGAGAACCACCCGGGTCATCGATAAGGACGGGGGAGAAGCCAGTATGGAAAAACGTAAGAGAGAGGGGTACTTCTGATGAGCGATCTTTTGAAATTTATCACATGCGGCAGCGTTGATGACGGAAAATCCACACTGATCGGACATATTCTCTATGACTCGAAGCTTCTGTACGCGGATCAGGAGAAGGCTCTTCTCCTGGACTCCAAGGTCGGATCCACGGGAGGCGACATCGATTACTCCCTTCTTCTGGACGGCCTGATGGCAGAGCGGGAGCAGGGAATTACCATCGACGTGGCATACCGCTATTTCACCACAGATAAACGTTCCTTTATCGTTGCAGACACGCCGGGACATGAGGAGTATACAAGGAACATGGCTGTCGGCGCCTCCTTTGCGGATCTCGCGGTCATCCTGATTGACGCCACACAGGGAGTTCTGGTGCAGACGCGCCGTCACGCGAGAATCTGCGCGCTGATGGGAATTCACTATTTTGTGTTCGCTGTCAACAAAATGGATCTCGCCAATTACAGCAAGGAGCGCTTTGACGAGATCACCGAACAGATCCATGTGCTGGCAAATGAACTTCACCTCCGCAATGTGCAGATCATTCCGGTGTCCGCAACGAAGGGCGACAACATCACGAAGAAGTCCGCAAACATGCCCTGGTATGATGGCCCGGCGATTCTCGAATATCTGGAGAATGTCGATGTGACAGAGAAGGGACACGAAGAGGGATTCTACATGCCGGTGCAGCGTGTCAACCGTCCGGATCATACCTTCCGGGGATTTCAGGGACAGATTGAGGCGGGAACCGTCCGGATCGGAGACGAGCTTACGGTTCTGCCGTCCGGCGAGAAGGCAGAGGTGGAGCGCATTCTGATCGGAGACAAGGACGCCGAATCTGCGGACGAGGGCCGTCCGGTGACCATCTGCCTGAACCGGGAAATCGATATTTCCAGAGGGTGTGTGCTGGAGAAGGACAGCAAGATTGCCGTATCCAAGGTCTTTGACGCGACACTTCTGTGGATGGATGACGCAAAGCTGGCGGACGGAGAGGATTTCTTCGTCAAACTCGGAACCAAGAAAATCGGCGGTTTTATCCGCAGGATTCTGTACAAGACAGATATCAACAGCGGCGAGCAGGTGAAGGCGGACACGCTGGAGAAAAATGAGATCGCGCTCTGCGAGATCGTCCTGGATGAGGCGATCCCGGTGGATTTGTTCCGCAACCACAAAACCATGGGCGAGCTGATCCTCATCGACCGGATCAGCAATATGACGGCAGCCTGCGGCGTTGTGGAAAAACTTGTGAATGAGGAAGATACCGGCGTCAGAATCTCCGGCGGAGATATCACCGCAAGAGTGAACGTATTCGACGAATTTTTCTTCAACGAGAAGCATGACGCAATCGAGAATATGGGCGTCGAGGAGAAGGAATACGAGGTTGGAGATTCCTTCCCGGTCAAGGGCGAAAGCTACGAGTACCCGAACTATTTTGACATTCTGGCTGTGGATTCCGGCGCGTACGTGCAGATCCGCGATGAGAGAGTGGCTGAGGTTGGCGCCATCGAGAATTACAGATACACCGGACTTCCTGCGGTGAATGCGAACGGATTCGCGGTAGGAATCACAAGTCAGAAGGATTTCGAAAACTTCCTGAAAGACCGGAAGAGCATGGACCGTCAGGAGTTCAACGCGAAATGGCTTACCTTTGAGACATACCGTCGGATTATCTTTACCGGAAATTCGTGGAGCATCTGAAACAATTGCTCAAATGAATCATAGCTTTTATGATCCCGCCAGGCGCTTACAGGGCCAGGCGGGATTTGTCTGTCTCTGAGTCTGATAATTTGCTGGGTTTGATTGGCTGCGATTCAGAGAGAAACGATTGCAATTATGCTGGAACAATTGCGATTGAGCCGGAACGGCTGCAATTGTGTCAGAACGGACTTTACAAACAAAATGGCAGGTGTTACAGTTAATGCGATTGATAAATTTTTTATAAAATCTATCCGAAAATCTATCCGATAGATGGTTCGGCTTTTCTAATTAAAAGGGAAAAGCTGTGGGTCTGGCGGGTTAACAAAGAAAAGAGGTGGAGCAGATGGAAGGCTGTGATGGTGAAGGCCGAAGTCCTTATCACATACCGAAGGAATTGCAGATCGTGAGGAATGCAAGTCACAACGGGCAGCCGGAAGCTGTTCTTTCTTTTTTGTGCTTTTCATATCCTCTGTTTTTTTGAGTCTTCATTTCTGATCTGCAATTCATTTTCGTATACATCCAAAAAGACATTTAATTTCATACAAAACCGCAGCGCAGAGAAAATGTATCAGTGGAATTGTCTGAATGACGGCTGAATCGGAGCCTGGACCTGATTGGAGTGTCGGCTGAGTCAGAGCATAGATTTCAATTCCGATTTCTTTCAGGGCCCTTGGTGCAGGAACATTGCTGTCGAACGGAAGGTCTCCGGGGATTGCGTTTGGAACATCAGGTGAAACGCTTCGCCGGTATGAGCGTACGCGAGAGCAGCTGTGCATGAGATTGCGCGTGACAGGCGGCGCGTGAGGACGATGCGCGTGAGAGCAACTGTGCATGAGATCGCACATGACGGGCGGCGCGTGAGGATGATGTGCGTGAGAGCAACTGTGCATGAGATCGCGCATGACAGGCGGCGCGTGAGGATGACTGTGCATGAGTGAGGCTGCGGATTGGGAAAGGGGAAGGAATGAGCAGAGAGGAAAAAAAGACAGAGATGACTGCTACCGGATATGAGAAGGAAATTCTGGATGTCATCCGCAGTAAGAATTCTCCGAGAGTGATCCGGGACAGGCTGCAGGATTATCACGCGAACGATATCGCGACGGTTCTTCCGGAGCTGGATAAAAGAGAGCGGCTGTCGCTGTACCGCATCATGCGTACAGAGGATCTGGCGGAGATGCTGGAATATACCGATGAGGATGCCGAGGAATATCTAAATGAGATGGATCCGAAGAGAGCGGCTACGGTTCTGGAGGAGATGGAGCCGGCGACGGCAGCGGATATTCTGAAGAACAGCGATTCACAGCAGAAAAGAGCCTGGCTGGAGCTGATGGATCCGGAGTCCAGAGAGTCGATTCAGGTACTGGCTTCCTACGATGAAGACACAATTGCGAGCCGTATGACCACCAATTTTGTCACACTGAACTGCAGTCTGTCCATCAAGGAGGCGATGAGCTCGCTGATCGAGCAGGCGGCGGAGAACGACAACATCTCCGTGATCTATGTGCTGGATGACGACGGTGTGTACTACGGAGCCGTTGATTTGAAGGATCTGATTATCGCGAGGAACGGAACGAGTCTGGAGGATATCACGGCTACGGCATATCCGTATGTGTATGCCGACGAAAAAATAGAAGATTGTCTGGAAAAGATCAAGGATTATTCGGAGGAGTCCATACCGGTTCTGTCGGACGACAACCGCATCCTGGGTGTCATCACCTCGCAGGATGTAGTAGAGGTTGTCGATGACGAGATGGGTGAGGATTACGCAAAGCTCGGTGGTTTGTCCGCGGAGGAGGATCTGGAGGAGCCGGTGAAGCTCAGCGTCAGAAAACGTCTTCCCTGGCTGGTGCTTCTCATGTTTATGGGGATCGGCGTATCTACGGTCGTCGGTCTTTTCGAGACAGTCGTCCAGAAGCTCACCCTGATCATGGCTTTCCAGTCTATGATTCTGGATATGTCCGGTAATGTGGGAACACAGTCGCTTGCCGTTACCATTCGTGTCCTCATGGACGAGCATCTGACCGGAAAGCAGAAGCTTCATCTGGTTGGAAAGGAAATGACCGTAGGATTTTCCAACGGTTTTATTCTGTGTATGGTTTCGTTCGCTGCGATCGGATTGTATATCATGGCGGCGCGGCGCATGCCACCGACTACGGCATTTGCGATCTCGGCCTGTATCGGTCTGTCTCTGCTTCTGGCAATGCTGATTTCAAGCTTTGTAGGAACAGCGGTTCCGATCTTTTTCAATCAGGTCGGGGTGGATCCGGCGGTTGCTTCTGGTCCGCTGATCACAACGCTCACGGACCTTGTCGGAGTTGTAACGTACTACGGACTTTCCTGGATCATGCTGGTCAATGTGCTGCACATGTGAGAGTGTTATGTGTCCGGCAGCAGAGAACTGTCGGGTGATATCGGTGATTGGCTGGTGCCAGCTGTAATTTTGCAGAGAGATATATGTATCGAGAGGGATAAACGATGGATTTACAGGATTTCTACAACGGAGAGGAATTTAAGGCCTTTGAGTACCTGGGCGCTCAGTGCGGGAAGAAGAGCGTGGTATTCCGCACCTATGCACCGAATGCCGACGCGGTTTCCGTGATCGGCGAGTTCAACGGCTGGACGGATACGCCGATGCAGAAGGTGGAAAACGGGCAGTTCTGGGAGGCTGAGGTGGATAACGCCAAGCCGGGACAGATGTATAAGTTCCGGATCTACGGCCCGGACGGGAATTTCATGGACCATGCCGATCCGTACGCTTTTTTTTCGGAGAAGAGACCGGGAACGGCGTCTGTAATCTATAACCGGAAGGGCTATGAATTCCATGACGCAGACTGGATGTGGACCAGAAGGGACCGCACGAAGGAACCGCTGAATATCTATGAGATGCATATGGGTTCCTGGAGGAGGAAGGATGACCCGGAGATTCACGCGAAAGAGCTGGATGAGGCGAAAACGCAGGGGATTGGCATCGATGTCTCCGACGGGTGGTACACATACGATGAGATTGTGGGCCAGATCATCCCTTATCTGCTGGAAAATCATTACAACTATCTGGAGATCATGCCGCTGAACGAGTATCCCGCCGACGAATCCTGGGGCTACCAGTCGCTGGGATTTTTCAGCGCGACATCAAGGTACGGCAATCCGGACGGACTGAAGCGGTTGATCGACACCTGCCATCAGCACGGGATCGGCGTGATTCTGGATGTCATCACCGTGCATTTCGCGGTGAATGATTATGGTCTGTGGAAGTATGACGGAACACCGCTGTATGAGCATGCGTTTGCCGATAAGAGCACCAGCGAATGGGGCAGCTGCAACTTCAACCATTCCAGGGGGGATGTGCGGAGCTTTCTGAATTCCGCAAGCGAATACTGGCTTTCAGACTTCCATTTTGACGGACTTCGCTTCGACGCGGTGGGAAATCTGATCTACTGGAAGGGGGACGAAAATCTCGGCAGAGACGAGAACGCGATTGTGTTCCTGCAGAATATGAACCGCGGATTAAAGAAGCTTGACGGGAATGTCCTTTTGATCGCGGAGGATTCTTCTGCCTATCCGGGCGTTACAAAGCCCGTGTCGGAGGGAGGACTCGGATTTGACTACAAGTGGGACATGGGGTGGATGAACGACACCCTGAATTATTTCCGCACCCCGCCGCAGAACCGTTCCGCAGAGTACCATAAGCTGACCTTTTCCATGCAGTATTTTTATAATGAAAAATATCTGCTTCCCCTGTCGCATGATGAGGTGGTTCACGGAAAAGCAACCATCATGCAGAAGATGGCAGGCGATTACGCGGACAAGTTCCCGCAGGGAAGAGCGCTGTATCTGTATATGATGACACATCCGGGCAAAAAGCTCAACTTCATGGGCAATGAGATCGGACAGCTCCGTGAATGGGACGAGAAGCGGGAGCAGGACTGGTTCCTGACGAAGTACCCGATTCATGACGCGTACCACAGACTGACGGTTGATATGAACGAGATTTATATGAAGCATTCCGCCTTCTGGCAGAAGGACTATGACCGTCTCGGGTTTCAGTGGATTGAGGCGGATGACACCGCTCAGAGCGTCTATGTGTACCGGAGAACCTCTGACACCGAGGGAATTCTCTGCTTCTTCAACTTCTCCGACAAGGAGCAGACCTATTATTACAGGCCCACAGGCGATGAGAATCTTCATCTGCTGATCGACTCGGACGATTGCATCTATAACGGCACGACGCCGGAAGATAAGCTGGAGAAGCTGATCCGTGTGAGAAAAAAGAACGGAGCCGTGCCGGTGACTCTCGCTCCGTATTCCGCAAGGCTCTATCAGGAGGTGATGCCGGCCCTGGATCCGGACGAGAAAAAAGCCGGACAAGCCGGCAGGGCAGGCTCTTCGGGTAGCGGAGCAAAGATAGCAGATCCGGCAGGCGGCAGGACAAAAGCGTCAGGTCAGGCAGAAGGCGGGACGAAGGCATCGGCTCCAGCAGAAGGCAGAGCGAAAGCGTCAGGTCCGGCAGATGGCAGGACGAAAGCAGCGGTTCCGGAAAATGGAGGGACGGAAGCATCGGATCCGGGAGAAGGCAGAGCAAAGGAAGGGATTTCGGCAGATCGAGGCACATCACGGCAGTCTGCGGGCAGGAAATCTCGGCGTACGCATTCCGGTCACGGAGAAAACCGCAAAGATAAGTAAGAAAAAGCAAAAATACGCAAGAAGGGAGATTAATAGCAGAAATAAGAGCTGCCTACTTCAAATTAAGCATTTTCAATTTGGGGTAACATGCTTATAATGTGACCATGTACAGAGAGGTACCGATTTGTCGGTATCTCTCTTTTTTTACGCGAACAGTGAGCCGCAGCCGAATGCGAAGTATTCGTGTGCGGTGAGCGTCGCGATAGCGAGATAAAACTCGCACAGCGTGTTTTATCTCGTTGTATAAGCCCGGGCATGCAGGCCGCGGAGCAGCGGAGCAGCCCGGAGGACTTATTTCATTCGTTCTGTATTCGATTTCGGGAGGAGAACATATGGATTACAGTATTACAGACACTTTATGGGTTTTTCTGGCGGCGATCCTCGTATTCTTCATGAATCTTGGGTTTGCTTCCGTTGAGGCTGGCTTCGCCAGATCCAAAAACACGGTAAACATTCTGTCAAAGAACTTTATCGTCTTCGCGATTTCGTCTCTGGGCTTTATTCTTCTGGGATGGGGCCTGATGTTCGGGGGAACCGGCGGGTTTGTCGGAACCTCGCATCTCTGGGTTCTCGGAAACGCGGACCTTTCGTTTTATGACAATACGCTGACCAGCGCGGTTCCGTTCTGGGGCAAGTTCTTCTTCGAGCTTGTATTCTGCGGAACAGCGGCGACGATCGTATCCGGTGCCGTGGCGGAGAGAGTCAAATATGTGTCCTTCATAATTTTTTCCTTTATCCTGACACTGCTGATCTATCCGATCATCGGACACTGGATCTGGGGCGGCGGCTGGCTTGCACAGATCGGCTTCAAGGATTTCGCCGGTGACACCGTGGTGCATTCTCTCGGAGGATGGTCAGCGCTGAGCGGAGCTCTGATCCTCGGACCCCGTATCGGAAAATATGACAAAAATGGCAAACCGAGGGCAATCCCGGGGCACAACATGTCTCTGGCGGTTATCGGACTTTTCGTTCTCTGGCTTGGATGGTTCGGTTTCAACCCGGGCTCTACCATGACCTTCCAGAATCCCTCAGATGTCATGCACATCCTTATGACCACAAACTCATCCGCCATCATGGCGGTTCTGACATCCACGATCACAGCATGGATCGTAATCGGCAAGCCGGATCTCGGCATGACGGTTAACGGATGCCTGGCGGGACTTGTAGGAATTACCGCAAGCTGCGCGTATGTAACGGTTGGAGCATCCATGATCATCGGTGCGATCGCCGGTGTCATCGTGGTATTCGCGGTCGGCTTTTTCGATAAGCTTCATATCGATGACCCGGTCGGCGCGTGCGCGGTTCATCTGTGCAACGGCGTCCTCGGAACGGTGGCGGTCGGCCTGTTCTCGTGCAGGGGAGTCACAACTCTTTCGACAGAAAACGGACTGTTCTACGGCGGCGGATTCCATCTGCTCGGGGTAGAGCTCCTCGGCATTGTCGCAGTCGGAGCCTTCAGCTTTTTTGCATCGTTTGCGGTGTGGCAGATTCTGAAGCACACCATTGGAATTCGTGTCACGAAGGAGGAAGAGCTTCAGGGTCTGGATATCGGCGAGCATGGAAACGTTGCGTATCCGGATTTCGCTCCGGCGACAGCTACTGCCTTCAACACGGAGATTGATGATGACGATGAGAGAAAGTACGGAAGCGGAAAGATTGCGGCTACTATCGGCGGAAGCACACCGGCGGAGATGAAGAAGGCGGCAGGTGCGGAGGCAAGTGTTCAGGAGGCTGTTCCGGTCACAAGAGTGGAGAGAGCCGGCGCAAAGATCACGAAGGTGTCCATTGTGGCCAACCAGACACGGTTCGCGGAGCTGGAGGATGCACTGGAAAATATTGGCATCACCGGAATGACGGTTACCAACGTCTTTGGACACGGCATGCAGAAGGGACATTCGACCTACTTCCGCGGCGTACCGGTGGAGACGAGACTTCTCCCGAAGATCAAGCTGGATGTGGTCATCTGCAAAGTATCCTCTGAGGAGCTGATTGATACCGTTCAGAAGGTATTGTATACCGGCAGATACGGAGACGGAAAGATTTTCCTGTACGATGTCGAGGATGTCGTAAAGATTCGTACCGGCGAGCATGGATATGACGCTCTTCAGGATGATCCGGGAGCGCAGGACGACTGACAAAGGGCAAGAAAGAGATTATAAATGGAAAAGATCCTGTATCAGCGGATGATGGAATTTTCATCCGAAGATACGGGATCTTTTGCTGCGTCCTTTATTCTGCGTCCTTCAGTCGGCATCCTTTGTCTCACCGCCGGCCTTGTCTTCTCCATTTTCCGCCAGCTGGGCGTAGTAAAAGTAGCGGTCCATGTAGATCTTGTGGGAAATCGTGATGACTGTATTGCGAAGCAGAATGTGCCCTTCGGAGTCATCGGTTGATGCAGGTGGTATTCTGTCCTCTGCTCCGGTCATGTGGTGCAGAGCCTCTTCCATCTTCCTGCGGAACTGCTCATAGGAATATTCCGTGTCATAATCCTTCTCCTGAATCGCAAGAAGAAAACGGATTTCCTCCAGCGAGAGAACGCATTTGGTAACCGCGATGAAAAACAGAAGGGCAATCTGCTCGCGGTAATACATCTTGTGAATCGGATTCGGTATCAGTTTATGCTTTACATAGTTGCTGACCATGGATACGGTCAGCGGATCATCGCGGATCGGATCCAGATAATCATTGATATATGCGACCACCTGCTTCAGATAGAGTCCGACGTTCGGAATCTGCGTATAAGCAGGCATCTGAAAATCATTCAGACTTTCTGCAATCTGTTCTTCGCGTGTGGTTGGCATCTGTTTCATCTCCCGGAACTGAATATAAGTGCGACTGGACTTATTATGCATGCAGCTTTCTGTGCCTGCTTGACGACGGCTTTATACAGTATATTTTATTCTATTGTGTGAGTCAAGTGAACCGCGTGTGCGGTTTTTGAAAAACTTGACAACGGGTATTTGAGAAACTATGATAGGGACAGAACTGATATTGAGTCAACAGGATACTTTTGCACGGGAGGGTGGTGCGAGGGTCTCGTTTCGCGGCCGCTGGGCGGCTGCAGGGAGTGATTATGCAGGAGAAGATTATTGTAATGGCGGATTCTTGCTGTGATGTCGGCAGGGATTTACAGGAGAAGTACAACATCCGGGTTCTGCCTGTTCATGTGATTTATCCGGAGAGGGAGTACGAGGATGGTGTGGACATTGATCCGAAGACCATTTATGAGAGTTTTCCGGATGAAATCCCGACGACTTCTATGCCGTCTCCGGGAGAGATCCTGGATTTTCTGGAGAAGCTGAGAGAGGAAGGATATACACACTGCATTTCGGTGAATATCTCCGATCATCTGAGCGGAACGGTCAACAATGTGCAGGCGGTCGCCGGTGAGGTGGAGGGATTGACAACCTATGTATACAATACAAAGGATATCTCTTTTGGAAGCGGTGTATATGCGGTGTATGCAGCAAAACTGGTGAGGGAAGGAGTTCCGTTTGACGAAATCTGCAGAAGGATGGAGGAGAAACGTGAGGACTCTCATCTGATGTTCTATATGGACACTCTTGATTACCTGAAAAAGGGCGGACGAATCGGGAATGTCGCCTTTATGATCGCCAATGTGCTTCATATGAAGCCAATCATCGCCTGTGATCCGGACGGAGTGTATTATACCGTGGCGAAAATCCGTGGCGCCAGAAAAGGAAAGCAGAGAGTTATTGATGAAATCGCGAAGAGAGTGGGGGACAGGAAGTGCTGGCTGGCAGTCCTTCACGGAGATGATGAAGAGGAGGGAAAGAGGACGGTTGAGATGATCAGAGAGCGGATCCCTCAGGGAGAGCTGATCTACTTTAACCAGATTAACGCCTCCCTTGCCGTGAACACCGGCCCCGGACTGATTGGAGTACTTGCCTTTGTGGAGCCATAAGCCCGGCCTGAAAGCCCCGCTGTTGCAGTTCGGCGGGAACAATCGTATAAAAGTGCACTAAAATATTTTTGAATTTCAGTAAATTTGTTTCAGGACAGTGGCTTGACCGTGTGAATCAAACTGCTTATAATAAGAATAATGAAGCATTAAAGGATAACCGTCAGTCATCGTGGGGCTGGCGGTCTTTTTTTACAAGGATTCGGAAGCATGTGTGAGGAGAAGCTTTTTGACAATCCGAAAGAGGCGAGAGATGCGCTGTATTATTCGATCTATCCGGATCAGAACGGAAAGATCTGGATCAAGTTCTTCGGTATCTTTCGCTATGACTGGAATTTTCCATCCAAACCATGGAAACTGCAGGAGTACTTCGGCGCGGATTTTGCGTACGAGGATTTTCTGAACATGACTCCCTCGGAGCTGCATGAGAACCTGTCTGAGATCAGGGATACGGTGGGTAATTTCTCGGATGCGGAGGTCCTGTACAGCATGAATCATTTTTTTACAACATACTGCATGCCTCCGGACGCGGGCAGGGTAACGAAAATGCCGCTGGATCATCTCACGGATCGCACGCCCTGCGGTCTGTATGTGACCTGAGCGGGAATATTGTTCGGCGGAAAATTGTCGGACCGCGCAAAATGATTTGCGGAAGACAATATTATCATATAGATTTATTTCAATTGATATGATTGGGAAAGGAAGGACAGATGACCGATTCGTTATATGATTTCGATATGGATGAGAAGATAGTATATGGAAGAAATCTTCCGGAAGCCTATCACAAGGCACTGCTGGCGCTGGATGAGAGCGGACGTGTGAACGACTGCCCGGACTGGAACTGCCGTCAGAAGGAGCTTTCCATGACCATGTGTGTGGCGGAGCCGCTCAGCGAGCCAATGATTTCAAAGTGCTTTATCGGCGGACCGAAGGAGCTGGAGCAGTATCGTCAGGAGATGCTGTACGGCATCCTGGATTTTGAGGTGGAAAAGGGAAACTGGGTGTATACCTACCATCAGAGATACGCGGATCAGATTCCCTTTATCGTGAGTGAGCTGAAGCGAAATCCCGGCAGCCGCCGCGCGGTTATGACGGTGCGGGACAAGCAGGCCGATATGGGAAGCGATGATCCGGCATGCCTGCAGCACATCCAGTATTTCATCCGGGAAGGCAGGCTGTGCTGCAAGGTTCTGTTCCGGTCTAATGATGCCTGCAAGGCTGCTTACATGAACGCGTTTGCTCTGATCATGCTGCAGAAGATGATCGCGGACGAGCTTGGTGTTGGCGTGGGAAGCTACACACACCGCGCGAACAGCTTCCATTGCTATGACAGGGACTTTGAGCTTCTGGAAGGATATGTAAAGCGCATTCGGAAATCCATCGAGGAGGATGACCCGGATGAAGTGACCTTCGATTACGAGGATGGCTGGGACGAGATGATGGAGGAGGCAAAACCCGCCATCGCGGCACAGGTTGAAGAGCTGAAGCACAACTGAAGCGTAAGGGGAAAAAGAAGCGGCAGCGGGAGAAGAATGAAAGCAGTAATGGGAAAAGAACGGAAGCAGTAACGGAAGAAGAACGGAGGCTTTACAATGAGCAGAGACACTGGATGCGGTATCCGGTGTCTTTATTTTTTTATAGCCGGCTTCTCACCGCAGATCCATAATTCTGTGAAAAGAGGGGGTCCGCTTCTCAAAGGTTGTGAGCTCCCGGAAGCCGCATTCATATGCAATATCCTGTCCGGCTCTGAGAAATGCCCCGACATCTTCGGGACGGTGGGCATCGGAGCCAAGCGTGAGAATCCGGCCTCCGCAGTCGTGGTACAGCTTCAGAAGTCTGGGGGTCGGCATGGTGGTCTGCATGGACTGGCGGAAGCCAGACAGATTCAGCTCGATCCCCCGGTCTCTGCGGATGATGACGCGATAAAGATTCTCGATCTTCTCGAGAAACTGTTCGATATTCACAGCGAAGCCTGCCTCTGCCATATAACGAAGCGGATAGGTGATGTGGCCGATGACATCATAATCATATTCAGAGGCATATGTCGTGAGAAGATCCAGATACTGATCATAGACCTGAACCGGGTCATGCTTGCGGAAGTTGTAATAGTAGACATCCAGATCATTGTCCATCTGGTGCACCGATCCGATAACGAAATCAAGCTCCGGATGATCGGAGAGGAACCTGCGGCCTTCCCGGGGATTTGACATCGGCTGTCCCAGTTCGGCACCGATGACGACCTTCAGCTTTCCGGCATAACGGTCCTTCGCGTCTAACAGGTCCGGATACAGATGGCCGCAGTCCAGGATATAGCTGTACTTCTGCAGATGAAAGATGTCCATATGATCGGTTATGGCAAGCTCCGATATGCCACGGCCGATTGCCGCCCGGCACATGGCGTCGATCGTCGCATGGGGAGCACCGTCAAAGGAAAAACAGGTGTGGGTGTGGTAGTCCGTGAAATACATGATTCAGATTCCCCTTTCTGTACAACGGAAGGCCGGCCGGCGCATGACGACAGTCATGCGTGCGCAGCGGTCATCCATGCGGAGCATTTGCAATGCATATGTTCGTGATGCATGTATTTGTGATGCATAAGATTGTGATATCTGTATTTATAGCAGTTGTATTCCGTTCGCACAACAGTATAGCATGGATATTCGGCGGTTTGAGAGAAAATCCGAAAAAACAACTACTTGAAGTCAGATTCTGACGAGTTATTTTCGAAGGGATCTCCTATTATGTAAAAGATATTTATCGCACAAACACTTATCGCAGCACAAAGGGGAGAAACAGTCATGAAGTACATGAAACAGTTTGCGATCATTCTGGCAGTATCCTGCATCGGAGAACTCCTGAATCATTTTCTGCCGCTTCCGTTTCCGGCAAGTATCTACGGCCTGGTGATCATGCTTATTCTGTTGATGACACACATCGTCAAGCTTCCGGATGTAGACGAAACAGCGACCTTCCTGGTGGATGTCATGCCGATGATGTTCATTCCGGCGGGCGTAGGCCTGATCACGGCATGGCCGGATCTGCAGCCGATCATCATTCCGATTCTCGTGATCACGGTTGTGAGTACATTCCTCGTCATGGGAGTGACCGGAAAGGTAACCGATGCTCTGGTGAAGGGAACAGAGACCGGCGAAGAGAAAGAGCTTGCTGATGAGATCAGTGAGGATCTTGGGAGGATCAAATCCCTGCAGGAGGATGTCACGAGAAAAGAAGCTGCAAGGGTACTGGTGGAGGAAGAAGAATCCGAAAAGCCGTCCAGACTTGGTGAGGAACTGAGCCGGAGAGCTTCAAAGGACCAATTTGAGAAGAAGAACAAAACTGAGAACAGATAAGAAGGAGAAAAGATCATGAATAACGTAATGCTGTGTTCTGCTACTATCGGTTTTGTCATCAGCCTGGTCACCTACGGATTCGGCGTCTGGCTCCATGACAAGACAAAGCTCGATATCATGAATCCGCTGCTGATCTCGATCGCTCTGACAATCGTGATTCTGCTCGCCTGCAAGGTAGATTACAAAAGCTACAACGACAGCGCAAAATATCTGAGCTACCTGCTCACACCTGCGACCGTCTGCCTGGCAATTCCGCTGTACAAGCAGATGGCTCTGTTAAAAAAGAACTTCCGGGCGATCCTGATCGGCGTCCTCGCAGGCTGCCTTACCTCCATGGGATCGGTACTGGTCATGAGCAAGCTGTTCCGGCTCTCACATGCAGACTATGTCACCCTTCTTCCGAAGTCCATCACCACGGCGATCGGAATGGGAGTATCTGAGGAACTGGGCGGCGTCGTAACAATTTCTGTTGCGGTCATTATTGTCACCGGAATTATCGGAAATGTAATTGCTGTCGGAATGAGCAAACTGCTCAACATCAAGAGCCCGATCGCAAGAGGGCTGATGTGCGGAACCTCTGCTCATGCCATCGGCACCGCAAAAGCCATGCAGATGGGAGAGATCGAAGGAGCCATGAGCTCGCTCGCCATCGTTGTATCTGGACTGATGACTGTCATACTTGCAAGCTTCTTTGCGATGCTGGGATGACCACGCAGGAACATATAATCGCACATCATCAGGATCATCAGGCATAATTGTGATCTTCTTCGGAATTCTTTTATAATCAGAAAATACATATCAGAAAAGGCCTCACAGAACGCGCCCTGGGTAGCATATCACCCATAAAGAGACGCATCTGTGAGGCTTTCTTTAAAGATCCGATTATTCTGAGTATTTGTCAGAAGACGGCAGGCTGTCGATGATATCCTGAACGGTTCTGATGGGTATATGAAGCTGGTCGGCAATCATCTGCGGATTCTTCAAAGCGATGGTCGCCGGTCAACACGGACAGAAGCTTCAGGTTTGGAATTTGTGAATATCGGATGAACTATGGATATACTTCCTGATAAGAAGCGGGGCAGGGTATTCGAGCAGCGGTCAGGCGACGGAAATGAGGAAATTCCCAAAACGCCGCCCGGAAGATGATATTTGAGCATTGAACTGGCAACGTAAATAGTGAATGCTTTACATCTCACGCATTTCCCCTGCGTGATATGTGAAAATCATCTCTCTGTCCATCATCCACGGCCAGCACCAGCAGCAGGATCGGATTTGCCTGAATCTCGATCAGGTGATGCTCGCTGACACAGGCAACGATGATCAGAAACAGCAGAAAGAGTTTCATGTGATCGCCTGTTTTTCGCTCGCGGTTGGCAGAAATAACCAGAATCATCAGCATGGCTAGTTCATAGATGAACGCGTAAGAATAGGAGTGCCAGGACAGCAGAAGGCTTCCGCACAGAAAGGCGGCCAGAACTTTCTCCCGCGTCGTCCAGACATCGTCCGAAGCTGCCGGAAGAGGAAAGATATTCCATATTCCATATGATTGATAGCATGCTAATATTATTTGCACTACATTTTATTTTGTGACATAATAATTGTGTATTTATTGTGAACAAGGTGGAAAGTGAAAGGTTGAAATAGAAGGAGAATGATTTCATGAAGAAACACAGGTGGTTAGCTATCGGACTATCGGTTTTTGTCGCAGGAAGCTGTGTACCTGCGTGGGTGACGCCGGTGACAGCAGATGCGGGAACACAGCAGGCAGTGATATCGTCGTCAAGTGCGGACACAGATGCAAAGCAGACGGTATCATCGTCGGGGGATCAGGATGCAACGGCTGGGGAGACAGTGACATCGCCGTTAGATCAGTGTACAGATGCAGGGCAGGCGGTGTCCTCATCGTTCGATGAGGAGACAACGACAACACAGGAGGAACCATCGTTTTCGGCGGAGAAAGCAACTACACGGAACAATGCAATGAGAAGCTCTCTGGCATCTGTTTCAGATACGTGTACTGTCACTTTCGATGGAAATGGCGGAAAATGGTACGATGGTGCTGATGCTCCATTAACGTGGGAAAAGCAGTTCGTCAAGGGCTCGAACTGGTCTGACACATACACAAGCGGGTGGCGGGAAGGCTATCTTTTCCGGGGATGGAGTACGGATAAGAATGCTTCTAAGCCGATGTGGACTTACAGCAACTACCATTCCCTGAAAATTGATTCAAATATTACGCTATATGCTGTCTGGGAGGCTGGATATAGAATTACGTTTAATGGAAACGGTGGAAAAGTAGATGACAGTGATTCTGCACCGTCAAGATGGATACAAGAGGTTAAAAAGGACTCTCCGATAGGTTATACAGGTGCCTGGAGGAAAGGATATGTATTGATCGGATGGAGCACAGATCCGAAAGCGGCAAAGCCGGAGTGGTCTTTGGATGAATTTTCATCGATGATACCGAAGTCGGACATGGAAGTTTATGCCGTATGGGCAGAAGCCTACACATTCACTCTCGATGGAAATGGTGGAAGATTTCAGTATGATAATGCATCGAGCTGGAAAAGTCAGATCCTGCGGGGGTCACATCCGGAATATTACATAACTCCATTGAGAGAGGGGTATATACTCAAGGGATGGAGTACAGACAAGAAGGCTTCTGAGCCAACATGGACGTACAATAATTTCAAATCCATCACGTTAAATTCGGATATGACTCTTTACGCCGTTTGGGAAGAAGGATATCACATCACGTTTGATGGAAACGGCGGCAGGCTGTATGATGGAGATACTGCACCGTCAACCTGGATGACGGATGTTGTAAAGGGATCTAAAATCGGTTATTCAGATGCATACAGGAAAGATTATGCATTAAAAGGCTGGAGCACCGATAAGAATGCGACAGAGCCGGAATGGACAACTGAAGAACTGTCATCTGTGACACCCGATTCAGATATGACACTGTATGCTGTATGGGCGACAGGATATAAAATTACGTTTGATGGAAATGGAGGAAAAAATAATTACAGTGACGATGCGTCGTCAAGA